>JAADHW010000063.1:0-12075 GCA_013151695.1 Gammaproteobacteria bacterium
GGTAATGTTCGCTACTACTTAGGCGCCGCTGCAGCGCAAGACGCTGGCTATCGGCCTTGTCGACGTTGTCGTCCGGAGTCAGCCCAACGTTTGCCTGAATGGACACTAGGTTCCGACACCGTCTTGCGTGGCTTGAGGCTTGTCGAAGCGGGCTATCTTAACCATCACTCGGTGCAGCAGTTGGCGACAACCCTCGAAGTGGGAGAGAGACATTTGTCGCGACTGTTTTCCCAAGAAATTGGCAGTTCGCCTAAAACTGTGGCCAAACTTTTTAGGGCAAAGTTAGCCAAGGATTTGTTGGCGAGCACGCAAATGTCTCACATTGATGTCGCTGAACATTCGGGTTATGGGAGTGTGAGTCGTTTTAATGCAGAAATTCGCAGTGTTTATCATTGTGCGCCAAAAGACTTGCGTGGAGAAAACAAACCTGTAACCGGGCTGTGCATAACCGTTGTGCTCGATGTGCCTGCGCCCTACGACTTTGATTGGATCTTTTCTTACTTGGACAAACGAGCCTTGTTAGGGGTCGAAGGTGTATCGGGTGGTCCAGGCACATGGGTATACAGCAGGCTTATTCAGCAACAGTCGAGCCAGCAACCACAGCAATGGTTAAGTGTGGCGCAGGAGGGTATGCGCTTACGGGTGAATTTACCTCTATCCGTTGAGCCCATTCATAGCTTGTTACGCCGTGTGCGTAGAGTCTTTGACCTAAATGCAGACGGCCAAACCGTGCATGAAACCTTGCTCAAAGACTCCCGGCTCGGGGCGTGGGTGAAGGCCGCGCCGGGGTTGCGGGTGCCCGGGGCATGGGATGGGTTCGAAACTGCGGTGCGCGCTGTACTTGGGCAGCAAGTCAGTGTTGCACGTGGTACGGTTCTAGCTAACAAGATGATAGACAAATACGGCGGCGGCTTATTTCCAACAGCCCGGCAACTGGTTGATCGCGAAGTAGCAGAGTTGGGAATGCCGGGGCGCCGCGGCAGGGCGGTGAGTAAACTGGCGGCCCTCACCCTCGCCGGGGTTATCGATATCGATGACTGCCAGAATTACGAGCGCGTACAAGCACAGTTACAAGATATTGAAGGCATTGGACCATGGACGGCCAACTATATTCGAATGAGAGCATTAAAAGATCCAGATGCCTTTCCAGATAACGATTGGGTGGTGTTAAAAGAGCTGGAGTGTACGCCATCAAAGGCTCGTAAACGGGCTGCAGCGTGGCAACCGTGGCGTGCTTACGCTTTGATGTATTTATGGTACGCCGCCGGTGTTCGCAAAAAGGTCACTAGAGGTTCTCCCTAGCCATGTATTATTCTTATACTGATAGCCCCATTGGTCCTTTACTGCTCGTAGGGGATCACAATTCTTTGAGTGGGCTGTATTTTTCAACGGGTAAGAAGGCGCGCGGGGCGGACTCTGATTGGGAAAGGTACGACGCGCCTTTCCAGCGCACTAAAAAACAATTGGCTGAATATTTTGCAGGTAGACGAAAGGTCTTTGATTTAGAGCTGTTGCCCTCTGGCACGGCATTTCAGTTGTCTGTGCTTAACGCTTTGTTAGAAATACCTTATGGGGAAACGCGAAGTTATGCAGATATAGCGCAACACATTGAGAACCCAAAAGCGGTGCGCGCTGTGGGTAGTGCGAACGGCAACAATCCGATTGCGCTGATCATCCCGTGCCATCGAGTCATTGGCAGCAATGGCAGTCTGACTGGATTTGGTGGCGGCCTAGAGTCTAAGCGTTTCTTGTTAGATCTAGAGACACGCCACTCGGGCTTGTTTGCCGATTAGACAGTTTGTGACCTAAGATTTGTTTATTTTCCAGAACTTAGACCCCTCTAGGCTCAAGTTATACATCAAACCTTTGTTGTCGAAGATGAACGCGATGATCTCGTTGCGGATTGAGTTGGTATCGATCTCTCGGCCTACGCCGAACTCAATGACTGCAATGCTGCCGTCAACGCCTGCTTCCCAGCCATCACCTTGGACAAATTGCCGCAGAGACTCTTGAGTCATGAACATGATGACTTCAGATTTTGCCTGGCCGCCCAGTTGGAATCCAATCGACAGGGCGGTTACGCGGTAATATTGGGAGATTGTGTTGCCTTTTAGTAGAACACCTTCGCCAATTTCGCCGCCAATACCCATGCCTGCCTTGATTACTCTGGGAAACACTAATATGCCAGCGGCTTTAGCGCCGAGCTGACGGGCGGCAGATTGTTCGCTATATAGTTTCTGCAACACCGCTTTGGCCTTTGTGTCGAGTTCCAGCTTTGACGCGGCATGACCAGTAGGGGTGAGAAAGAGGTAACAGATGAATAGGCTCAAGGATAAAAGCTTAGTGTTCATAGGCACGCTCGGGGCTTGGGTAGGTGCATTTTACACGCATTTCATTGCTGAAAACATGTTATGTCTGTGTTCAATATATTTGAGACAACTCAAGCAGCCATAAGATGCTGGACATATTCTATTGGAGTGAGCGGTGGCTGCTTAGTAAGCGCTGTCTTCACTTGCAAAGATGGCTTGCAGGCCTGGAGACATGAGGGACTGAAGGTACTCATCTGCCTCACTCGACGTCCAACCAGTTTTGTGATCGAGCCACCAAGTAAGTATTCCGATGATTGCACCAACCGCAAAATGTGTTGCGGCTTCGCACACAATTGGTGTGACATTGTTCTTGCTTAAGCGCTTGCTAAATTCCCTTCCTACAAGATCAACCAAAATTTTCTTAACTTGATTTGCAGCAAGCGTTCCACCTCGTTCACCTGCCAAAGCACGATACAAATGTTGGTCTTCGCCCACATGGGCAAATAATAACTTAGTAAAACCCAATCTATACGAATGCTTATAATTTGGATCAGCCATGGTCTCTGTCTGGGATTTCCTTAACATCGATTCGAGGGGCTGAAAACTGTCAAAAAAAACGGCGTCCTTAGATGAATAGTGCGAATAGAACGTTGACCTTCCTATGTTGGCGCGATCAACGATATCCTGCACGCTGATCTGTTCGTATCCTCGATCAAGGATTAGGTCGATAAGCGCACTCTGTAGGGATTGTCGAGTACGTTGAATACGTCGATCTTCTTTCTTTTGCATTGGTCTGGCGTGCCTTCATTGTTAGAAATTACTATATCAAGTGTATTATTATGAACATCAGGCCAAAAACATCCATTGATAATTTATCGAACAGAGTGTCTAATATATTCCATTCTGTTTTGAATATTATGTGACCACCAACGCGACACAAGGGAGATTGACATGGCTTATTTGATCACAGCGCACAGCACTCAACCCGGAAAAGAAGACCTTTACGAAGATTTCCTCAAACAACGTAAATTATGGTTTGTGCGCAATCTACCTGGTATGACCAGTTATAAAGTTTATCGCACAGAACGGCGGTTTGACCCCAGCGGCACAGCATCCCAGGACATTCGCTATACAATTATGGCCATAATTGAGCATGAAGGTGACATCGACGCCTTAACTGCCTTATATACCAGCGATGCGTGGATTGAGTTTATGGGTGAGTACATACATCTATTAGAAGATGATCCCGCTTTGTACGTTGCACATGAAATACCTGAAATAGCACACTTAAGTGGCGATGAATTTGTGGCCAGGGGCACTACCGAGCAAGTTGCTTAGCGTCTGACTTTTACAGTCTCGGTGTAGAATTTTGCGACAACAAACCGGAGATTAAAGTGTTAACCCTGGATCACATAATCTATGCCACCAACAACCTGCACAGCGGCATAGAGGACATCTGCGCGCTCACGGGAGTTACCGCTGAAGTTGGTGGTTCTCACGCGGGTAAAGGGACTTGTAACGCACTATTGTCTTTCGGAAATAACCGATACTTGGAAGTCATCGCACCTGACACCCAGCAAAATTTATCTGGGACATTAGGTGCAGACCTGCAGCAACGAGAATCTCCAGGTATCTTAGCCTGGGCAATAGCGCTCGACAGTTTTACTCAAGTGATTCCTCTGCTTGATCGCTGTGGATATCGATACACGACGGCGCAAGGGAGTCGTATCCAACCCAGCGGGAGCCAGCTAAATTGGCAGATGCTTTTCATTCGCAACCACCCTTTTGACAACCTCATGCCATTTTTTATCAATTGGTTGGATTCCCCTCACCCTGCAAACGACACCCCTGGCGGGTGTGCGCTGGAGGGGTTTACGTTAACCACCAATAACCAGGACCTGCGCAACTTCATCAAGGAGTTGGGGGTGGACATAGAAATTGCGGAAGGTTTTGACAGCATGAGTGCACGGATACTTTCGCCAAATGGTGAGGTGGTGTTACGTTAACTCGGTTCTGTCTTCGAACTTTTCTCTTTGAACCTCTCACAAGCAAAGCCCGTCGCCAAGAACATTTGGACCACATAACATGAAGATAGGCATGTGGGTAAAAAGTGCATACCAAACCGATAACGTACGTGATGGTGTGCAACAAATGATTGCACGAACCCAGGCAGCAGCAAAGGCCGGCCTTGAATCACTTTTTGTGGGTGATCATCACATCGCACCCCCGCATTTGAAGGATGCCCCGGTCACCGCGTATTACCAAAATACTCCCGTCATGGGACGGTTGTTGGCTGAATGGAATACCAAAGATTCTGGCGTGTTGTTGTTGTTACCACTGTGGCACCCGGTACTCGCTGCGGAGCAAATCGCAACCCTCGCCTGCATCGCCCAGGGAAATTTCATTGTGCAATGTGGGCTGGGTGGCGGCGACTACCAATTCAAAGGGATGGGTGTAAATATCAAATATCGGACGTCGTCTCTTGAACAGTCTCTTGAGTGCATGAGGGCGTTATGGGCCGGTGAAACCGTTTCCCTCGATGGACGATGGAAGTTTGATAGCGCCAAGATATTCCCCTTGCCGCCTAGCACAATACAGGTATGGATTGCCGCTACTGCACCACTCGCAATTGAACGCGTCGCGCGAATCGGTGATGGCTGGTTGGCCGATCCATCGATGACGCTAGCGCAAGCAGACAAGGCGATGGATGTATATCAAACAGCATTGGCAAAACACGGTAAAACGTTGCCGGCAAGGGTTGCCCTGCGACGCGATGTTTACGTTGCCGACTCAGCGGAGGAGGCCAAAATGACCAAAGAAGAAGTGATTCGTGATGGCTATCGTGGATTCGATCCTGAAGCACTGGTCATCGACACCGCCGAGGGTGTGGCATCCACACTCCATGCGTTTGGCGGGCTAGGCTATACAGACATCATTGTTCGTGATTTGCACAAAGACCACAAGCTGGCACTACGCTCCATCGAAAGGTTGGCTAAGGTACGAACACTACTGGCCTAAACATTGTCTTACGCTGGGTCGGCTAGAAACCAATGCATGCCAACGCCATAAATTTACATGTGTGTCATCTGGTTTTAAATCGACCATCGACGTCGCAAAGTTTACGCCAACAAGAAGCGTGATATCTGCTACGGTAAATTTTTCACCAGCCACATATTCTGCAACAGAAAATTCTTCGTCCAGCCTTTCATAATAACGTTTTACCTTGGCGTCACTTGCGCGTTTGGCAGCCGGTATTTGATCTGTTGGTTTTACGCGGGTGACCAGTGGGCCATTGTCCCACGACGTCTCAATCTGCATCCACAATTCCAGTTCAATCTGGCGGTGCCGCATTTCAATATACGCCA
This sequence comes from Gammaproteobacteria bacterium, assembly GCA_013151695.1. GTDB lineage: Bacteria > Pseudomonadota > Gammaproteobacteria > Pseudomonadales > Azotimanducaceae > UBA4421. The sequence continues at coordinate 5,675 of JAADHW010000063.1, forward strand.
ACTCAAAAGGGTCGTTACCAAAGAGGTTAGGCGTGGGGTAAATACCTTCTATGTAGCGGCAAATAGCTACAGATTCTCCTAGGCATCGACCGTCATCTAACTCAAGTACGGGAACCTTTCCGCTAGGGTTTTTCTGTAGAAATTCCGGTGTTTGGTGCTCGTTGTTGCTCGTGTCGCAGCTGACAATGGTAACGTCGACACCTTTCTCTGCTAAGAATAATCTAACTCGCAGTGGGTTCGGCGTACCTGGAGAGTCATATAATTTCATAAACCACCCGTTTACTTGTTGGCCTGTTTGTTTTCGCAATGTTTAGGCGGGGGTACGTCGAGTGCTGGGTTGCGGTTGAAGAATCCGACCGGCTGCAGCATGAAGCCACAGTATTCCACTGGCATCACCGGCCAATCCTCAGGACGCGGAACATGAGTGAGCCCAACAGTATGCCAAACAACCAGATCGGTATTTTCTATGGATCGATCAGCAGCTGTGTATTCTGGCAAACCAGTGCCGCCGGGATGTAGGTTGGTAAACTCACCGGCCGCGGCCAGCTCGTTTGGGCTATACGGTGTGACCCATAAGTTGTGCTTGGCAAAACCAGCACGACGCGCATGAGGTGAGCTGTTGTGGGCTAACATTGTGGGGCTACCTTGGGGTGTTAGCTTATACGCGACAGGAACGCCAAGTTGGTTGGATACCCCTGGATTCATGACTTTCCAAGAACGACTTCGAGCAGGGTCGACATTGCGTTTGGCTGCGCTCTCGCGCGTCAGCGGCGTTGCTTTGCAACGAAACACGGTGCCATGCGGGTTTTCAGGTCCAATTGGGTCTGTTTCTATGTTCAGTTCTACAATACTGTTTTGCGCACCATCTACCTCAAAATCGAGCCTGAAACAAAAAAGGTGCTGGTGCACGGGGGAGGCGAGTTGAGGGGCTATCAGCGGTGCGGTATCTGTGCCGCCATCGAATGTGACAGCAGACACTCCAACAATACCCGTCAGCTTCACTTCCATCTGGATCGTACCGTCCATGTACAAATACCAAAAGAAACCGTACTCGTAGTTGCCGACGGTATGAACTGCGGAAATAACTAGACGACGCGATCGTCGGACTTCTACAGTTCCGCCTTGCAGATCTGTGTGCTTCCAGAGAATACCGTAGTCTTCCTCATGCATGCAGATGGCATTTGAGACGGTGAATGGCTCGCCACTCGACCCAAGCAGTACCGCATCAAAATACTGAATTTCTCCGATGCAGTCGCAACCCAGTTTTAAGGAATTAACAAACTGCCCCATGTTTGCTTCACTACCATCCAGGGCGTGTTTCCAGCTATGCATGGGAGATACGTCACCATACGGCACCACCATGTCGGAGAGTGAGGCTCGGTACAGAATTGAACGAAGTTGCCCGTCATCTTGGTATCCCAGCTGGTGCAGAACAAGCCCCTGTGTAGGATGCAGTGAGACACGAAAACTCCACTTCTGCCACTCAACAGCATATCCTTCGACTGTAAAACTGGGGCCTTCGGGTTGCGTGATCTCAATCGGGCGCAAGTCTTCCCGCAGTCGATCGACACTGGCAGCATCATAATCGCCATCTTCAGTCGGGATTGGAACAACGCCATAATCATCAACTCGAAAAACGCGCTCATTCTCTAAATCAACATAAACCATGACACCTTCGATGGGTCGAGCGTAGCCGTTACCCTTGGGGTGTTTGCGAAGAAATGAGATTGCGCGCATCACGCGGGTTCCTTCCGGTACATCGGAAGGTGGGAAACCACCCGCTGGCCATGGATCAACCTGCACTAAAGAGAGGTCTTCAATACCACGCTTACGCATAGCCGTTTGCCAGGCTGGGTCGTCTTTGACCAGCTCGACGGTGCGAATGTAATCGGTCAGCGATAGGGGCGAATGACCGCGCGACACCCATTCAAAGCTAATCAGCTTCAGCTGTGTCAGCGAGATATGAGCATCAAAGCTGCCACTGTGCTCACGGTCATAGCCGCGCAATCTGACTTCGCGATCAAACGGTGTACCCGACACAAACCTGCGAACGATTTTCTTAGGGGGCTCAACTGGAAATGCGCCGGCAAAATGTACTGCTTCACTGACCTTATTGCTGTCGCTCAGAATTTTGACCGCAACCTGCAATTCTTCAACAGTGAAGGGGTCGAGAGGGTGAATATGAGCCATTTTTTGCGTCTCGCGTGATGGAGGAGTATGCGTAGCAGGCGGGGGAATTAGCGCCGAACACAATGTAAGATAATAGACAGAGTGCCCACTAATTACAATGGATGTAGACGTTGCAAGCAGCGTATCTTTCCGTTATTTACAACTGGAAAATACCGGCATACTGCTGATCGAATTGCCGGACGAACGAGCTCGGTTTGAGGGCTAAATTACTTTGTCCTCTTTGAACAGCTTCATTTCGCTGGCGCCATATCCTAATTCACTCAAGATGGAGTCTGTATGTTCTCCGATACTCGGGGCGTGGGAGCGTATGTTGGTTGGTGTTCTCGAAAATTTGTTAGCTGAATTAGTAATGGGTACTTCACTGCCGTCTGTCAGCTTCAAGTCCTGCAGCATATCTCGGTCATGAATATGGGTTTCTTTTGCGGTATCCCGGAAATCATTTACCTTCGTCACGATTAGATTTTTGGCCATTAGAATTGTTTCAACTTCCGCGACAGTTCGTGCCGCGCACCATGCGGCTAGGATGTCGTTCAGCTCGTCGCGTCGTTGTAGTCGATCGGGAATTTTCAGGTCGCTCAAATCTTCGCGTCCCAACAACTTGGCGAGTTCAACCCAATGACTGTCGAGTAACACACCAGCCAAAACATTTCCGTCCTTGCACGCGTAGTTATCGACCGGGGCAGCCATGCCAAATTGATTGCCGAGCCTTGGTTGTTCTAAACCCAAAGCACCGCAAGTTAACTGGCCGTTACAGTGGTACAAAAGTGAGTCGACTAAAGATACGTCCACATGCTGACCTTCGCCGCTGATGTCCCTATGCCTTAGTGCTGCCAGCGCACCGAGTGCGCCGTGTATACCCGCCAGATCATCGCCCAGAAAAGTGGGTGCTTTTACCGGATCTCCGTCAGGATCACCATTGAGGGATGTCCAACCCGTATAGTTCTGTGCAATTGGATCGTAACCGGGTCGGTCTGAGTGTTCACCAAATTGTCCAAATGCACTGATCGAGATATACACTACATCGGGTTTTACTGCCTTTACATCTTCATAACCAACGCCCCACGACGCCATCGTGCCGGGTTTGAAATTTTCAACAACCACATCCGCCTTGGTGGTTAATTGCAGAAATATCTCTTTAGCTTTTGGGTGGTGCAGGTCGAGGGTGAGGCATTCTTTGTTTCGATTTACGGTTTGATCTAAGACGGAAAGTGAAGAATTCGGCAATAAGGGAGGCAGTCGCCGGATAACATCCCCGGTAGGGTGTTCAATTTTAATAACTCGTGCACCGTAATCTGCCAATAAACAAGCAACCATGGGTCCTGCCCAGGTGGTGGTTGCCTCAACCACCACCATACCGTCTAACGGTCCCTTGCGGTCTTGCCTGGCATGCCTAAAAAATTCTTCTTTCTTCACAGTTCACCTCGCGGGCTTGTATATCTATGTGTGTCTGAATCATACCGAGTAGGAGATAAGTTTGGTGGATTGTATTTTTATGCAACCGGTGCTGATAACGGTGTAAGCAATATATGGGTTTGCTACGTTGACATCTAACCAAACTGGATCTAATCTTGGTCGATCGTTCTAGAACATTCGACCAAGAGAAAATTGATATGGGCCAAACATCATATATTGATCGGGTACGTGAGCTGCTTCCGTCGATTCGGGAACGTGCAGCTGAATGTGAGACTTTGCGAAGACTGCCAAATGAAACCTTCGCCGCATTCCAAGAAGCGGGATTGTTACGTTGCATACAACCAAGCCATTGGGGTGGAGATGAACTGACCCCCATGGATTTTTATGAGGGTGTCATGGAAGTCGGTACCGTGTGCCCCTCAAGCGCTTGGTTTCTGGGTGTCGTTGGCGTCCACAACTGGCAGCTCGGTCTATTTCCAGAACAAGCTCAAAGGGATGTATGGGGTGAAGATTCAAGCATCCAAATCAGTTCTTCTTACGCACCTACCGGGCAGGTTGAGCTCGCCGACAACGGTTATGGAGTCTCTGGTCGGTGGTTTTTCTCTAGCGGCTGCGATCATTGCAATTGGGTGTTTCTCGGTGGCTTAGTTCCAAGCGATAATCCCATTCCGGATATGCGTACTTTTCTTATACCACGCAGCGACTATGAAATTATCGATAATTGGCACGTCTCTGGGCTTGCTGGGACCGGTAGCAAGATTATCAGCGTCGAGAATGCTTTCGTTCCAGAGCACCGCACACATCGCATGACAGATGCTTACAACCTTGACAATCCCGGACAAAAAATCAACGATGGCGCGTTGTTTCGGCTACCTTGGGCATGTGTCTTTAACTTTGCGTTAGTTGCCCCTGCTATTGGCGCTGCGCAAGGGGCACTCGACACTTACAGATCTTATATGCAGAACAAGATCGCTGCTATTGATGGTGCAAAAGCAGCAGATTTCCCTCCAGCGCAACGACGTCTCGCGGAAGCAACTGCGCAAATCGATGCTGCTAAATCCGAAATGCGTCATTCTTTACAATCGCTCTGGGAGCCAGCTAATGCTGGAACAGCTGTGCCTCTAAGGCTTCGCGCGCAAGCTCGCTGGTATGCTGCCAACGCGGTTCAGCGCAGCGTCAAAGCAGTAGATTTGTTATTCGAAGCCAGTGGTGGAAATGCCATCTTTTTAGACAATCCAATGCAGCGATACTTTCGAGATGTCCACGCCATGCGAGCTCACGCGTTTAACGATCCTGACAAGGCGGCACAAACTTTTGGCTATTCCGAGCTCCACCCCGGGAAAGTACCGCCATATTTCGATATTTAGAGGCTAACAGCTAGTCATAGAGGCGCTTAATGAACGTAAAATCACTCGGTTATATAGGTATCGAATCGTCACACATCGAACAGTGGCAAAGGTACTGTTCAGATTTTCTCGGGCTTATGAATATGAGTACCGACTCCAACGAACTAAGCTACCGCATGGACGACCAAGCTTGGCGCCTAAGTATCCAGCAAGGCAAGGCTGAGGATTTAGTTTTCGCTGGTTACGATGCCCGTGACCAGCGGACGTTAATGGCACTGTGTAATCAATTGAGTGAACTAGGATGCCCGCCAAAAAAAGATGATGCTCTTGCCGCTCGGCGCGGCGTATCGTGTCTTTACGTAGTTCAAGATCCAGATGGTCTACAGGTCGAGTTGTACTATGGTGCTACTGAGGCCGCGGAAACCCCATTTGTATCACCGGCAGGTGTTGGCAAGTTTGTGACTGGTGATCAAGGTTTTGGGCACATTGTTCTGTATACAAAAAACTACGAAAAAAAGTATGCGTTCTATACCGAAGGGCTGGGTTTTTTCCTTTCAGATACAATCTTAATGTTCGGCAAGTTGATGCTAACCTTCTTACACTGCAACCCAAGACATCATACCATCGCACTCGCTGCCGCCCCTACCAACAAGCACTTGAACCATTTTATGGTACAGGTAAATTCACTCAATGAAGTCGGCTATGCCAATGACCGCGCCCTTGCAATGGACATTCCTGTGACGACTTTATTAGGGTGCCACACCAACGACCGAATGGTGTCCTTTTACACGAAGACACCATCCGGGTTCGACGTCGAGCTTGGTTATGGTGCGAGAACCGTTGATAAAAACTGGTCTGTAGCGCATCACAATTCGCCCAGTATCTGGGGGCATCGATCAGCAGAATGAAACTAGGAGTATTTTGTGGACTTAGGTATTAAAAGCCGAACGGCTATTGTATGTGGCGCAAGCAAGGGTTTAGGCTATGGCTGCGCTGCAGCCTTGGCAGAGGCAGATGTAGATGTTTTCATCGTTGCGAGAACACTGCAGAACATTGAAGCAGCTGTCGCAAAATTAGATGAACTCGGTACTGGGCAGGTAAACGGTATTAGTGCCGATGTCACAACCCAGGATGGGCGTGCTAAGTTACTCGAAGCTTGCCCGAACCCCGATATATTGATTAACAATGCCGGTGGTCCTCCACCCGGAGATTTTCGAACCTGGAGTAGAGATGATTGGATAGCCGCACTTGATGCAAATATGCTATCTGCAATAGAGCTGATTAAGGCAACTATTGATTACATGCAAACGCAACAGTTCGGTAGAATCATAAATATCACCAGCCATATGGTAAAGGAACCGGTGGCTATGCTTGGGTTATCTAATGGTGCTCGCGCCGGTCTCACTGGCTTCAGTGGCGGGCTCGCCCGTGAGGTTGCGAAGCACAACATTA
>JAADHW010000063.1:12098-14965 GCA_013151695.1 Gammaproteobacteria bacterium
CACTGATCGATTAAAATCCAACCATGACAAATTTGCGACAGCGAGCGGCGCTGACGCTGCTGAATTTCGAGTTAAAATGATGCGGCAAGTTCCAGCGGGTCGTTTCGGCACAGCAGAAGAGTTCGGCGCAACCTGTGCATTTTTGTGCAGCCAATATGGCGGGTTCATCACTGGGCAGAATGTTCTGCTGGACGGCGGGCAATATCGCGGCTTAATGTAGATGTTTATGAAACTAAAGTTAACCCGCCGAGAGGCACTTGGTGTCGAATCAAGACGAAAGATCATTGGTGCCGCTTCAGCATTGATGGCTGAGCGGGGGTTTGCAGGCACCAGCATATCGTCGATCAGCAAAAAATCAGGGTTGCCTTCAGGCTCAATCTATTGGCATTTCGCAAACAAACAAGCCATTTTAGCTGCGGTCGTAGAGGAGGGTGCCAAGCACTGGTTTGAGACACTGCCTAGTGTTGACGCCCCAGCAGATAAAATTGCAAGTTCGCTAGAAGATCATCCTGAGTTCTTGCGTTTGCTGTTTTTAATTGCACTTGAACGAAGGGAAGTAGACGACGCCTCTCTTGACGTAATCCGGCGGGCTAGATCACAAGGCCGCGAACGTTTGCGTACAGAGATAACCTCTTATCTACAACCAGTTGCTGGGTCAAATGCCCAGTATCTTGCGAAAGAATACTCTACTTTGGCGCTAGCGATGGTAGACGGCGCCTTTGTGGCCCATCATATCGACCCGCAAACTACTGACATACCCGAGTTATTTCGTTTGTTACGTCGAGCACTACGCGCATTGGCGCGCGAAGTGGTTTCTAGCGAATCATAGTGCTTGTGGCGGATCTTGATTTATACCTGAACTGGAATGTCTGGCTGGAACCTGCGTAGCACACCTCGACATTAAAAAGAAGCGAGATGATAGGACAACTGGGTATGGGTAGCGCCTTCCAGATATTCACCTCGGCCAAACGACAGGAAAGCGCTCGCTATTCTCCAGAGGCTCACCCTCCTCCAGATCAACCNNGGCTCCGGGCTCGATTTGCGCTGATGAAAGTAGCAGCCCTCACACGCGTAGCGCACGGAAGCAGCTCTGCGCATTTTTCCCTCGGAGCTGTTGCCAGCTGAGCCATGCAGTGTGCTCCAGTTGTGTATGATGATGTCGCCTGGTTTCGTGTCGAAATAGATCACCTCCGGGTCTTCGGAGTCCACCGGATCGAGCGTGTCGAGACCGCCAATATCGACGCCATTGGCCTCTTGAAAAGTGCCGTTTTCCGTGATGAAGTCACTCGGCTTGAACAGTTTGCCCCAGCGATGCGAACCTTTCACGTAACCCATCGCGCCATTTTCTCGGGTGACCTCGTCCACTGGTACCCAACACACTGCGACGATGCCGCCGTCCACTAAAAAGTATGGTTTGTCCTGGTGGAAAGGGGTCTTCACCAGAGAGCCGGGTTCTTTCAGGAATAGCTGATCGGAGTAGAAGTTGATCTGCGAGCTGCCGGTGAGCGAGGCCACGATGTTGGCTAGCGGGCCGTTCAACTGGTGCGCGCGCATGCCAGCATGCCAGAAGGAAGCGTCCGTCTCCACAACACTGCGGCCTTGTATCTTTGCCGCGTCCGCGCCTTCTATAGCGAGTTTTACGTTGGGCTGCGCAGAGGCAGCAGAGCGAGTGAGTTCTACCATATCTGAACGCATGCCGGCGGCACTATGTCCGTCGAGCCCACGCCTTGAAACTTCCCGGGTCCCGGGGTTGTAAAAAATATCATTCAATTGTGTAGCCAAGTAATCGAGCCAGTCCTGCGGATAGACAGCCCGCAGGCAAACAACACCGTCGCGCTCGAAGGCATCGCGTTCTGCCTGACTGACATTACGTAATGGCTCTGTGGATTGCGGTAATTCCATTATTTCCTCGCTCAGATTGGTTTAAGTGGTGGTCGAATCGTCTTGCATGTGGGTCGGAATCTGAAGCTGCAAAACACTCGTCTGACCTATCGCCATAAACACCGGCAATATAGTCAATCGGTTTATCAGCCGGAGATGTAACTCGCAACTCCTGCGTCCATTGCCTGTAATCCTCATCCCCATTTAGTTGAGCAAGTGGTGTAACAGTAAAATCACACTCGCATTCATCTATATATTCGTAGTGGGAATACGAACTTAACGAAGTGAGGGTATGATCAGCTACACCCCATTCGAGCGTCCCACGAGCAATAAAATCGTTGCGCTCCGGGACCTTGTTTTCTCTTCTTGTGACATTTTTCCTCCAACCATCCATTGAGTATGATTTTAAGGCGAAACGTCCATGTAAAGAATCTGACCAGGGACCCGAGGCGACACCATCATGAAAGATTGATACGAATTGCTCCAAACCCTGATTAGCTCCTGATGTGCCAACACTTCTCAAAAAAAAGCGCCGAGAGAATGATCAGCAATTTTAGCTAATGGAATATGGGTGCTAAATTTGTCCATTCGGGCAATACCTAATTCATTTCTATATTCTTCCGATATGGGCAGTATGGAAATTGGTACGTCCTGTAGATTTTCAGTGCACTTTTGTGCAGTGACTAGAAACCCCTCCCACTGCTTGGCACATATCCTCACACTACGAGAGAGTGTGATGATTCTAACTATTGCGTTTGAGTCCACACCATACTGAAATTTCAATTTCTCCCGTTCCCCCGTTAGATTTACCTTGGAACAAAACACATTACTATTTGAACAACATGCAAAGTAACCTATTAAAAACAACGATAAACCATCCTTTCGAACGGCGTGGCACAGCAACACTTTTGAAATGGTTACATGTGTGAAATAAGTTAGTAGTGATGGTGGAAAATGAATACGCTACAGCCTGAGCAGGTACAAGC
>JAADHW010000386.1 GCA_013151695.1 Gammaproteobacteria bacterium
CGGGTTTCAGAATTAACGGGTAGCCATGCTTATCGGCAAAAGATTCAACCGCAGTAGCCAGGTCTGCAGCACAGGTTGGTGTCAGTAGGTAGAGGTAGTACGGGGCCTCGAAAATCCGTGGATGCCAAAATTCATATGCACGGTTCACCTAAGGTTGTGAAGGTTCAGAGAGGAATGCGTAAGTGGCTCCAGCATATCGATGAGAGTTAATGGCCTTACGCATCGCTTTTAGTGTATTGAAAGGAGAATCTACCAATAGTCGGTTCACCAGCCAGGTTGGTATTGCGCCGGCAGGATCGATGTGTGCAGTGCTGGTGACCAAAATTTGATCTGCATCTATGGGTGTGAAAATCCACTGGGTTGTTCCTTGGGTGAGTCGCACGACGCCTTTGTTAGTCGGCAATTTACCGCTGACCAAATTAGCCGTCATTGTGACGGTAAACGTTGTTGCATCTTGTTGCCAGAGGATGTGGGCGACGGCGTCTCTATCCGACACCGGCCAAGGTAGAGTGTTTAACGTATAGACATATAGGTCAGTTTCACTGAGGACCTCTATTTCCTCAGCTTTTTTGCACAACTGCGCCCACTCAGGACATGCACTGGTGTCTCGCACCAGAGCGACCAGTTCAGCTAAGGTCGACTGTATCTGCATGACGGCCTTTACTTGCTTAAACTTAGAGTTGTCGACGTTGCGAGTGAATATTTTAATACCTTCACGGTCGCGTTGTAGATTCCAGTCTTGGGCTAGAGCTTGCGGCATTGTGACAAGACCTAGCAAGCCAACCAGGCACAAGCAAACGACACGAAGGCTAATGGTCAGGGTATGCACATTGGATAGCTTAATCAGAGGTTACCTAGCAACTTGTTTGCGCTACGTTGCATTCTTGCGTTGGTAGCAAGCGGAGAATTTCTTTGACAACCATGTCTACTTGTTTCCAAAAAAGAAAGTGACCCGCATTGGTAAAACGCCTGACGCGTAAAGTAGCATGAAGTAGCGCCTGTTGTGCATAGGCCATGTTAGCAACGTTTACCAACCTATCTTGGTCTCCCTGAATGATGGTTACGGGAATTCTCAGCGCAGCAAGTTCCAGGGCATCTAGCTGGGTCGCCAAGCGCATCATTTCTGCGTTCGCGGCATTAAGTGCGTCCGATAGCAGCCAGCGTGAAATACCCATGTTGGCTAAATGATTGTACCAGCGAGGTGCACTTCGAATGATGGACAAGGTCCGCTACTTGCAGATTCACCAAAACCGAGCCGATCTATTGCGATCATGTGAGCCGTAGATTGAAGTCGCGGATTGCGTAAGTAGGCTTGATAGCCTTGCCAAGACCCTGGTGTGCCATGGATGAAACGGTTTGGAATGTCTGTGTCTGAGTTTGGGCCTGAATTTGAACCTGGTTGCGAAAGTGACGTGCATCCGTGGGTCACCAGTAAGACTACCATCAGTGCTGAAAATTTTGGAACGTTGTGCAAAATTTTTGCCCCCATCCCTGAGCGCAGGCGCCTAGTGCTGATTGTCGGTTAGATAAGGTGCAACCACCAATTTTGTTTGTTCAGATAACGTGTTCAAGTATTGTTCAGGGTCAATTGGCAGTACAAAAAATCGCAATATGGCATAGTCGGTTAAGCAAAATAAAGTGTGTGCCAGCAAGTGTAAATCTACTTCAGGCTTCAGGTGTCCCATGCCTTGTGCCATGGAAAGAAGGGCGTGGTAGCGCTCGTGTGCCATGGCTACTTTAGCTGAGAGTTCGTTGTTGTTGATAAAATCTTTTCGAAACACCATGGTGGTGATCTCACGCCAGAGATCCTGGTTTGCGCCGGTTGAAAATTGTAGGGAGATTCTATTCAGTTCGTCTAAAGTACCCAGCAAATCACTGCTGTAGTGTTTGATGGTTTGATCCACCATAGACGACCAGCGGATCCACTCTTCATACAGTATTTCTTGGATGATCAGACCCTTGTTGGGGAAATAGTTGTACAACGTTTGGTAGCTGATGCCTGCTCGCTTAGCAATTTCGCGCGTTGTCGCTTGATCGACACCACGCTGCGAGACGAGTTCGGTGGCGGCGGCTAAGATGGCGGCGCGAGCTTTGACCTTATTCAGTTGGCGTAGCGACATAGATAGTTTGACACGGTCTAATATTAGGGCGAGTATAGATTTACCGGCATTTTATTACAAAGGTCAAATGCAGTGAGATTCAAGTTTTCTTTCATTTTGTTCGGCTGGCTTATGTTGTTGAGCTTTGTTGGGCCAGCCAGCGCCAATGACCTAGACGCGCCGCTAGATGTTGTAGGCCTCGTCACTAAGGCCATTGACCAAACACGAGGCCTTTCTTCCTACGCCGAAATGAGCATGCTTATTCAGCGGCCCGAGTGGAATCGCAGTTCCACGTTGAGCGCATGGACACGCGGTCGAGAAGAATCTCTGATTCGTTTTACCGCGCCAGCGAGAGATGTTGGTAATGCCTTGTTAAAACAAGGCGCCAAAATGTGGACGTTTAATCCTAAGATCAATCGCAGCATACGGTTACCTAATTCTATGATGTCGCAAAGCTGGGCGGGGTCTGATTTCTCATACAACGACCTATCTCGTAGTGATAAGTATCTGCGTCACTATCAATTGAATCATGTGGGCACGCAGGAAATAGAAAATCATAAGATATATACGATTGACGCAATCCCTTTTGAGGACGCCCCGGTGGTATGGGGTAAAGAACAGATGCTCATACGAGACGATTTTGTACTGATTGAGCTGACCTATTACGACCAAGACCTAGTGCCACTAAAGCAGATGAAATCTCTGCAAATTGGTGAGCTAGGTGGCCGTGTGATGGCAACTGTTTTACGCATGGTCGACCTTGAAACACCAGACCAATATACCGAGATTCGCTATCACAAGATGGATTTTGACGTTGAATTGGAAGACCGGCTGTTCACTGTGTTTTCCCTGCAGTCAGGTAGAACCCGATAAATGCCGCCCGCTGCTAAACTCAGCTTCGAGTATCGAGGTATGGTTTGGCGAGTCGCTTGGCGAAATTTGTGGCGTAGTCCTCGTCGCACTTGGCTCACGGCTGGAAGCATTGCCTTTGCTTGTTTGTTAGTAAGTGTCGGTATGGCCATGCAAGATGGCTCGTATGAAGCGATGATTGAAACAGCCACGGGCTTTTATATCGGGCAAGCTCAAATTAGCCATCAGAGCTTTGTCGAAGATGAAAGGCTGGAACATACCATTACTGATGCCACCGCACTTGTACGAGACCTTGATCGAATACCAAATTTGATCGTGGCACCAAGAGCTCAAGGGTTTGCTCTAGTAAGTGTGGGAGATCGTTCGTTTGGTGGTTTGGCTGTTGGGGTTGATTTTGACAAGGAACAGCAAGTAGTAACGTTTTTTAACAATCTAACCAGCGGTACATTGCCCAGAGGTGTTGACGAAGTAGTTATCGGCGAAACTATGGCGCGCAACTTAGGCGCTGGGGTTGGCAGTGAATTGGTGTTGTTGGGTGCCGCTAAGCAGGGTGGGGTGGCTGCTCTGGTGTTAACCATCAGCGGATTATTCAGTTCTGGTCAATCGGAGCTGGATCGAACCCTTCTTTTTACTCACCTTGAAGCAGTTCAAAATGGTTTTTCCCTAGGTGATGAGATTCACACTATTGCAATTCGGGTAGCCGATCTTACTTTGTTAGAGAAGCAAATTTCGCAACTCCAGACAATCCTGCCTGATAATGTGGTAGTCCAATCGTGGCGCGAATTGATGCCGGAAGTGACTCAGGGTATTGAGCTTGACCGGGTTAGTGCGAAGCTGATGTATGGTGCGATGCTTATCTTGGTATCTTTCAGTGTGATCAATACTTTCCTGATGGTGGTGTTTGAGCGCACACGAGAATTTGGCATGTTGTTGGCCATCGGCATGCGACCTGGTCTTATTATTCGTCAAGTCCTGGCTGAAGCTCTATTTGTGTGGGGGGTTGGTGTGGCTGTGAGCTTACTGTTGGTGGTTTCGCTAGTGGGCTACTTCAGCTCAGCGGGAATATCTATAGGAGGTATGGAGGAGATTGCCAGTCAGTTTTATATGCCGGACAGAATATACCCAGCTATCACGCTACAAAGTTTAGTCGTCGCTCCAGGAGTTTTATTGGCAGGAACTCAAATTGCCGCGTTTGTTGCCAGTTGGCGAATTAGGAATTTGCAGCCGGTTGCTGCCTTGCGAGTAGATTGATGTTAGTCAGATTGATTGGTTTAGCTTGGCGTAACCTATGGAGAAACCCCCAACGGACTTGGCTCACGGTGAGTGCAATAGCCTTTGCGGTGTTTTTTTTGGTGTTCGGCCGCTCTGTGCAAACGGGCTCCTTTGACACCATGATCGACAACGGAGCAAGGATATTGCCAGGTCATTTGCAGGTTCAACATGTCAAATATTCCGATGATCCGAGGGTCGACTACACCATTAACGCTGCACCAGCATTGGAGTATTTCGCTTCTCGGGATGAAATCGAATATGTCAGTGCTCGAACACAGGGGTTTGCGTTGGCGTCGATGGGAGCACGCAGTTTTGGTGCGCAGATCATCGGTGTGGAGGCCGATACTGAGCGACATTGGTCTCGAATCGCCAGCATGGTTTCCCTTGGCCGGTATCTTCAAGGTCGGGGCGAAGCGGTCGTCGGAGCCCGCTTAGCTCGAAATCTTGGTCTTCAGGTTGGTGATGAACTGATTATTCTAGGTACTGCGAAAGAGGGCGGCATAGCAGCATCTTCAGTTACCTTGGTTGGCATTTTCAGCACCGCGCAAACCCAGCTCGATCGCAGTCTGGTGCAGATCCACATTGATGATTTTCGTGAGGCGTGGATGTTAGGTAATAATGAAGCTCATGCTGTTGTGGTCATGGCATCAAATGTCACTCGTAGCGAAGTCGAGGCGAGCTTAGCTTCTACGCAACTTGAATCTGTTGCGGTGCTGGCTTGGCAAGATCTGATGCCGCAAGCGCAGCAAATGCGCGACATGAAGGCAGTAAGCACCCAGCTTATCTTCTATGTCATTGTCATCGTTGTTGGGTTTTCCGTGGTGACCACATTTATGATGATCGTGTTCGAGCGGACCCAGGAGCTCGGGGTGCTCATCGCGATAGGTATGAAGCCTGGGTTGTTACAAGTGCAGTTACAGTTGGAGGCTTTGTTTCTTGCGATGCTTGGGGTTGCTATTGGCTTCATTGTTGCCGTGTTACTCATTGTTTGGCTAGAGGAAACTGGCATTCCACTACCGGTGGAAGCTGATGAAATATTCGCACGCTACAACATGGATCCGCGGATTTATCCTTCCTTCGACTGGCCAGCGCTGCAAATGTCCTCTGTGCTGATGTTTGTTGGAGTGCAACTGGCAGCGTTGATACCAGGCCTGCGCATTCAACGCCTACAACCTGTGGAAGCCATTCGGCAACAGGCGTGAGATGAGAGACTTAAAGTGAACATAAAACTTTTGTACCAACTGAGCGTGCGAAATATCTTTCGCCATAAGCGACGCAACATTATGTTGTTTGCGGCTATCGCGGTGGCTGTGGCCGGCGTGTCGTCAATGAACACCTTGATAAGAGGCTTTCAAGCCGACATGTTAGATTCCGCGGTATCAAACCTAACGGGTCACCTTAAGGTGTATGCGCCTGGTTACCGTGACGATCCGAGTATCGAACGGAGTTTTCGATTAGAGGACGGATTCCAGCCGGATATCCCCGCAGACAAATTGTTGGGCTGGGCACCGCGCATTCGTGTACCTGCCGTGATTATGAGTGAGCGAGAAACGCGCGGAGTGCAACTCGTGGGTGTGAACCCTGAAGCCGAATCGATTTCCTTTTTAGCTGATGTGCCCATAGACGGTGAAGGTTTATCTGCTACGCAAGATGATCGGATACTTGTTGGTGCGGAGCTAGCACGACAATTAGAAACCAAGGTTGGGCGGCGTTTGGTGATAATTACTCAGGGCGCGGACGGGTTAAATCGAGAGCGTGGTTTTCGTATAGCGGGTATCTATGATGCGCAAGGTACAGGGCTAGAGAAAATATACGTATTTACCGGTTTAGCGCGGTTACAACAGATGCTCGATAGCGACGCAATCACCGAGATTTCGGTGCGGCTCAAGGAAGAACCTCAGAAAGCATCTGTCAAACAGCTGCTGATTGAAACATTTGCCAATATGGAAGTCATGGACTGGCAAGAACTTGAACCCCAAGTAGCAGCCATGTACTTGTTTGCAGATGGCGCAATTTATATTTGGTTTATTCTCATGATGAGTGCGCTTACTTTCGGCTTGGTCAACACACTTGTTGCAACGGTCATGGAACGAGTTAAAGAGCTGGGTATGTTACGGGCGTTGGGAATGCGTAATCGCATGGTGATTAGTCAAGTCGTTTTAGAATCAACAATTATAATGAGTGTTGGCGTGGTTGTTGGCTTGTTGGGAGGTTACCTAATCTATCTCAGTATGAGTGACGGAATAGATCTCTCCTCGTTTTCTGCAGGCGTGGAAATGGTGGGCATGTCTACCCATTTACAACCTGTATTATTGGTAGACGACTTTGTGTTAGTTGCGAGTATGAGTTTGGGGCTGGGTTTTTTGGCCAGTGTTTACCCTGCGTGGCGAGCGGTGAAAATTAAACCGTTGGATGCCATGCGGCACTAATCGATAGCTCAGAAGTTCAAAATAGGAAACAGCCAGATGAGTGAAGTAGTTGTTGAATGTACAGGTCTAACCCGGACCTATGATCAAGACTCCGTACCGGTTTATGCTCTACGAGGGGTAGATGTGAGTATCATGAAAGGAGACTTTGTGAGCCTATCTGGGCCCTCGGGTTCGGGTAAGTCTACACTTCTCAATATCATTGGTGGACTGGACCGCCCGGACGGCGGCGAAGTTGTGGTATCCGGGACCCGGCTAAGTACATTGTCAGATAGTGCCTTGGCCGAATTGCGATTACATAAAATTGGCTTCGTATTTCAAGCTTTTAACTTGATTCCAGTACTCAGTGCCCATGAAAATGTCGAGTTCATCTTACAGTTGCAGGGGGTCGGCAGTGCGCTTCGTCGAGCGCGCTCGACAGCTGTACTCGACTCGCTTGGTCTATCGCAAATGAGTCATCGTAGGCCGGGAGAGCTATCGGGTGGCCAACAACAACGTGTAGCCATAGCCCGAGCGATAGTGACTAATCCAGCTTTATTGTTGGCTGATGAGCCCACTGCAAATATAGATTCTGCCACTACAGAAGAATTGTTGTCACTGCTGCAAAAGCTGAATCGAGAACAGGGCATGACCATCGTAACGGCCACGCATGATCCTATGGTCATGAGCTATACCACTCGAAAAATTAAATTGCACGACGGTATGATTGAGGAAGATGAGTCTGCTGTTGTTGTTTAGGTTCTTATGTTTCCCGCTTTGTTTAGCGTTAAGTAGTTCCGTTTGGGCGCTTGAAGCCGATTTCCGCTTGAAATGGTTTGGTACGCTCAGCACTTTACCCAAACATGATGTGCTGCGTGTTCAAGGTCGTACACGGCTGATCGATCAAAATTTCGATCTTCGCTCAATATTCAGGCAAGACTTGGGTCCTGTGCGTTTGTTGGTTGATCATTCCCTGATACTCCTCAGCGGTGATGCCGCGTCTGGTGGTGGTTTAGATTCTTCTGTAGATCAAACGGTGAGCGAAGACAATAACCGCCTGTGGGATCTGACTTGGGGTATCGAAAGCGGCAAACGACATCGTAGTCTTCATCGACTAGACCGCTTGGCATTGCAGTGGCAACCCGGAGATTGGAGTTTCACTGTTGGTCGCCAAGCCCTTAGCTGGGGTAGTGGTATGGTGTTTCAGCCGATGGACTTATTTAGCCCATTTTCACCCACAGTTGTTGATCGTGATTACAAAGCGGGTGACGATCTGGTGCTCGTCGATCGTTTACTGAGCAACGGCCATGACTTGCAACTGTTACATGTCGTGCGGCGTGATTCACAACGCGATGTATCCTCGCAAGTTTCCAGCACCGCCTTAAAGTGGCATGGCTATGCTGGCGCGTTAGAATTCGAATTGGTCGCAGCCAAACACTATGATGAAAACGTGTATGCGCTCAGTGCCCGAGTGCCCCTTGGACAGGCAATGTTGCGTTCAGATGTCGTTGCGAGCAGAGACTTGAGGGGTGATTGGCGTTATTCAGGTATTGTAAACGCAGATGTTACTTTTCTGCTGGCAGATCGAAACGCTTATCTATTTGCGGAATATTTTCGTAATGGTTGGGGGGTAAACAAGCTCCCGTCGAGTCCTTTGTTACTGCCTGAAGAACTACAACAGCGATTACAACGTGGTGAGCTGTTTAACTTGATGAAAGACTATGCGGCATTGGGTGTTCGTTTTGAATGGCACCCATTGTTGTCTCAGACTGCAACTTTGATCAGCAATTTGCGTGATTCGAGTAGTTTGATTCAGATTCAGTTTTCCTATAATTCAGGCGACCATCAGAGTTTGGAGTTTGGATGGATTGAACCACTAGGCGCATCTGGGGATGAATTTGGTGGTGTACCGGTGTTTGGTGATGCGGTGACAACAGGCGGAGCTAGCCGTATTTACGTGCGCTGGGTGTACTATTTATAGCCGGCGTTAAAGCGCTTCAAGCTGAGAAAGTCGATTGGCATTGCAGTTTCACCATCCAGTGCAAGCTGGGTTAAAATTTCTCCGATTACCGAAGTAAACTTAAAGCCGTGACCAGACAGCCCTGCGGCGAACACGATATTTTCATCTTCAGGGTGGCGGTCTATGACAAAGTGTCCGTCTCGAGTCAGGGTGTACATGCAATGCTCTTGGCGTGTGATCTTCGAGGTTGTTTGTTTAAGGTGATTGTTCACAAACCAGCCGATGGCCTGGCCCTCTTCAGAATCGAACCTGTCGTCTAGGTGTCCATCGTTTAGTACTTTAGGGGGCGCTGTAATCACTTCTCCACCTGTGTGACGAGCAACTTTTATACCTAGATCGTTAATCTGTGGAATGCCATAGAAAATACCCTGGGGTAGTTCATACATAAAAGCTGGGTGTGTTTCGGCTCGATAAGCATGTGTTTGACAAGCATACCAACGAGTTTGTTTTAGCTTTATCTCTAATTGCACGCCTATATCAGCGAGGAGCTGATTGCTCCACGCGCCAGCGCAAATCACTAGCTTGTTGGTCTTGTACTCGTCAGTTTGGGTGTATACGGTAATACTTCCATCTGCCTGGCGCAGCCAGTGGGTGATTTGCTGCGAAGTTTGCAGTGTTGCCCCAGTAGCTACAGCCTGTTGGACATGACCTGTTACACAATCCTCGACTTTAAGAATACCTGCGTTGTGTTCTACCACTGCGCAGTAACCGTTGGGAATGCTAAATCCTGGGTAGCGGGAAGTGACCTCTGCCGCAGTCAGCTGTTCGATAGGTAAGTTATGTAGTTTTGCGACCTCTAGCACACCTGTAATTACTGTGCCTTGGTTCGGGCCAATTTCTAACACACCTATTTTGTTGAATAGCTGCTGTTTCGTCTCTGTTTCCAAGTTGTCCCACAAGGCATAGGAACGCTGCAGGAGTGCAACGTAGTCCGGGTGTTCGAAGTAGGCCTGTCGAATCACGCGTGTTTCACCGTGTGCACTACCGTTGTTGTGACCTGGTGCCCACCGGTCCAGGCCCAATACTTTGACGCCTCGTTTGGCTAGGTGATACAAAGTGGCGCTGCCTACGCCACCGAGACCTATAACAATGGCATCGTAAATCATCGTTGCACTTTGATGTTGCGAATACTGTTGTGCTTGAGAAGGCGATGATTAGCCGGCTGATAGGTCAGTATCAGTGCGCGCCTTGGTTGGTCAGAGAGGTTGGCGTTGGAGCCGTGCACAATGTGTGGGTTAAAAAAGATCAGGCTGCCTGGGGGGGTTGTCAAGTCGACACTCTTGCTCAGATCGAAAGCACCGGGGTCAGTAAAGAAGCCCGCCATTTCACTGCCATCATTTTTGCTGGCAAGTATGCCGCGAGTGTGACTGCCAGGAATTACTCTGAAGCAACCATTTTTAGTTGTTTGCTGGTCAAGGGTTAACATAACGTTGGGAAGTTGATCAACATGGCTGCAGTCGTGGATCCAGTAGGGAGAGTCTTGATGCCAGCCAAAGGCTGACCCTTCGTTTGCGCGCTTTAAGTTTAGCTTTGAAGTCCACAACGCCAGCTCATCGTGATCGACAAGTTGGCGCATTGGGAAGGTAATTCTTGGGTCGTCTAGAAGGGCGTCTATATCCGAGTGGAGCTTGTGAATTGGCTCGATTACTCGCACGGTAGTGGTGTCAGCGCGATGTTCAAACTGAACCGTACACTGTTGGGTATCGACGAACCTGTTGCCGCCTAGGTAGTAGGTATCGCCACATTGGATATTTTGGGTTGCGGTGACACAAGCGGCTTCGATGGCTTGCCTTAAAATATTGAGCTCAATTACGCTGTACACGTTTGTTCGCACCACAAAGCCGTCTTTGTGGTAATTGTGCAACTCCGCTGCGGTAAGTTCCAAGTAATTGTACGTTGTAGTTTTGCAGTTCATGGATCAACATTGGTTATTTATTGGGAAATAAAGGGAGGTTCTAAATTGCCTGGTGATGGATTGGCTGAAATAGAGAAAACCCTGGAAGTTTGTGCCGAAAACATTGGCGACATAGTACCTCAAGTATATGAGCGTTTCTTTACACTCA
This sequence comes from Gammaproteobacteria bacterium, assembly GCA_013151695.1. Lineage (GTDB taxonomy): Bacteria > Pseudomonadota > Gammaproteobacteria > Pseudomonadales > Azotimanducaceae > UBA4421. The sequence goes on from JAADHW010000386.1 coordinate 10,730, forward strand.
GCCCAGAGGCCAAAGTTCTGATGGGGCACGCGGATGAGTTCATGTGTGGCAGGATGCTAAACGAAGCCTTAACTTTGTTTCTTAACGAAGAACACCTTGCGCCCGGAGCTTATCTGGATTGGGAATTGGACAATCATCTACTCGCTTACCAAGCCACCAGCGCGATGTACGATGCTTTTTTTCAAGCTGTCATTGAGACCGTGCGTGGTGGAGTTGGGGATGCTTGGACTCAATCAGATGAGTTGGCTTGGAACAACGCAGTGAGTTCGATTTTAAGTCATGTTCATGTTCACCCTGCCGTTAAAGACACCTAACGGATATTTAGCTTTCTGCCTGGGCGAGTAGGCGTTGCATATTTTCAATTGCGGCGATACCTGTGGTATGCATTTGTTCCATTATTTCCTTTTGTTGTGCCAATTCCTGGGTTGAGAGTGTCTGGTCCGAAGTGGTGGTGGTGAACCCATCTAGCCGGGCGTTTTTAAGCCAAGTAGTGAGGGCTTCATCAGCTGCCCAATGAGCGCCATTGAGCGCATTGAGTAACCCTGTTCTTAAGAAATCTATTTCTGTATTGGGGTGAGGAACCGGGGTGCAGAGAAAATTTTTCTGTTCCTCTTCATCATAGGCCACTTCGACATGGGCGATAAAAGCGGCGCTGAAAACCTGCTGGCAAGTACGCACAGATTGAAGGGTAATTTGTTTGCCGCTAAAAACGCTGACATCTGGCCGGCGTTGAAGACCATCGGCAGTGCAGTCGATGTGCAAGGTTGTTGGCGTAGTGGGCACTTGACCTTGCTCTAGTTCGATGTGTGTGGTGGCAATCTTGCTTACTCTTCCTTGTCGAATAATGCCTGTTATTTGCTTCAATTGTTTAAGTTCGCTGGTGGTGACGGTGGCGCACCTGTACATCGTTGGCCAGACGTTGTCATCAAACCTAATCAAAAGCCCAAGATCTGTAATACTTTCCAATAATTCTTTTAGTGACGATGCTTTCGACATGATCTTTGATTGTTGGAAGAAGGCGTTGCTAATGGAATCTGCAAATAATTCACCTGGTTGGATGAAGGCGCGATCCAGTAGCCAAGCATCTCGTGGCATTATCCAACGAATAGCATCTGCCTTAACGCCACGGTTAAGTAGGAATAGGCAGGCGTCCATACCGGTTTTACCCGAGCCCACCACAACATACTGATCATACTGGCCAGTGAGCTGAGAGAGGGCGTTAGGCGGCAAACAATGAACTCCGTCTTCCAACTCGTAAC
>JAADHW010000214.1 GCA_013151695.1 Gammaproteobacteria bacterium
AAAACCTTCCAGGGTTCGAATCCCTGCCCCTCCGCCATATCAACACAAATATGCCGGTTGCCAACTCGCCACTGAAAAACTAACCCCTTCCGATTCGAATCCAGGGTTCGACTCGCAGTCAGCGTATGCTGATGGAGAGAACAAGCACAGACCAAAGCGTAGCGACGTCTGTGCGCAGCCCGAAGGGTGAGTATGAGCGCGAGCGCTCAGACGAATAATCCCTGCCCCTCCGCCAAATCAACACAAGTATGCCTGTTGCCAACTCACCACTGATGATGTCTTTTTCTAAGCTGCCTATGCAGTAGTGAACCTTCGATAAACTCACAACCAGCGTGGTTTTGATGGTCAATCGACCTAGCCCAAATGGAATCTTGAGCTAATTCCCGACTTTGGCGGACGGGAATTAGCCGGAGCGGTAAAAGAACTACTGCAGGGTGATGAATTGTTCGATTGTGCAAATTGATTCACGAAGGTCTACTTTCCAACCTGCCTCGCACCTCGAATGACCAAATGCTTGTGACATTATACAATACTCATTTATCCAAAATAGAAACATTACACAATACTGTTACGGTAAAATTGATCAAATTTCCCCGCAATGGCACTAGCTACAAATCATCCACCCAACACACAACAGAAATAAATTGTGAGTATTTTGTTTGAACTAGAATCAGGGAACGCATGCTCTTATAGCGTGGAATAGATACAATCTTAGACATGAAATTCACCCTCGCTGTCCATGGGGCACCTTACGCCAGCCAAAGTAACCATCATGCCCTAGAATTCTGTCGTGCCTGCATCGCAGCAGATCACCAAATCGAACGGGTGTTTTTCTATCATGAAGGTGTGTACGTTGCGTTGGGCAGTCAGGTGCCACCACAAGAAGAGTCAGACCCAACCCAGGCCTGGCAGTTACTGGCGCAGAATCACAATTTTGAACTCGCCGTCTGTATTGCCAATGGACTTAAGCGTGGGGTGATAAATGCCAGCGAAGCTAATCGCTACGACATTGACGCTGCCACCCTGGCCCACGGCTTTGTATTGGTTGGGCTGGGCCAACTGATAGACGCCATTGCGGCGAGTGATAGATATGTGGAGTTTCCCGCATGAAAAAAATTCTCTGTATTATCTCTCGCCCACCCTATAACACTAGCCATACGATAGAGCTGTTGGAAGCTGCAATGGTGGGTGCCGTTTTTGACTTTTCTGTTTCTGTTCTTTTTCGTGATCAAGGTGTTTGGGCGCTCACACCAAATCAAGATGCTTCGTTGTTGGGGAGACGAACCGTAGGTAAAGTGCTCAGCGCTCTTCCCACCTATGAAATTGATGCAATCTATGTATGCAGGCAAAGCTTGCAGAACTCGGGGCTAGACTTTTCAAGCCTAGTACTGAAGAGCCAACCCCTAGACTACGCAGAACAGGCCATTCTATTTTCCAAACAAGACGCGATACTTGGGGCGCAATCATGACCCTGCATCTGGTATTTTCGCAAACAGGCTACGCCAGCTGTGAAATAAGGTGTGCCGAAAAGGATGTGATTGTTCTACTGGGTGATGGGGTTTATGTCCAGGATAATCCGCCTGTCGATGTGAGTGTGCTTGTGCTGGAACAAGATATGCTGGTGCGGGGTATCTCGACAGCAGGATTCTCAGCCATCGACTACGCCGATTTGGTGGGTTTATGTGAGCAGCATTCTCCCGTGATGAGTTGGAATGACTAACATGCGCGTAATGTTAGACCTCGACAAAGAGGGATATTTATCTGACGTTAAAGACTGGAGCGCAGATGTCGCTAAGGTGTTAGCAACACGTGAGAATATTGATCTCACGGCGCAGCATTGGGAAGTGATTGAAGTGCTTCGAGAATTCTATCAGCAAACCGAGGTGTCACCTGCGATGCGCCCGTTGGTTAGGTTGGTACAAGAGAACATCGGCGCAGATCAAGGCAACAGTATTTATCTGATGGGGTTGTTTGGACCTAGTCCGGCTAAAATGGCAGCGAAGCTAGCCGGATTGCCTCGCCCAACTAACTGCCTTTAAATGAGCCTGTGTGACCACACATTAAATTCTCGCATGCCCGACTACATCGCCCACAATCACTACTGAAGGTCCTTGTATGTTGGCTTGTGCTACCTTGTTAGCAATATTTTCAACACAACCGATCACCACACGTTGTTCTGGTAGTGTCGCATTTTCGACTAAGGCAACTGGCCGTGTGCCAGGACTGCCATGTTCAATGAGTTTTGACATAATTTGGGCAAGCCCTACTAAACCCATGTAGATCACCAGGGTTTGGTCTGGTTTGGCGAATTCTGGCCAATCTAAATTAACCGTGTTTTCCACACGATGACCCGTAACAAACCGAACTGATTGAGACAAATTCCGATAAGTAAGTGGAATTCCCACATAGCTGGCGGCACCTATAGAGGCGGTAATTCCTGGTACAACCAGAACATCGAAACCGGCTTCGCTGGCCGCTTCTAGTTCTTCTCCGCCGCGACCATATATAAACGGGTCGCCGCCTTTTAGGCGCACCACATGGCGTCCTAGCTTGGCGTGCTCAATAAGAAGTTGATTGATCCTACTTTGTTGATTGGAACGGTTGTCACTGCGCGTGGGTAACGCGCCAGGTTTGGGACCTTGTTTGCCTACATCGATGAGTTTTGCATCGCGTCGGGCATAGTTGAGAACCAGCGGGTTAACCAATTTGTCAAAAAGTACAACGTCGGCGGTTTGAATAAGACGTAAAGCTTTGATGGTGAGTAACTCCGGGTCTCCCGGGCCTGCGCCCACTAAAGCTATGCTGCCTTGTTCAGCATTGTTGTCGCAGAGCTGCTGATTTGCTGCTGCAGACGCCTGTTGTAATTTACCTTGGAAGACCATTTCAGGTACGTTACCGACAAACAGACGATCCCAGAATGTCATGCGGGCGCTCACGGTCTTAAGCTGGCTTTTAACCTGCTCACGTAGTGAGCCGGCAAATGTTGCAAGTTCGCCCAATGCCGGTGGCAACCTTTGTTCAATCCAGCCTCGAACAACCCTCGCCAATGTGGGAGAAACGCCCATGGATGAAACCGCGATGATAATGGGAAACCTGTCGACTATTGCAGGGAATATGAACGTACAACGATTGGGATCGTCTACGCAATTGACCAGTACCCCGAGTCTACTTGCTTCTAAATATACGGTTTCGTTTAGGCCAGCATCGTTGGTTGCACAAATAACCAGCCTTGGGGTTGGCGCTAGACAACCTACTTCGAACTCTTTTTCTAATATATTTACAGAACCATTGGCGGCTAGGCGCCTAATTTCCGGGTCTATAGCGGGCGCGACAACCCATACATCAGCCTCTGCTCGAACCAGCCAGTTGATCTTTCTCAGCGCTGTTGAACCCGCCCCTACAACCAGGCAACGTGCATTTTGCAAGTTGTGTAACAGCGGTAGATAAAACATAGCTAGGGCAGCTCAAGGTGAGTCGCGTTTCCCATATATCCGCGTAGCACATCAGGCACTGCAATCTTACCTTCACCGTCTTGATAATTTTCCAGTACTGCAACTAGGGTGCGACCAACTGCAAGACCAGAACCGTTGATGGTATGTACAAGCTCTGGCTTGGCAGACGGACCACTGCGATAGCGCGCCTGCATGCGCCTAGCTTGAAAATCTACATAATTACTGCATGAAGATATTTCACGGTATCGATCTTGGCCTGGCAACCATACTTCAAGATCGGTGGTTTTTGCTGCAGCAAAGCCTAGATCACCACCGCATAAATTAACTGTTCTGTAGGGAAGCTCCAGCGCTTTCAGTATCGCTTGCGCGTGGTTGGTAAGTTCGTCCAAGGCTCGCCAAGACTCACTGGGGTGTACCAGTTGAACCAACTCAACCTTTTCAAACTGGTGCTGTCTAATTATCCCTCGAGTGTCGCGCCCATAGCTGCCCGCCTCACTTCGAAAACAAGGCGTATGACACACATGTTTAATCGGTAGGTCTGCAATATTGATTATTTCATTACGGTAGAGGTTGGTGACAGGTACTTCAGCGGTAGAGATCAAATAGGCTTCATTCTCAGATTCCACTCGAAATTGGTCGTGCGCAAATTTGGGCAGCTGACCGGTACCGTATAAACTTTCGGCGTTAACAATATAGGGTACGTACACTTCCTGGTAGCCATGTTGCTGGGTGTGCGTGTCTAACATGAATTGGGTCAGTGCTCGATGCAGCCGGGCAAGCTGGCCATGCATCACAACAAACCTGGCGCCCGAAATTTTAGCGGCCACGTCGAAATCCATCGCGCCTTGATCGGTTAGGTCTACGTGGTCTTTGGGAGAAAAATTGAAGGCAGGCAAGTTTCCCCACCGTGACATTTCAACATTGTCATCTTCATCCTTGCCTGCCGGTACTGAATCATGAGGTGTATTGGGAATGGCCTGTAAAAAACTCTGTAAATCGGCCTGAACCTGGGTGAATTTTTGCTTAGCAGATTCTAATCGTTCTCCCAAATCTCCTACCTGGGCAAGCAACGGCGTGATGTCTTGTCCTTGAGCCTTAGCCTGGCCGATTAACTTTGACTTTGCATTGCGTTCGGCCTGGAGTTGTTCCGTTTCTTGTTGCAATACGCGACGCTGTTCTTCCATACCCTGATACAAGGGCACATCCAGAGTAAAACCTTTGACTAAAAGTAATTGAGCAATCTCGTTAGGATCGGCGCGCAATTTTTTTACATCCAACATCCAAATTTCCTAAGTGAGGTTCCCTAGTAAGACAGGGTTGTAAGCCCTAGCTTTTGTCCAAGCCACACCGCCACTAGACAAGTTGCTATGGAAGCAAATATATAGGCTAATGCCGCGATAAGGCGATTGTTTTGCATGAGGGTCAGAACCTCGATAGAAAACGCTGAGAAAGTGGTAAACCCGCCTAAAATACCAATGACAATCAACAAACGGCCCCATTGATGAAACCAATCGGCTTGCCCGAACATGCCCCAAACCAGACCAATGGCAAATGAGCCGGCGATATTAATACCCAATGTCGCCCAGGGAAACAGGTGATTTGCACCAAACAGTAGAAACATACTGTAGCGCAGCATCGCCCCACTTGCGCCCCCTAAGGCAACCAATAAAAAATGGTTCAAGACTGCCTCTTACTGTCTTGGCTTTGTCGATCTAATGTTTTGAGTTTTGCCAACCGCGCTTTTATTTTAATCTCCAGACCCTGATCAGTTGGGTGATAGAATTCTTCCGCTTGCATCTCTTCGGGAAAGTAGTTCTCACCTGCCGCATAAGCGCCTTCATCCGTGGTCTGCGCGTGGGCATGTCGATAGCCGCTACCATATCCCATATTTTTCATCATCGTGGTAGGCGCATTACGGATGTGCATAGGCACCCCATATGAGGGTGCCTGCTTAACAAATGCCATGGCGGCATTAAATGCAGTATAGGCGGCATCACTTTTAGGCACACTGGCCAGGTACAACACAGCTTGGGCAAGGGCAAGATCTCCTTCAGGGCTGCCAAGCCTTTCATAGGCATGAACCGCGGCCAGAGTCATTTCCAGAGCACGCGGGTCGGCATTGCCAACATCTTCACTGGCTAGCCGTATCAGTCGGCGACCAATATATCTAGGATCAGCACCACCATCGAGCATCCGGCAAAACCAATACAAAGCTGCATCAGGTGAGCTGCCGCGTATCGATTTATGTAATGCGGAAATTTGCTCGTAAAAGATGTCGCCACCCTTGTCAAAGCGTCGCACGGAATCTCCTAGTGCAGCCATAACACTAGGTAGACTAATACTGGGTTGAGGTTGGTTGTCAGGCTTGTCTTCAGAATGCTCAACAAATTGGGCGGCTACATCCAATACATTGAGCATTCTGCGAGCATCTCCATCTGCGGAGCCAACTAACTGCTCAATAGCCTCTTGTTCAATGCTAAAACCAAGATAGCCAGCACCGCGTTGGCATAGGATGGTTAGGCTATCTCGGTCCAGTGGCTGCAACACATAAACCCGTGCCCGCGACAACAAGGCCGCGTTAACCTCGAATGATGGATTTTCAGTGGTTGCCCCAATGAACGTTACCGTGCCGTTTTCAACATGAGGTAAAAATGCGTCCTGCTGTGCCTTGTTGAAGCGATGTACTTCGTCTACGAATAAAATTGTTGCCTTGCCGCTTTGGCGAAGCATTTTTGCTTCTGCAACTGCTTGTCGAACTTCTTTTACACCGGCTAAGACAGCAGACAGGCTGATGAGATGACTTTGTGCATTGTGCGCTAATAACTTGGCCAGTGTGGTTTTGCCTGTTCCTGGCGGACCCCACATGATCATCGAGTGAATGGTTTTAGCGCGTACCAACTGCGCAAGTGGTTTCCCAGTACCTAGCAGGTGTTGTTGACCTACATAGTCTGCAAGTATTTGCGGGCGTAGTTTGTCAGCCAGGGGCGAAGATTCCATGGCAGGCTCGGAAGAAGTTAAATTTAGCGGAGATTGTGTGTTGTCATCCTCGAACAATATCTGTGTCCGGCGGCAAATCGAGTTCAAACACGCTAGATTGTATCACTTGGTCTGTTCGATAGTCGCTGAACCGAATAACTGTTTGTTGCTGGGTGTGGTCAAAAATTAGCAGTGCCTGCAAACCGTTACTGCCAAAGACGATTTCAATTCTCTCGAATAACACTTCAGCGGATTTAGGTCTTAACAAAAATCGTTGTTCGTCTAAATTATCGCCTCCGCGAACCACTGAATATGAATCGGTCAGGTCTAGGTTGCTTCGCGTGAGTAAGGTCAGCGGAACCTGTTCTATATCATCGCCTAAATCCCGCACTGTCACTTGGTCTAAATCAGGGTCGTAAATTTTAACAGAGTTGTTGCGGACAACGATAATTTGCGCGTACGGTGCTAACACTTCCCATCGCAAATTGGGCTTCGCCAGATGCACCTTGCCGTAAGATGTTTCAATAACCAAACCTTGGGCATTGGTGATTTGCTGCTCAAACCGGGCAACTACGCCGTCTTCATGCTGAAGTAGACGCTGTAACTCTGTGCTAGGGAGCCTCTGAACCGTATCTGCTTGCGCGTTTAGAGAAAAAAGCGCAGCCAACAAGCAGAAGCTAGTTACGATTAGGGACAAGTATTTCACGGCTACCGTTACTACTCATTGCACTAACCACACCGGCGGCCTCCATGGCCTCGATTAAACGGGCAGCGCGGTTGTAACCAATCCTCATTTTTCGCTGTACAGAAGAAATTGAAGCGCGGCGAGATTCTAAGACAAATTCAACAGCTTCATCATACAACTCGTCCTCTTGTTCGGTGTCTTGGTCAGTTCCGAGTTGAACAAATGCTTCACCGTCTAGCTGGCCACTAACAATTTCTTCCAGGTAATCGGGTGCGCCTCGATTCTTCCAGTCCTGTACTACTCGGTGGACCTCCTCATCTGAGACAAATGCACCATGAATACGTTGTGGAAGTGCCGTGCCTGGGGGTAAAAACAACATATCCCCATGTCCAAGTAGTTGCTCTGCACCGCCTTGATCGAGAATTGTTCGCGAATCAATTTTTGATGAAACCTGAAAACCTATGCGGGCTGGGATGTTGGCTTTGATCAGACCGGTGATGACATCTACTGAGGGGCGTTGTGTAGCGAGTACTAGATGAATGCCTGCCGCGCGTGCTTTCTGCGCAATTCGCGCAATGAGCTGCTCAACCTTCTTGCCAACAATCATCATCATGTCAGCAAATTCATCAATGACAACAACTATAGCGGGAAGATGGCCAAGATCTGGCGCAGGCTCAAGCTCATCACTCCACAATGGGTCGCAGATAGGTTCGCCTCGATCTAGCGCTTCTTTCACTTGGCGGTTGTAACCCGCCAAATTACGTACGCCCAAGGCAGCCATGAGTCGGTAGCGCCGTTCCATTTCCGCCACACACCAGTTTAGCGCATGAGCTGCTTCACGCATGTCTGTCACCACTGGCGCCAGTAAATGTGGGATGCCTTCATACACGGAAAGCTCTAACATTTTTGGATCAACCAGGATCAAACGAACTTCAGCCGGCGTGGATTTGCACAATATGCTCAATATCATGGCGTTCACGCCGACAGACTTACCCGAGCCAGTTGTGCCTGCGACGAGTAGATGAGGCATTTTTGCAATATCAGCCACGATTGAAGCGCCAGCGATATCCTTGCCCAAGGCTAAGGTCAACGGCGAAGATGCATCTTGAAAGGCTGACGAGCTGAGTACTTCTTTAAGGCGCACCATTTCGCGGTGTTCATTTGGTATTTCTATGCCAACAACAGATTTTCCTGGAATCACTTCGACGATGCGCACGCTGATCACTGCCAAAGAACGGGCTAGGTCTTTAGCCAGGGCGCTTATTTTTTGAACCTTTACACCTGCTGCAGGCTGTAGCTCGAAGCGTGTAATCACTGGGCCAGGCAATACCGAGACCACTTCTGCCTCAACACCAAAGTCTGCCAGTTTAATTTCCAGGAGCTTGGACATCGCTTCCAAAGAGTCGGCCGAATAACCTAAGTTGTCATCTTGTGTTTCTTCGTCTAACAAGTCTAAATCCGGAAGTTCTGAGGCACTTTGGGTGCTGAAAAGGCGTTTCTGCTGTCCTCGCCCTTTCGCTTTTGCCTCACTAGCTTCATTGATTTTGGGTATTATCTTGGGTTTGGGTAGCGCCAAACGACGAGATTTGTTTTGATCTGCTTGCAAAGAATTCTTACGCTGTACCACCCTGCCCTGTGTTTGCACTGCTTCAAGTTCGCGAACACGTCTGCGCTCTTTCATCTGGTCGTAGTATCGATCATACAAAGACAAGCAACCTTGGGTAATTTTATGTAAAAACCTGCCGGTAGTTTCTGCGACATCTAGCCAAGAAAACCCAGCAGCAGCCTGGGACCCAATCATGACCCCGGCAATACTGAGCAATGTAAGGCCCACCCAACCAAAAATACCCACACCTTCCAAAACCAACCATTGCCCGAATACGCCACCGGCACCCGCCGGTAAAGTAGTGGTTGCCACCGCGTGCAATTGAAGCAGCACACAGCTACAAACGATGAGCCCAAACCAGCCCATACCGCGTATCGCCACCAATAACCAATGGCTTTCAAATTCTCGGGAAAGCACTATACGCACACCCAAGACCGCAAGGGCCAAAGGAATGACATAGGCGACCCAGCCAAACAAATAGAGCACTAAATCAGCAAGATATGCGCCACTGACACCAACTAAATTTTGTGGTTCTGAATTGTTACCACTGAAGCTAAAGGCGGCGTCATTGGGTGAATACGAGCCAATCGCCAACAGCAGAAATAATGCTGCAGCACCCAAGCCCACCAAGCTGATTTCACGAACGGGAAGTACGCGCATAGCTATCGAAGTTGCCAATTTAGATAATCCTTGTTCTTCGAGCAGGCGAAAGTGTACGACTTCGATGCCTCCTACACAAACGGTTCGGGGAATTTTTTTTCATCAAAATCAATCTGTTAATTACGATTCTTAAACAATTTGATAGCGCTATTAGCTTATACACAGGAGATATAAATTGTCCCAGTATTCTGGGGTACAATGCCCACCTCTCCCTGAACAGATGCTTAAGAGACATGAAACTGGACAAAGCCAAAGTCGTAGATGAACTATGGGACGAATCAAGAATTGATAGTTTCCTAGCAAAAGGTCCGATGGGTGAAGAGTCTGCTGAATTTAGCATGCTGTTACATGCTTATCGAAGTATGCGTGCTGAAGATTTTAAGCGCTTCATCATCAAATTTACCCAGCAAGGTCATGACGTTGGGGCGAAAGACCTTCAGGGGCGTACCCTAGCCGACATTATTCGTAGTCATACCAAGGCTACACCCTTTCGCGAGATCCTTGAGCAGGCTTAGTACGGAACAATCCTCGCGACACCACATGGTTTCAATCCCACTCTTAGCTGCTCAACCCGTAGCTTTCCCAGATCCTACTAATGCCTTAGACGAGCCCGATGGATTGTTAGCGGCGGGCGGCGAACTCAGCACAGATTGGCTACTTAAGGCTTATGCGGAGGGTATTTTCCCATGGTATGGCGAGGCTGATGAACACATCTTGTGGTGGTCACCAAAGTATCGTGCAGTATTGACCCCAGGTGATATGCGCGTCACCAAAAGTTTGTCAAAACGAATTCGTAACAGTGGGTTTAAAATTACCGTTGACTGCGCTTTCAAACAAGTTATCAACCACTGTGCCACTGCACGTGGCGATGCAACCGGTACTTGGATCACCGCAGAAATGATACAGGCTTATGTTGAACTACATCGCCTAGGATTTGCCCACTCGGTTGAAGTCTGGTCACACGAAAGATTACCAAACACGCTTGTCGGTGGTCTTTACGGCGTGTCGCTAGGGCGCATGTTTTTTGGCGAGTCGATGTTCTCACTGCAACCCGACGCGTCCAAAATTGCGTTCTACCATCTACAAAAACAATTGATAGATTGGGAATTTGATCAACTCGATTGTCAGATACTCAATCCTCATCTTGCTTCGCTAGGCGTTAAAGAAATTCCACGAGCGCAGTTTCTCCAACTTTTGCGGACGCAAGTATTATCGAACACTCGACAAGGTATCTGGCTATTCACCTGAGGCTTCGATAATCTGCCTTGTATGCAGGACGAAAATAGTCAAACGGGCCAGCAGGTTCAGTTTTTCTTAACCCCTAAACATCCTTGTTCTTACTTACATCGGAACAATGCCCAAACATTGTTTTTTGATCCAAGACAGACGGTGAGTCCAGAAATATACCAAAACCTCACCAATCAGGGCTTCAGGCGTAGCGGCAGTCATTTGTATCGACCCCACTGCGGTAGCTGCCAGGCGTGTATCCCTACTAGAGTGCCGGTCGCCAATTTTCAGCCCCGTCGTTCCCAGCGCAAAGTGTTACGGCGCAATCTCGATATCGAAGTTCGAATTGAAGAAGCAACGTTTAGTAGGCTGCATTACAATTTGTACGAACGCTACATCGGTTTACGCCATCCCGAGGGTGACATGTACCCTGCCAGCGAAGACCAATATCGGTCTTTCTTACTCAGTCCGTGGTCAAACAGTATTTTTGTCTCATTGTATCTTGGTGCGCGCCTCCTCAGTGTTGCCGTCACAGACAAGCAACCTCAAGGTCTATCAGCCATCTATACCTTCTTTGAACCTACTCAGGAGCGACGCAGCCTGGGTGTGTTGAGTATTCTCAAACAAATCGAACTGTGTCAGGAGCTTCATCTGCGGCACCTTTATTTAGGATATTGGATAAAAGACTGCCAGAAAATGAGTTATAAAATCGATTTCAAACCGGCTGAAATATTTGTCGATAATCGCTGGGTTTCACTGAGCTAAAATATCCCCACAAACCACACTTTGCCTTTACAGGCAGTTTTCGGCAGAATGCGCGCCTCGAATTAGGTAAGCAACTTATTGCATGGCGAAAGAAGAGCAGATTGAAATGGATGGTACAGTGATAGATACACTGCCAAATACCATGTTTCGTGTTGAATTAGAAAATGGTCATGTCGTGACCGCACACATCTCCGGAAAGATGCGCAAAAACTACATTCGCATACTCACCGGCGACAGTGTCAAAGTTGAACTCACACCTTACGACCTCAGCAAAGGCCGTATCACATTTCGCATGTAGCGGGCGCTGTTGGTTTAAGCTTCAACCGGACTGAGTACTTCGACACTCAGTTCGCCATCATCAACAGTAATTTTGACCGTACCCCCAGACTTCGATAAATCGCCAAAGAGCAGGTCTTCTGCCAACTGTCGCTTTATTTTGTCTTGGATGAGCCTCTGCATGGGGCGTGCACCCATTTTTTCATCATAGCCCTCACGAGCTAGCCATTCTCTTGCTTCGTCGTCTACTTCCAATGTTACGCGCTTATCATCAAGTTGCGCTTGCAGTTCGGTGGTGAGGAATTTATCAACCACGGTGACAACTACATCCATTGGCAATGAGCCGAACTGTACGATCGAATCAAGCCGATTGCGAAATTCTGGCGTGAACATACGTTTAATCACTTCCATGCCGTCTGTGCTGTTGTCCTGCTCGGTGAAACCGATAGAGGTGCGGTCCATCTCTTGAGCACCAGCGTTGGTGGTCATGATCAGTACAACATTTCGAAAGTCAGCCTTGCGACCGTTGTTGTCTGTTAGCGTGCCATGGTCCATAACCTGTAGCAGCAAGTTAAACACTTCAGGGTGAGCTTTTTCGACTTCATCGAGAAGCACAATGGAATGAGGATGTTTGCTCACTGCTTCGGTGAGTAGGCCTCCTTGATCAAATCCAACATATCCAGGCGGCGCACCAATTAACCTTGATACCGTGTGGCGCTCCATATATTCCGACATGTCATAACGTAACAACTCGACGCCCATGATGTTGGCGAGTTGTTTGCACACTTCTGTTTTCCCCACGCCGGTAGGACCCGCGAACAGGAAACTTCCAATCGGTTTTTCGCCAGATTTTAAGCCTGCCCGAGACATCTTTATGGCGTTGGACAATTGATCGATGGCTTCGTCTTGACCAAATACCACCATTTTTAGTTTCTTATCGAGATCCTTGAGATCGCGTTTATCTGAACTGGAAACCTGGCTAGATGGAATCCGCGCTATTTTAGCGATGACTGCTTCCACGTCTGCCTGCCCGACACTCTTCTTACGCTTACTGGGTGGCTGTAGTTGTTGTGCTGCGCCAGCCTCATCTATGACATCGATGGCTTTATCAGGCATGTATCGGTCGTTAATGTACTTGGCAGACAGTTCTGCAGCAGCACGTAGTGCTTTGTCCGTATAACGTAGCCCAAAGTGCTCTTCGAAGCGTGTCTTTAAGCCTTTAAGGATTCGGTAGGTGTCTTCAACGTCTGGCTCGTCGACATCTATCTTTTGGAATCGACGAGACAACGCTCGGTCTTTATCGAAGATGCCACGGTACTCTTGATAGGTGGTTGAGCCCATACACTTAATTTGGCCAGAGGTAAGTACCGGTTTAAGCAAATTCGACGCATCCATTACACCACCTGAGGCTGCTCCAGCGCCGATAATGGTATGAATCTCGTCGATAAACAGAATAGAGTTTTCCTTTTTCTTCAGTTCGCCAAGCACCGCTTTGAAACGTTTCTCGAAGTCACCACGGTACTTGGTACCGGCCAACAGAGCGCCTAGATCCAGGGCAAAAATCTCACTGTCAGCAACCACCTCAGGTACTTCACC
>JAADHW010000380.1 GCA_013151695.1 Gammaproteobacteria bacterium
ACGTCGACATGCTAGTCGCCACTCCCGGTTTATTTATCCTCGCCCCCAACGATTCCTTCAGTCCGAAAGAGATGGGCTTAATGACGCTAGACTACGCACCCAATAGTGACCTGTTGGCGCTCGAATTCGGCACTCACTGGGTTATTCAAGAGGAGCCCGAGCGGATTGGAAATATTCTAGTTAGCTTTTTCAGCAACACAGAGTAAACGACACTAACTTGCATCGATCCTGATTTCAGTAAACTGTTCCCCGCTGTATGCTGTAGAGCGCAACGCAGATAGGATTGATGGTGACATATATTTTTTTGGACACTTGGGCGGGTATAAACATGCGACGAATAATGCTGGGGTTAGTTGTCTTTTTCTCAACGATGATAAATGCAGACACGGGAAATAATGCAAAAGTAGCCGATGACCAGGCAACTGTGATAGCGATAATCGATGATATTGCCCGAGGGTGGGAACAGGCAGACGGAACCCCGTTTCGTAAACACTTCCTGAACAGTGAACGTTCACGTTTTATCGAAAGTGGCGGCCAGAATGTTGGTCTTGCTGACCTTATTGATAATCATGTTACGCCGGAAGGAGATGCTCTCGATGGACTGACTTTGGACTTTTCCAATGTGGAAGTGCATTTTGAAGATGGCTTTGCCTGGGCGATAGCAAATGTTGGGGTGAAGGCAACCGTAAAGAAATCCGGCAATAAAATTGATAACAACGGCTTTCAAACTTTTTTGTTTCGCGCAGTTAACAACGTCTGGAAAGTGGTACATACCCATAGTTCCTCCAGGCCGGTTAAGCCCGAGGATAAAGCCCATAGCCACTGAGCAAAACTCTAGAACTTGAGAGACAAATTGAGGAACCCAGCGCTAACGGGCTAGGCGGATGTGCATCCATCGGAAACCTTACATTTCTAGCTATTTCCTTGCGGATTCGTCAGCTTTACAATTTTGCTTAGACGGCATCAAACTTTTTCAGTCTTAGTTGCGACTTTAGCTCTTAACAACGGAATAAAAATAACTAGATGTTAGCAACGGTGACTGATGAAACTTTGGTTTCACGCGCAATCGCGGGATCTGACAGCGCCTGGAATAAACTGATAAAGAGGTATGAAAAACGCGTGTACAACTACGCTTTACGCATGGTCGGCCACCCCCAAGACGCCCTTGATATGACCCAAGAAGTGTTCATGGGCGTGCATAGAAATCTAGCAGGATTTCGCGGTGACGGGGCTTTTCCTGCATGGTTGTTTCGTATCGCCAGTTATCGTTGCACAGACTATCTTCGACGCAGACGCAATCACCAGCAATTCGACGACGAACGAGGCTTCATCAGCAACTTACCCGGGCCCCAAGAACAAGCATTCACCACCCATGCAAATCACCAAATCAGCACCGCACTACAGCAGTTGCCAGTAGAGCAACGCCAAGTAGTGGAGCTGAAATTTTTTCAGCACTTCACCTTCGAAGACATCGCCGGACAGCTGGGTATCTCACCTAACACGGCCAAAACCCGGCTTTATAGCGCACTGCGCAAACTAAAACAGCACGAGGAACTTAGAGATGCTCTGTGAGCACGCTAATTCGCAATTGATTGAATACGCAGAAGGTGTTTTGGACACCAATTCTCAGCTAGAAATAGAACGTCATGTAGAGGATTGTGACACCTGCCAGTCTGACTACGCAGCCATTCAGCAGTGGCGCAGCATGGCTACCAATTGGCACCAGGAATCGCCACCTGCACAACAGCACTTTATGCCTGTTGCACACAGCAACCACTCCAACTGGTGGGGTACCCTGCGTCACTGGTTCCCAACATTCGCAAGCGCCACTGCATTGGTCTTAGTCACGGTTATGTACGTACAACAAACCCAATCCTCTGGCGTGTTGCCCAGTAACACAGCCATTAATTATGATTCATTACCCAAACTACCCCAGGCGACACAAGCTGCGGTAGTAGACAGCGTGCTCAAAACCAGCAGAGATCAGCGCCAAGCAGAATTGAGCACCTTACTGAAAATTCTAACCGCCGAAATGAACCGCCGTTCGGCTGACACTGAAAACTCTCTGCGCTACATCATTTCCACCCA
Organism: Gammaproteobacteria bacterium; assembly: GCA_013151695.1. Taxonomy (GTDB): domain Bacteria; phylum Pseudomonadota; class Gammaproteobacteria; order Pseudomonadales; family Azotimanducaceae; genus UBA4421. The sequence continues at coordinate 2,089 of JAADHW010000380.1, forward strand.
AATTCAGGGGCAAAAGGAATTGGATCTACTATATGGGCAACTCGAAGTGCTGTTGGCTAACCCGGAAAACACAGCTCTATTAAGCACACCGGACGAAGGAGTATCACAATGACTAGCTATATGTGTATTTTCTTAACCGTGTTTAGCCTACAAGCCAGCGCTAGGACACCCGACCATATCGATGATCTCCAACGAGAAACCCGCATTGTTGCTGATGTCGTGAAGGCGGCATTGCGAGACAAGTTAAGTGGCGAAGAGCGGGTTGCATATGTACAAGCAGAATACCTGGCTGCTCAGGGTGTGCTGTTATCTGTGACCCTCAACTCATCTTGGTGGCCTAACTCTCGACACAGTACATCGTTTGAAATAAATGGCAGGCAGATATCAATTCCAGAAATACCCAGCATGGTTGAGAACATTCTCAACGAGCTACAAGTCAATATTGCCCCCTACGAACCAGAGGCTCTGGAGGATTTGCGAGATCTTCGTTCAGAACAGCGCGAGTTGCGCCTTGAAAGTCGCCAGATTCGCTCGAAACTGCGCGAAACCCGTCGCAGCATGATTCGAAACAGCGAGGACGGTGAAGACTACCAAGAAGATATTCGTGAGTATGAACAACAATTGGCCACTGTAGATCAACAATATGAAGACCTCGCGGTGAAAATTGAGCAACAGTACCAACGCCTGCGTGACTACCGTAAAGACGCCGTTGCGCGTCCTTCAGAACAAAAAACACCGGTAGATTTAGACACCTTAATCGCCGAAATAGCCTGTGATTACGGTCCTACGTTGAAGTCACTCAAGAGCGGCAACTTCTTCACCATCGCGCTTAGGAGAGGTAAAAACACCAAATACTACGCCTTCAAAATGGAACACATTAATGAGTGTAGTTCTCGAAATATGCGCACAGAGCGGTTACTCGAACTGGCCTATCAATACGAAAGCTAAAGTTATTCAGCTTCCTGGTCGAGTATATCTCGATAGTGTCGCATATGCCGCAGCGCGCTCACCTCATCGCCGTCCAGCTCACTGATGCGAGCCAAATTGAAATGTGCATCAGGTACCGCGGGGGCTTTTTCGTAGAATTCTGCCGCCTTATCAACCTCGTCTAGCTCATCAAACACGGTACCCAAATTGTAATACGCTAGTTGATGACTAGGGCGAGCTGTGAGGGCTAATTCGTAGTGGCGCTTGGCATACTTTAGGTCGCCGTCAAGCTGATAAAGCCGACCCAAATTAACATGGGCATCAGCGTTTTTTGGGTCTAGTCGTATGGCTTGTTTATACGCATCCGGGGCTTTTTGGGGCTCCACTTCTTCTAAGTCCAAGCCCAAGTTATACCATTCATCAGTATCAAGGTCTGAAGCAGACTCAGCTTGACGCACATGCTTTTCGGCGATTTGGGCAACTTTACCTGCCAAATCGCTTGCCAAGTCTTGTATCGAAAAATCTAACGTCGTTTGCCCGGTTTCAACTTCCCAGGTGCTGGCATCATCTCTCACCACCACGTCGGAGCCATTGGCATAAATGCGCAGCGAAGCGAGGGTTTTTGCTTGGGCCAGTTCAGCCTTAAGTTTTACCAGAGCACGATAAGTTTTACGTGTAGACACCTTGGCGTCCAGCAGCCCCTTGGCTGTTCGCAACAGCACCACATCTTGAAACGAAAAGCGAAACTCCCTACGTTCACCACGTTCTGGCTGCACCAGTTTGCGGCGCACATAGTGGCGCACTTGGTCTGAATTGATACCAATGAGTTCAGCTACTTGCTTAGTACTGTACCCACTCATCTACGCCACTTTCACCTTCTCTCTTGCTAGGGTTTAGATTTTGCCTTGGTTGCGCTCACCTTTCTACCTGCACGTGCAGCTGTTTTACGTTTGGGTTCCACGACGGTACTGCTGATTCTTAGTCAAATAAAGTAGGCATATGCGCGTTAGCTTGGTGTTCAAAAGCCAAATGCAGGTCTGCGCCGATGACACGACCAGTAGACAGCGGTGGCAACGACTGCAACGCAAAGAATTCAGCGGCTTGGGTTTCTAATCCGGGCTTAGCTAAATGGTCACCAGGGCAGTGACATAAGAAATAGAACTTATAAAAATCACGCACATCGGCATCATAGCCGTGTTTGGCTTTATGGCGAACGCAGTACAGCTTGTCAACCGCGACCTGCAAACTAGCCTCTTCGAATATTTCTTTAGCCACATTCTCAGCAGCACTCAGCCCCACATCAGCGTAACCACCAGGCAATGTCCACAACCCATCTGACTTTTCTTGGACCAGCAAGATTTTGCCACCACGTATCACTGCACCGCGTACATCAATCTGTGGTGTGACATAACCTTGCCCTGAATCTGACACAAGATCACGTATCCGTTCTACCGGGACATTGCCTAGACTCCCCATCATAGCTTTCGCAATGTTGGCGATTTCTTCATATCGCTCACGATCAAAATCATCTGTACCGAAGTGCAGACCAGTAGCTGCAAGACTGTGCAGGCGCTTAGCCCAATTCAACCACTGATCTTCCACTCAAGTTTTCTTGGTTTTGCGCTTTTCAGCTTTCAACGCATCTTTTAGTAGTACCAATTGTTCCTTTGTCACGCTTTGAAAATTAGGAATAGCACAACTTACACCTGGCTGAAAATTATTACTGGTACGTTCATACACAGTACGTATCGAATCTCGCACACACAGGTTGTTGGACCTGGGTGCATACATGATAGGTTGGCCACGCCGCAGACCCGGGCAGCGGCGCTTAAACTGAACCAGGTAGTGCTTATTTTGTTGAAGATGGAAGGCAACATGGGTGTCATCGATTACTTCGACACTACGTATCTTACGTATCGAAATGCAGCGGGCGTCTTCCACGTAGTCTGAACGCTGAGGGTCTCGGTGCAATATTTCATCAACGCTGAGTTCAGGTGTCTGCGCAGCTGGAGTTGCCGGCGGTGGCGTTTCAGCCCCTGATTTTGCTTCGGCAAACGCCAAATTTGACAAACAAGCGCACAAACTTGCGTAGATGACTATTTTCACTTTGAGTATTTGCACATCAACCTCCGCACCAAGCGATATTTCAATACACGCGGGTGATGCACTACGACCCCACCACCTCGCTTCAGACCAAGAGTTTCCTCCTGGCAGTTTGCAATGTATATAACAATTTGGGATTGCTGGGAACAAACCCACAAGTTCCGTACCACAAGCTCCGTGCCCACCAGGGTGAACACTTCTGTGTCGTCTATTAACCAGTGTACAATCAGACCATGGCGATACAATGGCAAGACTATCCTGCAGATAAAACATGGGATGAGCTGATCTGCCCATCGGGACGTGCACGTAAAGGTGTTGCTGCATTAAAACGCATGCTCGGCGCGCTGGACGATGATGAGCTGAAAGAGCGAAAATACGCAGCTGAACTAGCGATTCGTTCCATGGGGATTACTTTCACAGTATATTCAGGCGAACAAAGCGACACCATTGACCGTGAGTGGCCGTTCGATATCATCCCTCGGCTAATTCTTAAAACCGAATGGGACCACATAACAAAGGGTTTAATACAACGGGTTAAAGCTCTGAACTGCTTTATCGACGATATCTACCATCAACAGAGTATCCTCAAAGACGGCATCATCCCCCGTGCCTACATCGAAAAATCTAATGACTTTCGCCCGGAATGTATGGGCATTTCTCCCACTCACGATACCTGGTCACACGTTTGCGGAAGTGACTTAGTGCGTGATGATGACGGTAAGCTGTATGTACTAGAAGACAATTTGAGGGTGCCCTCTGGCGTCTCCTATATGCTGGAAAATCGCGAGGTAATGAAACGCGTGTTTCCAGAACTGTTCACTACCAATGTCATTCACCCAGTCAACGATTATCCTGCAGAGCTAGCAAAGTGCCTGCGCTCGTTGAACCCCAATAGCACTAGCACGCCTCAAATCGCCGTTCTCACACCAGGAATCTACAACGCTGCCTATTTCGAACATACCTACCTTGCCAATGCCATGGCAGCAGAACTGGTCGAAGGCCGAGACCTAGAAGTTGGCAAAGACGAATATCTATATATGCGCACCATCCGAGGTTTGGTCAGAGTAGATGTTCTGTATCGACGCATCGATGACACATATTTAGACCCAGAAGTGTTCAACGCTGATTCAACCTTGGGTGTGGCCGGCATCATGCGGGCTTGGCGTGCTGGCAAGGTCGCCTTAGCCAATGCTCCTGGTTGCGGGGTAGCTGATGACAAGGTGATTTATACCTATGTTCCAGACATCATTCGGTACTACCTAAACGAATCACCCTTATTGTCTAACGTGCCCTCGTATCGATGCGTAGAGAAACAACATCGTGATTTTGTGTTAGACAACCTCGATAAACTGGTCGTCAAACCGGCCAACGAATCTGGTGGATATGGCATGTTGATAGGTCCTAAAGCAACCCGCAAAGAACAAAATCAATTTGCCAAACAAATTCGCGCTAACCCGCGTAACTATATGGCACAACCCATGCTCAATCTATCCACAGCACCAACTTTGATCGACACCCATGCAGAACCTCGGCATCTAGATCTACGTCCATTCATACTTAGTGGCGCATCTCACTATGTTAGCACCGGTGGGCTTACCAGGGTGGCGATGCGTAAAGGATCTATCGTGGTTAACTCTTCTCAAGGTGGCGGCAGCAAAGACACTTGGGTGATAGATACCTAATGAGCAGCCGCACACTGTCCACCACTGCCTCTCGAACCTATTGGTTAGGGCGTTATCTAGAGCGTGCCGGAAGCATTACACGCTTGGTATCGGTGAATGCTAATTTGCTCATGGATCTACCCACCAAGCTCCAACTGGGATGGTTACCGCTGGTTGAGATCCTTGCAAATCAAGATACATATCAAGCACTGTATGGAGCCTCCGGGGGTGACGCCAAAGTCATAAGTCCCAGCTCGTATGAAAAAAGTGTAACGCGCTTTCTACTCAGTGATACTCGAAATCCTGGCTCCCTGATCAGTGTCCTGACCTATGCCCGTGCGAATGCGCGAACCCTCCGAGGCACACTTCCCAGAGCAGCTTATGAACACATTAACGATGCTCACTCGTATGCGAAGGAGTCAATTCAGGAGCCCTTGAGTCGGACTCGACGCAGTAACGCCTTGCAACATGTTGTCGAACGACTGCAGCACATCGATGGTTTTCTATCAGCGACTATGTTGCACGATGCCAGCTGGCAGTTTTTAAGGTTAGGTAACTTTATCGAACGAGCAGATATGACAACGCGAATTATCGACCTACGCAGTAGTAATTTGCTTTCAGCACAGTCAGCGCTAGCGCCTTTTAGTGATATTCAATGGCGCTCGATACTCAATTCTCTGGACGCCATGCAAGGCTACTTCATCAGCCAACAAAACCCGATCAATCAAAGTGATGTGCTCGAATTCCTCCTGAAGAACTCGGAACTACCCCGCTCCTTGTTGCGTTGTTTTAGTACGATACGCAATTGTTTGCGATCTCTACCGAGAAACACTGAACCGCTAAAACTTATTAACAGTATGCGCCAGCAGTTACAACGCGCCAGAGTGCACAACCTCAAAAACGAAAAACTACATCGCTATGTAGGCGCGCGCCAAAAGCAGCTCTCTACGTTACACCAAAAAATTACCCATACTTACTTTCCAGACGCTTAGTACTTTCCAGACGCTTAGTACTTACCAAACATTCCGACAATTTTATTAAGAGGTTTTGATGATTCAACTATATGGTTTACGGCTCAGCAACTACTACAACTTAACCAAGGCGCTATTAATCGAAAAAAGTTTAGATTTTGAAGAGATCAAGGCCCGTCCCACCCAAGAAGAAGACAACCTGTCTCGATCACCCATGGGCAAAATGCCATCAATATCTGTAAATGGTCAATTTATGTCTGAAAGCCTCGCGATCGCCGCCTATTTAGATCGCCTTGAGCCGCAACCCGCGCTGCTTCCGCCTGATCCATTTGAAGCCGGAAAAGTAATCGAACTAATATGCCACATAAAGTTAGATGTAGAATTGGTCGCGCGGCGCTGCCTGCCAGAAACATTGTTTAACCAACCTGTTAGCGAAGAAATAAAACAAAGCACACAAGACGATCTAGCCAAGGGTATGAAGGCGGTCAGTCGCATTTTCGTTGGCCAACCCTTCGCCGCTGGCACCACACTCACATTGGCAGACTTCTACACGTTTTATTGTTTCGATTTAGCCACCACCATTACACAGAAAATGTTCGGTGAAGATCTGCTCGCAAGCCATCCAGACATTCGAAATGTGATAGAACACATGGCGCAACACCCAAGTGTCGCAAGAGTAGAAAGTGAACGAGCAAAAAAAGGCTAACACGCAATGACAATCATGGCTCCAACAAAACATCATCTGGTTCAAACTACGATGTGTGCGTTGTTAATGTTTGCGTTTGTAAGCCATACCTCAGCGCAACAGATACCACGAGCAAAAGCTGAATCTGTAGGCATGTCCAGCGAACGCTTAGCCCGCATCGAAGCAGTTATGCGCAGCTACATAGATGCAGGTAAAACCCCAGGTGTCATCACTGCAATCATCCGCAAAGGCAAGCTCGTACACTTTAAAGCCCAAGGAGAGATGGATGTAGACCAAGGAAAAGAAATGCGCACTGATGCTATATTCCGTATCGCGTCAATGACAAAACCCATCACCTCGCTTGCCCTGATGATGTTATGGGAAGAAGGCCACTTCCAGTTACGCGATCCTGTCACCAAATTTATCCCTGAGTTCACCGACGTTAAAGTCAGTACCACTAGCGATGCGAGTGGTGAAAGTGGTGAGTTGATCAAACCAAACCGAGCCATCACAATACGCGACCTGCTGACTCATACTGCAGGGTTTGCTAATGCTTACATCGGCAACACCCAGGCCTACAGACAAGCACTGCTGCCACCTGCTAGTAACAATGCCGAGCTTATTACCCAGCTCGCAAAAATTCCGTTGAACTACCAACCGGGCGAAGCTTGGCAGTATTCCATAGCAACCGATGTGGTTGGACGACTGGTCGAGATTATTTCCGGCATGTCACTGGATGAATTTTTCACCCAACGAATTTTCCTACCCTTGGATATGCCGGACACACATTTCTATCTGGATGCTGAGAAAGCGAACCGACTAACGGCCCAATACACACCAGGCGAAGATGAAAAAATTGTGCTTCAAGACCCAGGCTCTAACCAGAGTCGCTGGGTCACAGGTCCAAAAACCTTGTACCGTGGAGCCGGTGGCCTCGCGTCAACCGTTAGAGATTATCTACGCTTTCAATTGATGATGCTCAACGGTGGCTCCCTAGATGGTGTGAGATTGTTAGCGCCCAGTACCGTTAGCTTGATGTTGGAAAATCACACCGCAGACTTACCGTTGTGGCTACCCGGTCCTGGTATGGGGTTCGGCTTAGGCTATGCCGTGGTCACAGATCGCGGTGAAGCTGCAACTCCGTTGTCCCTCGGATCAGCATATTGGGGCGGTGCCTATTGTACGTTCTCATGGATTGACCCTGACCAACAGATTGTCGGTGTGCTGATGACTCAGGTGCGCCCTTATGCTCACATTAACATTCGCCAAGATTTTCAAGTGCTCACTTATCAAGCGGTCATCGAATAGTCCGCGCACCACTGTTGTAAAGAAGCATAGCGCAGACAAACTGCGCATATTATTCGTAAACTTCTCAATTGGACATTTCGGGTAGGTCCTGGGTATGCTCAAGGATCGTATCGTTTAGGATAACCTGTCGCATGCGCTACCTTGTACAGTTTCTGGTACCAGCTCTCATATTCCTAGGTGTGGTCTATATGGTAACAAAGCGCAAACGTCACCCGAACCACGAACAAGATGACGGTGCGGGTATGTTTTTAATCATCCTCGTTATTGGCGCAGTCATTGCTGTGGCCACCTTGTTTGTATTGCAAGTTAATTGGAATAGCCTATGAGGCTAAACGTAACGGCTCATGAGAACAATTTTGGCGCGTCTTTAACAGGTATCCAGTTATCTGACCTCAACCAGGAAGAAGTTCAATCCGTGCGCGAGGCGTGGCTTCAATACCAAGTTATCTATTTCCCCCAACAACCTCTTTCACATGAAGGGTTGCAGCAGTTCACCTCTCATTTTGGATCTTTCGGTGTCGAGCCTTACGTGAAAGCAATAGATGGGTACCAAAACATTCTCGAGGTACGGCGCAACCCAGAAGAACAAATTGCACCCTTCGGCGCATCTTGGCATTCAGATTGGTCGTTTCAAGCCTCACCACCTAGCGCAACGATACTGCACGCCAAAGTGGTTCCACCCGTAGGTGGTGATACGCTCTACGCAGACGGTATTCGCGCCTATGAGACCTTAGACCCTAGCCTACGCAACGAAATAGAAGATATGTGGAGTATTCATAGCGCTCGACGCCCATATAGCCATGAGGGGTTCGAAACAACTGGGGGGCGGAGGCGCAGTATGACAATTTTACCCAGTGACAGTGCCTGGGAAACTCAAGACCACCCCATCGTTCGAACCCACCCTGAGTCGGGTCGCAAAGCGCTTTGGGTGAATCCGGTCTATACCATTGGAATTCGAGATATGGCTGATGACGAAGCAGAAATCGTCCTGCAAAAGCTATTCTCCCACTGCCTAACCGACCAGTTTGTGTATAAACACAAATGGCAAAAGGACATGCTCATCATGTGGGATAACCGGTCAGTGCAACACTGTGCTCAGGGTGGATATGATGGTCACCTACGGGTCATGCATCGCACCACCGTGGCTGGTGACCCACCACACTAATCTGCGCGTTCCATTCAATCCGCCAGCAAAAGCTTCACCTCGCTTGAGATTTGTGCAAGAGTTCCCGCTTTGCGTGGTAAACCGTGGCTATCATCAATTCTATAATCTCAGGCGTCACTGTCCTGGCGTTGTCTCTTTCTTCAGTCAACGTCCTAGCTGCCACACCAGCTGCCACACCAGCTGCCACATTAGAAGGCACTGCATTAGCAGCTGCCGACTACCTTCCAGACGACCTTCGTAGTCGAGTCACCCGACTAAAAGCAGATATCGATGTGCTGCCTACCGACCCAGCGAACGCTAAGGCGCGCGCTGAAGTAATGTGGGAGTGGCTTAACGCCTATGCTGTTAATGGCGGCTATATTCCAGTCAATGCTACCCGTGTCGTATCGACTATTCTCGGCCAGCCAGGCAACATCACCGCGATCAAGGCTTTAGATGAAGTCATTCGCGAGTTTACATTTTTAGACGACTTCCCAAATGCCCTAGGTACGCTAAACGCTGACTTGGGGCCATTTACAGCAAGGACGTACGCTACCATTAATCAAACCTATACCGTTGGTGAGCGATCTATTCAAACTGGCGGCGGGGTAATGGTTGCACGCCATTTCATTGCCAACTTTGGCGCCTGGCAAGCCAACGAAGCTTCTGCTGCCAACTACATATCGATCAAATCAAGCAATCCTAAGGTGTCCTTTGCCGTGACCAGCCTACCCTTAGCCGGTATGCACGGTGGTTTTCGCAATACTCGACCCACGCTAACCTTCAAGCTAGCATCTGGCACTCTTATCGAAGGTGACACCATCACTCTGACTTTCGGTGACACCAGTTCTGGATCGCCTGGTTTAATGATGCCTTCAATGTCTAGCGACCATATGCCCCTGCCCTTATATCTTTCTTTCACGGCTAGTGGACAATTTTTCAGCTTACCTATCCAACCTAAAATAACCGGCCAGCCGATTCATGGCGTCGCAGGCTTCGCACCGTCCATTGTCAAACCTCAAGAGAAATTCAAATTGAGCATCCGCGCTCAGGACAAGTTCTTCAATCGTGCCAGCGGGCCCATACCAAATTGGACCGTCAGCCTCGATAACGAAACCTGGTTAGAAGTTGATAGCGAAGGCGTCATCACTAACAAAGAAGTCAGCTTGCTCAATGAAGGCGTGTACTTCCCTGTCATTACGAGTGTGGATGGAAATATTAGTGGCGAAACAAACCCGATCCTGGTGACTAGCGAAGACCGAGATCGCATCTACTGGGGTGACACACACGGTCACTCCGGTTTTGCAGAAGGCATCGGCACTCCAGACCGATTCATGCAGTGGGCACGAGACGATGCTCGCCTCGACTATGTAACCCATTCCGAGCACGACGTTTGGCTAGACGATGCCGAATGGGACGTGCTGCGAGACAACGTGGAGAAATACACCGAACAAGGAGAGTTTATTGCCTATCTAGGCTATGAATGGACGGTGCGAAACATTGATGGCGGCCATCACAATGTTCTGTATCGAACACCACAAAACCGTTTACGCATACCGGTACAGTTTTACCCAACGCTAAGCCAGTTGTATCAAGGTCTACGCAACCACGCTGCAACACGCGATGTTGTTGTCATTCCTCATGCTCACCAAGCTGGCGACTATCGGCAAAGCGACCCTGACTTGGAACCATTGGTAGAAGTGATGTCGCAGCACGGTAGTTTTGAGTGGTTCGGCAAGATGTACTTGCAGCAAGGCAATCAAGTTGGGTTCACCGCCGCATCTGACAATCACCTCAGCCAGCCCGGCTACTCAGCTCCACTCGGCGGCTCCTTGTCACAACGAGGCGGCTTAGGGGCGATCATGGCAAGGGAACGTACCACAGACGCCATATTCGACGGCATGAAGGGGCTGCGCTCCTACGCAACCACGGGCGATCGCATCATTCTCGATTTCGCAGTTAATGGTGCGCAAATGGGCCAGCGAGCACCATTCTCTGAAAGCCGCGTCATATCAGGCAAAGTTATTGGAACTGCACCAATAGATACAATCACCGTGATTAAGAACGGCGACATGTTTTGGCAAGAGTCCTACATAGACTATAAGGGGAGCAAAACGAGCAAAACAGGCACTTTCCTGTTGTCTTTTGCCTCAGAGTCTCAACCGTTCCATCCAGGTGACAATCCGCGAGGATGGCGGGCGTGGGAAGGAACATTAGAAGTACACAACGCGGACCTCGTTAGCTTTGAATCTGTTGACTCTGGTTTTTATCGACAATCAACCGAGCATTTCAAAGACAAGCCAAATCAGCTCCGCTTCAGCACAAAAACCCGAGGTGACACCAGCTCATATCTGTTGCGCTTGGAAAATATTCAGCGCACCACTCGTCTGCAATTCGACATCGTTGAGAACGCCGAAACTGGGGGCGGACCACCCGTGTACCGCCCACACAAACGTGTGCCCGCAGATAGTTTCTCTCTTGCCATCCGCGATCTCGATGGCAACAAGGTCAACCATACCCAGCAGGTAGATGCCTATACAGATTCCACCGTTCTTCGGCAAGTCATAGAATCGGGTGAGCGCGTAATCAGCTTTGAGGTCAAAGATTCAAGCGCGCGACAAGGCGATTACTACTATGTTCGAGTGGTACTAGCCAACGATGCCATTGCTTGGTCTAGTCCAGTTTGGGTTGGTGGCCACGCGAAGAGATGAAGTTCAGCCTTCACCCGCAATTATCTAAAGACACTTTTACAGTTGCCGAGCTACCTTTGTGCAAGGTATTGCTCATGAATGACTGCCGTTATCCGTGGCTAATTCTAGTACCCGCCCTGGACCAGCTCACAGAGCTTCACCAAGTACCAAAGTTATCCCAACAAACATTGTTTGATGAGATAACAAGCACATCTACGGCTCTAGAAAAAGTATGCAAACCGTTCAAGTTGAATGTAGCGGCATTGGGAAACCAAGTGTCTCAATTGCACATACATGTGATTGCTCGACGCCAAGATGACGTGGCATGGCCCGGTCCTGTATGGGGTGTTGGCAAAGCCCAGCCTTACAACGCAACCCAAGCCACAGCGCTCATCGCAGATTTAAACCAACACCTAAGTTAGTCGCTCGGTCTCGGTATAGAAGTTGTAAACTCAGGCACATCATACCCACGTTGCACTGCCTCTCGATCAGCAATGGTCAAATACCAACGTTTGAGGTTCGGATAATTTGCCCAGTCAATACCTTGCCATTCATAACGTGAAATCCAAGGCCAGGTGGCCATGTCCGCAATAGAGTAGCTACCTGATAAATATTCGCCCTTGGCCAAGCGCGTATCCAACACTTGATACAAACGCTTAGCTTCTGTTGCATATCGATCTTCTGCATAGGGTACTTTACCCGGATTAAAGTGAAGAAAATGGTGCGCCTGGCCGAGCATGGGACCAATACCGCCCATTTGCAGCATTAACCACTCTAAGGTGACATACCTGTCATCACCCCAAAATCGGTCGTGGGTTTCTGCCAGATAAATCAAGATCGCACCCGATTCCATCATGGTGCGGCCTGTCTCGCCATCCCGTATGGCCGGAATTTTGTTGTTTGGGCTGATCTCCAAAAACTCAGGTGCAAACTGTTCATCTCGACCGATATGAATCGGATAAACCTCGTATGCCAACTCGAACTCTTCCAACGCAATGGATATCTTTCGTCCGTTTGGCGTAGCAAATGTGTATAGCTCAATCATTTCTCGTCATTCCCGTCCTTAGTGCCTCCTCCAACCTTACCATCTACCACCTCAAGCCCAGTAACTGCGAGTTCGCAACCTACCCGGCACCTCATTTTCGAAGCAAACCTCGATTGTGTCAGCATCTGCTTGTGATACGTATCACAGCTAGATCACTACAATTTGAGCTTGTTAGACAAACCCTAGAAGCTTAGGTCTCAGGCACCACACAGAATAAGGACCCGCTGTAAGTGTTTCAATTGACCATCTGGTCTTTACCTCCTTTAGCTGCCGCATTATTATCGCTGGTGGCCTTCTGGCGCGCACGCAGTCGGACCCTAGTGCCTGGCGGACACGCACTACGCTTTCTATTCTTAAGCTTATTTTGTTGGGCAGCTCCCCAGGCAATAGACACATTCTTGGTCACGGAACAGTCTAAGGTACTGGCAAACCAACTGTCTTACATTGGTATTGCACTCACACCAGTAGCATGGTTCCAGTTTGCGCTCACTTATAGTCAGCGCGTGCTTAAAACCGGACATACCGCCCTTAATTTAGCCTCACTTATTCCATTCATCACAGTTGCCCTTGTACT
>JAADHW010000127.1:0-11825 GCA_013151695.1 Gammaproteobacteria bacterium
GGGCTAGCTGGGGAATCGCAGAGTTAGGCGCAGCTGGTCCTGCGGGTACGCCATATGGCCACCCTCCGGGCATCAGTGTCATTGGCATTGACGGCCCAATCTCCATGAGCATCACGGTTGAGACCGGTGACGATGATCGCGAAAGAAATATGTGGGCTTTTACTGAGCAAGCGTTGAAGCTATTTGGCACAGCGCTGCGGCAACAAACTTAGTACTCAAAATTTAGGCAAAATTCATAACCCCATGCAGGTTGTTATAGACACTGGTGCATTGCGCTACTCGCGCGTTATGATGCGCGCCGATTCAGCTATGTAGAGTAGTATGCCAACTAGTCTCTCTTCCCACCGCCGCATTACCACACAAAAGCGTGGGAGCACACTTATACAAGACCCGTTACTGAACAAAGGTAGCGCGTTTTCCATGCAAGAGCGGGATGAGTTCGGTCTGCACGGCTTACTGCCGCCGCGCATCAGCTCAATTCAGAATCAGATAGACCGCGCCAAGAAAGCGCTAGATGCCTTTCACGACCCACTGGACAAGTATGTGAACTTTGCAGCGCTGCAAGATCGCAATGAACATCTGTTTTACCGAGTCTTAATGGACAATATGGCAGAGCTGATGCCCATCGTTTATACACCAACCGTAGGTCTGGCCACGCAGAACTTTAGCCGCGTCTTTCAACGTGCACGTGGGGTGTGGATAAACCCAGGCATGCGAGGCAGTATCGCAGAAGTGTTAGCCAACGCTGTAGGTGGCAAAACCATACGACTGATTGTCGCCACAGACAACGAATCGATATTGGGTATCGGCGACCAAGGTGCCGGGGGCATGGCCATATCCGTAGGTAAACTAGCTCTATATGTTGCTGGTGCTGGCATTCCACCAGCAGAAACCCTGCCGATTAGCCTTGATATTGGCACCAACAACGAAACCCTACTGCAAGATGAGTTATACCTTGGTTGGCGAGAAAATCGGATATCGGGCGAGCCGTATCAAGAGTTCATCGATGAATTTGTAGACGCTGTACGGATGATATGCCCAGAAGCCCTGCTGCAATGGGAAGATTTTCGCAAAGACAACGCGCTGACCTTTCTAAATCGTCACCGCGATCGCATTTTGTCCTTCAACGATGACATTCAAGGCACTGGTGCTGTGGCTCTTGCGGGAATCTTCAGTGGGTTAAAAATCAACAAACAATCACTCCTAGATCAAAGAATTGTCATTCACGGCGCCGGTGCCGCAGGCATGGGGATTGCCAATCAAATTCGTGCGGCGATGTGCAGTGAAAACATGCCCGACGAACAGGTAGCAAAAACTGTTGCCGTACTCGACAGTAAGGGTTTGCTGGTCGATGACCAACCATTCCGAGATGCATATAAGGCTGATCTTGCCTGGAGCAAAACTCAAGCAGATGAGTTTGGGCTTGGCGATGCCAATCAACGACAGCTAGAGCATGTGGTAAAACAATACAAACCCACTGTACTCATCGGCACCTCAGGCCAGGCTGGTGTCTTTACCGAATCCATCACACGCAGCATGTTAGATTGTTGCGAGCGCCCCATTATTATGCCGTTTTCTAATCCCACCGACTGCTCTGAAGCCACCCCCGAAGATCTTATCCGTTGGACAGATGGGCGCGCACTGGTCGCAACCGGCAGCCCCTTTAGCCCGGTAAATTATCAAGGCAAAACTTTCCAGATCGGCCAGGGGAACAATGTTTTCATCTTTCCTGGCCTTGGGCTGGGTACTTTGTTATCCAATAGCACTGTGGTCACCGATGACATGGTTACTGCAGCAGCGCTGGCTTGTGCAAATGCCCTGACAGATGACGAGTTAGCAAAAGGCATGCTGTACCCAGAAATAGAGCGGCTTCGTGAAGTCACCAAAGAGGTTGCACAAGCGGTTGCAGATCAAGCGATAAGTGACGGCACCGCCAATACAACCAGTGCAGAAGTTACCCATCAACTCGAGCATGGGCTGTGGAACCCAAACTACCCTGAATTACACGCAGGCTAGGAGTCGCTGATTAAGTCTCTCTAAATTTCGTTGTTACGCCGACGCAGATAAATAGTTGCGCCCAGCAACACTGCCGAGACCAGCAAACCAAGCCACAAGCCAGCATCTGTAAGCACACTGAGCTGAACCGAAAGGTCTCCATCGCCACGAGGCAGACCGCGTAGGTTGAAATGCCGTGCGATGGCGTTGCCGAGATACTGGCTGTTGAAGAATATGCCTTCCAATATAGACAACCCTGCCGGTATGCCGACTACCCACATGATCGGTGTACGTTTCGCCCAGGACGAAACCAACAATATCCATGCATACAAGGGCAAAGCCCACAAACTCTGCAAGAAATATCCGACCAACAACATAAACGGTTTAAGCACCAAGCCACTCTGACTCCAAACCCTACTCCCCATACCGTCTTCCACGTGCAGGGATCCAATGACAATCGCATAAAATTGCGCAAGTACTATCGCGGCTATGGTGAAAAGTGGTGCAACCCAGACGATCAAAACAAGCTTACTGATCACACACTGCCAGTCGCTGACGGGCATAGACTTCCAGAACAAAACAGATCTGTCTTTTCGCTCATCATGAATGCAACCAATCAAGGCGAAAAAAGTGACCACCAACAACACCCAATAAAACGGCGTTGCGATACCGTTCAAAAACGAACGCAACTTCAAGCTGAGTTCTTCATCTGTACTGCCAGCAACATCCAGACCTTCTGCTGCAGCAGCTTGGGGTAAACTGATGTTGTCTGTGTCACGTCCGAGTTGCTCATGCAGTTGTAGTCGTTCAGCACTGCTGAACTCTGTAGTGAAACGATCACCAAAAGACGATACAAAAAGACCCACAAGGACAATGATGGCTAACACCACCACTGGCCCCCAAAAGAACGAGCTGCGATGTTCTAACCATTCGCGCATCAACAGTGCTTTGAATTTTCGCATTAGTTACCCTCCACGATGGCCACAAAAAGCTCTGCAAGATTCGGCGTTGCCACCTCGCCTAACTCTTCTAACAAACTTCGATCAACTCCTGCAAATATGAACTCCATCCCCGCGAGTGTTTGATGCCGTAATATCGGTTCTACCGGTAGCGTTGTAGACTCTGAAGCCGTCAACTTTGTGTATTGACTCGCAATCTCAGACATCTCCAGACTCAGGCAAGTGCGGCCTTTGTGAATAAAAATCACGTCTGTAAGAATGTGTTCAATTTCGCGCACTTCATGGGTCGTCACCAAAATACTTCGATCTTCGGTGAAGTAGTCATTAAGTACTGCATCGTAAAATCGTTGCCGATAAAGGATGTCGAGACCTAATGTAGGTTCGTCCAAGACCATCAGCTCGGCATTAATGGCCAGCACGATGGCTAGATGAAGCTGTACATGCATGCCTTTAGACAAAACTCTGACCCGCTTAGACAAATTGATGTCTGTGTTAGCCAACTGCGCCTGGGCAACACTGCGATCAAAGCGGGGGTGGACATCCGCGACGTAGCTCAGCAAGTCACAAACCCGCATCCAATTAGGCAAGATGCCGGTATCAGCGATATACGCCACAGATTCCATTAACTGCGCCCGGTTGCGGATAGGCTCTAAACCCATAACACTGATGTTGCCTGCATCCAACGAGTTCAACCCCAGAATGGTATTCAAAGCGGTAGTTTTACCCGATCCATTTGCACCTATCAGGCCAACGATGCGACCTTTTTCAACCGTTAGATCGAATCCATCTAGTGCATTAACGTCCGCATAAGACTTCACCAGGCCATGCGCTTCAATGATCGCCACTATTCTCTCCCTTTCAGCAATTGGCGTGGGTCTAGTCCCAACAATTCAATGCGCTCTACAACGCGGGGCCATTCTTCGGCGATGAACGCTTTCCTTTCAGAATCAAGAGATTTAGCCTGCGCCCCTGGGCATACAAACATTCCAACACCGCGTCGTTTTTCTAAAAGTCCTTCATCAACTAACATTTGATAAGCCTTAGATACTGTAATCGGGTTTATTTTTTCATCTGCCGCCACTTGGCGTACAGAAGGCACAACTTCCCCTTCCGCAAATCTCCCCTGAACAATTTGCCGGACTACGGTATTGCGTAATTGCAAATAGATTGGAGTGTTATCGTCCCAGTCATTCATGGAGCAGAAACCCTATCGTGATATGCTGTAGTAGTTATGTACTACACTACAACTCAATCTTTTATGCAAGCAAAATTTGAACAGTACAGACAGTACCTATGCCGGCGGTGCATTCATGATGACGCCGGCTTCCTCGAGGGCTTGAATCTGACGGTTGTCATAGTTTAGCCAGCGCTTAAGAATATCTGCATTGTCAGCACCCAAGTCAGGACTTGCTGTCCATTCGTGGGTGTTTAGCTCCGGCATTTTAATTGGATTACCTGGCATAGGAACACCGTGAGACTCGTAGTCTACAAAAAAGTTGCGCGCCATGGCTTGCTCGTCTGCAACCATGTCAGCTGCAGTATTGACGGGGCCAGCACTTACGCCAGCTTGTTGTAGCCTGGTCGTTGCTTGTTGACTATTTTGTGAAGCTGTCCAGCGACTCAGACACTCGTCAACAACATCATGATGCGTGATTCGCTGTGACAGTGACCAACTTCGATTCAGCATCATGCCATGCGCATCGATCAGCAGGTAAAGGGCACTCCACTGATGGTCATTAGCACAGGCCACAGCAATCCAACTTTCTCCAGCTTGCTCGGTATCACACGGATAAACGCCGTGCGGCGCCATACCTGGATGCCTATTACCAATGCAACACGGTACATTACCTAGTTGTTCATCGATTAACCACGGCCCGCTATATGCCACACCGCCCTCATGCAGCGACAACTCTACGCGACAGCCCTTACTTGTTTGCTGCCTGCGCCGCAGCGCAGTCACTACCGCGGCGGCTGAATTGGTTGCTGTTATCGGATCTAACAAAGCCATAGCAGTGTTGCGCGGCTGATTGCGACCATAGCCAAACATGTAAGTGAGGCCAGACATAGCTTCTACTGTGGGGCCAAACGCGACTCGGTCTTTATATATTCCTGTGCTACCAAACCCCGGCATAGTGACATAGATGATGTTTGGGTTAGCTTCGCGCAACACATCATAATCCAAGTTTAAGGAAGGCATGGCTCGTGCGCTGAAATTTTCAATGACTACGTCGGCCACAGCGACTAGCTGTAAGAATGCCAAACGCCCGCTGTGTTGTTTCATATCAACGCAAAAACTTTGTCTATTGCGCATGAGCTTGTTAAACGCTGCATTGGCATTCCATGGCTCATCGCCAGGCACACCCCCCATCCAGCCACCAATCGGTGAAGAAGGAAAAACCCTGGGCCCTCTGCTTGAAGGAGCTTCCACACGAACCACTTCCGCGCCTAGGTCTGCTAAAAATCGAACAGCTAACGGACCAGCCCACACATGGGTTAGGTCGAGAATTTTTATACCATTTAGAGGTCCATTGACCATTAATCTTTTACCTTCACTCAATTACCTCTAAACATGGTCGTTTTCAGTATCGTTTAGCCTAAGCGAAGGTCTCACTTCATCATCGATCCTAAAAGACAGTCCAGGAGAACGCACAGTGGTAGCAGAAACATGCATGTCTATTTCTTCCCAAAATCGACGTTGATCTAAGTGCGGATCTTTGAGAATTTCTGAAAAAGTTTTCACCGCACCAAGCGGTACACGGCAAGCCTCGGCCCGACTTTCAATGCGGTCTTTCGAAAGCGTTACAAGCGTCTCTGCGATTATATTTCGAAGCACATCGCGATGAGCCATTCGATCATCGTTGGTGCAAAACCGAGGATCTACTGAAAGCTCAGGACGTTGCAGAAACACCACAAAAGGATCCCAAAATCCAGGCACAATGGTCAAGTACACCCACCCATCGGCACAGCGGAAGAGGTCGCTTGGTGAAATAAACCAGAAATCGCTACCATGTCGCGATCTAACATCACCAGTACAGTGCCAACGAACCACAGTGAACTGAGAGAGCGCCATGACAGTTTCCAACATGCCAATGTCGACATCTTTTGTATCACGATGTGGCCGAGCGTATAAACACGCATTAGCTACCGTATACGCCAAAGCACCTGTTTGGAATTCCAAGTAATGGCCCGGAAGCGACAGCGGTGCCTTGTCCTCATCCCCCATAAGGTGTGTATAGCCTCCCATTGCCAATAGCACATGGGGGGTAGCATGCCAATTGCGTTTTGGCCCTGTTCGACCAAAGGGAGTAATCGCGACTTTAATCGGGGTTAAGAAGTTATCAAAATCCCAACTGTCTATTTGGTCGGCACAACTTGCCTCGCATATCACCACATCTGCCTTGTCCGCGAGTTCACCAACGAGCCGAACATCTTGGGTATTAATACGCTGCTTACCTGCGTGTAGATAGGTATTGGTAGCGGCGTCACTCGCCCAGCTCGGAACCATCTCTGGAGGTTCAATGCGAACCACTTCTGCACCAGACCGAACAAACAGACGACCGCTATAGCCAGCACTATGCCCGCCAATTTCGAGAACTCTTACAGGATTGTTGGCCACACACTAGCGCCCGAATCGATATCGCAATTTAACTACAAACACCTCAATCACTGGCTGCTCCAAAGCATCTGTGAAAAGATCATTGAAGTCATCATGTATTCTGTTGGCTAGATTGCTACCACGAGTATAAACAACAAACAAATCAGACAACGGTCCAATTTCCCAACGATAGCGCAATTGTACAGCCAGCCGTGAAAGCGTGAAATCGTCTGTCGCTTCACCAACCGATTTGACCCTGGGATCTAACTTATTGGGCTGCACGGGTACTGTCCAAAAGTCCTGTTCATCGGCTCGAATACCCGCCCATTGTAGGGTTAATCGAAATTGTTGCCGTGCAGACAAAAACACATCCATGGCAATACGGGGCTGCCAGTCGGTGGCTTTAAAGGTGGTGAAATTACGACCACCTTGGTATAACAACCAGCCCTCACGCTGAAAGTAGTTGACATCAAGATCGAAAGAAAACCGGTCATTAGGCTTAAACGTCGTTCCTAACGAAACGCGTTTGCTCCAGTCACCTAATTCTTCTTGGCGCATGCCTAACAAAAGGCTGGCACTGACAGGTTTTGCCGAGTCTGTTCCAAATGATACTTCCGCCACCCAACGACCTTCGGTTTTAAAGATACCGTTACCAAAACTGTTACGGTCATCCCAGCGCCCGGGAAAATAGTCAACCTCGGTTCGAATCTCTGAAAGATTATTAAACTGCCACTTATTGCGTACGAATATTCCACCCCGCACCGCCCGCCCATCCTGATTTTCTTCGTAGCTGAGAACAATAGAAGTACCTCGGCTGCGTAAATGTTGAAACCCTTGAGTTTCATTTAGGCTAAATCTATATACACCGCCTACGGCATCATTTCGGCGTATAAAACCCAAGTCCGAAATATCGAGGCGTCGATTGAGGTAGTCTAATGAAAGGCTATGTTGAATGGTTCGATTCGGCACATAACGAGCATTTAACAAGGCACCGAAGCCACTTACCCCACCAACATCACTGCGCATAAATTGCGTATCCAAGGACAGTTTTCCACTGGATGACTGAAAGTGCCCATCAATGGCATGCACTTGCGCATCCTCGTTAGGTTTGCTGACCAAGGTTCCCAAATATCCAATCGAGCGCCGACCACTGCCACCCGAACTACTTTGTGTGGTCTCGTATAGTATTCGAGCAACTGCAAAGTCTCGGCCATCTTGCTCAAGACGAACCTCTTCACCATTTCGCGTTCCTCTGCGCCGCACCTCTTCTTCAAACGCACCAATCACACCATATCGCAACCGGCCAGATTGACCCGTCACCTTAATCGCTCCGGCAAGCTCAGTGGGACGCCCTCGTTCCTCACCAGCCACCACAACATCGCCGGGTATGGCAATACCAGTTACTCCGCCAATTCTTCGCGTGTTGACCAGTGTGGTAGGTGTTGGGGAAAAGGTGGAGGCAGTCCGTCTCGCGCCTGACGAAGACGAGCCTGAAGATACCCGCGCTCTCGGCGTGGTTCGAAATACTTCCTGTCCTTCCAGAAAAAACAGCCTCTTTTCAGGAAAGAAGGTTTCGAAGGCAGTTAAGTTCACCACCACATCGTCCGATTCGATGGCACCAAAGTCTGGGTTTGCAGTCACGGCAACCTGGAAATTTGTGGAAGGACGCCAAAACAGATCTAAGCCAGCACGATACTCATCTTCGCCTTTGATGCCCTCATAGGCATAACTGGTGTACGGAAACAGTGCAAACTGTGGCCCCGGCTGCACATCTTCCATAACCAGCTCACCTAGTACGGACATGAACCGACTGTCAGTGAAAGGTAATGGAGGCGAGCTCCAACGTTCATCCGCCATAGCAAATTTACGATTAACCCAAAAACCCATAACGCGCTGACCTTGTTGTTCTGGCATCGCCATCATCGACCACGGCAGGAACATCTCTAGGCTCCAACCGTCGTCAGTTTGCGCACTCGCCCGCTGCCACGGGCCATCCCATTCACTGGTAAATACTCTCTCTGGCGCGATCTTGCCGTCTTTTACTGAGCCACCGAGGGCGGTAGAAAACCAATAGCCATACAAACCTTGTCCAGAGGTGTCTAGGGTAATTCCCCATTCGTCACGGTTGATAAAGGTGTCTCGACTGGACAAACGCGCTACAAGTGTTTCGCTAGGTTGTTCAAGTTCTACCCCAACATACAAGCCGTGTTTGGTATACAGATAGTGTGCAACTGTTTCATAGCGCGGTTCAACCAAGGTATCCGGATCGATCACTAACATGCCATCGTACCCTGACACTTGCTGCCATACCGGCTCGTCTAACCTGCCATCAATCTCTATACCAGGATCGTCGATGTGGGGAACAAAAATTCGAACCTTTTCATTCACACTCAACGTTTGAGCATGAACCAAGAAGCTACTCAACAACCCTATGGTTGCTACTGCGAATAAGCGGCCCACTAGTTTGGTTGATCCGCGCTGTCCAGTTTAACTTGGAGTCTTCGCATTCCTCCAAGCCATCGCTCTATGTCTGTATTTTTGCGGTCCATCCAAGTCTGGGCAATGGGGTCGGTAAGAATGAGGAAGCGCTCTTGAGTAATGGCATCTACCACCTGTTGTGCAACTTCTTCAGGTTCTTTGATGGGCCCCGCGGCCTTGCTTGCCCAGCTTGACTCCGAATCACCCATCATCGGTGTGCGCACACCCAGTGGGGCGAGTAGCGAAACGTGGATGCCTTTGTCGTGATAGGTAATAGACATCCACTCGGCCAAGCCAACAACAGCGTGTTTGGTTGTCGCGTAGGTTAAGTTTCCATGGGTTGTTAAAATGCCCGCCATAGATGCAGTATGAAGTATGTAGCCTGAGCCACGCTCTAACATGGAAGGCAACACGGCACGAATAGCATATACGTGGGACATGACATTAATTTCCCACTGGCTTTGCCACACATCAATGGGTGTCTCCAGAGGGTTTGTACCGGTAGCCACACCGGCATTGTTAAACAAAATATCAACAGCCCCAAAGTGCCCCTGCACTTGCTCAACCATGGCGTTGATACCAGCCTCGCTGGCAACGTCACAACCAATACCGATACCGCCCACATTCTGCGCGACGGTTTCTGCCCCAGCCTGGTTCAAATCAACTACCGCTACTTGAGCCCCCAAACGAGCAAATGCTTCTACGCTCGCTTTGCCTATACCGCTCGCGCCCCCGGTCACGATGGCGACTTTATCCCTTAACTCCATTTGCGTTACCTTCGCTAATTTTTCCTGCTTACGCTCTTGCCTGTCCCCTGCTACGCTTTAGGATCAAAGATAACTCGACCCTTCACTAACCTGTTGGCTAGTTTTTGTAGCGTAGGCGGTAATTTATCAAATCCTATCACTTCATCTATCAAAGGATTGATTTTTTCTTCTAGCAGCAACCGATGCAGCATTTCATAACACTGTGAAAAAGGTCTATCGTCATGTTGTCGATACCCACCCATGTGCACACCCACAACGGAATAGTTTTTAACCAGCACATGGTTCAAAGGCGCCTTAGGTATCGTTCCACTGGCAAAACCAATCACCAACAACCTTCCCTCCCAGGCCACCAATCGACGAGCAACATCGAAATATTCACCTCCCACAGGATCGTATACAACATCTACTCCACGACCATCGGTAAGAGCCATAACCCGGGCATAGAGGTCTTCTTGGTTGTAATCCACCACTTCATCCGCACCCAGGGCCTGACACGCTGCAACTTTCGCAGCGCCCCCTGCCGCAGCAATCACCCAGCATCCATGCACCTTCGCCAATTCCACCGCAGAGGAACCAACTCCTCCCCCCGCAGCCAGCACCAACACTGTCTCCCCTGCGCGTAATTGACCGCGGTGATGAAGGGCGAACCATGAAGTACCATAGGTGACATGTGAAGCGCAGGCGGACAAGGTGGATACCCCTGTTGGAATGAGCGTGGTTTGGCTGGCTAGCATTAAGGCTTCTTCAGCAAAGCCGCCAAATTGTCCTACCGTCGGACCAACAACCCGTTGACCTACTGCCCAACCGCTCGCCAACTCAGGAGGCACTTCAGCGATGGTCCCGGCTGTGTTTAAACCCGGCGTGAAGGGTGGCTCTCGTCTGACTTGATATTTCCCTTGGCACTGCAAAATATCGGCGAAATTCAAATCGGTCGCTTCAACCTTTACCCGTATCGTCTCTTGCGTCACGGCTGGCGGAGCCGATTCCACCGACACCAAAAGGTCCCACGGATCACCAAGCTGCTGCATTTGCCATGCTTGCACTAACCTTCTCCCTATAACCTGTGCCCCTAAAATTGCATAGAGTTTAGCAAAACAACTGCAGACCGCCTAAAATACGGGCATGACTAGCCAAAACGACAAACACCGCGCAGACGAACTAGAAATCAAAATAGATGAACTAGAAATCAAAGCGGCCTTTCAAGAACAACTGATTGCTGATCTTAATGAAGAGCTGATTCAACACGGCGCGCGCATTGCCTCATTAGAAAAACAACTCCAGCGGGTGGTAGATGTGGTCAAATCCCAGGCTCAAGATTCTACTGAAAGCCCTGAAGACGAACGCCCACCGCACTACTAACCCCAACATAAAGGGCACTATTTATTGAGGCGTGTCACTTTATGAAGGCGCGCCGCTAACTTTTTGATATCCTTCCTACACATAAGAGGATACCCATATGAAATCACCAATTTGCAACATGCTGGGCATAGAGTTTCCGCTGGTCGCATTCACACACTGCCGGGACGTTGTGGTAGAAGTCTCTAAAGCCGGTGGCTTTGGTGTTCTTGGCGCGGCAGGTTACAACGCTAAACAGTTAGAAATCGAACTAAACTGGATAGATCAACATATTGACGGCCTACCCTACGGCGTCGATCTTATCGCTCCAACCAGCATGGCAATTACTGACGGAAACGATTCGCCAGAAGAAATTGCAGCCTTGGTGCCCGCCGAGCATCAAGAATTTGCCGCCAACATCTTAGCCCAACACGATATCGACACTGCAGGTGTCTACGCAAACCAACACCGAGGTACTGGCGGGTTTCT
Organism: Gammaproteobacteria bacterium; assembly: GCA_013151695.1. GTDB lineage: Bacteria > Pseudomonadota > Gammaproteobacteria > Pseudomonadales > Azotimanducaceae > UBA4421. Next base: position 11,619 of record JAADHW010000127.1, read on the forward strand.
TACTAAAAACAAGGCAAACAACATCATCGATGTGGCCTTTTCTCATCCGATCAAGTTGATAGCCAATGCATTAGGTGTACCCCCCCAATATATGTTGGATATGGGTAAATCGAACAATGTGCTGGTTGCCGCCCTAGTTGGTGCCAAAGAACATGCGACCAAACAAGTAGAGGCCGGAGTCGACATTCTGGTGGTGGCCGGCACTGA
>JAADHW010000127.1:11844-18597 GCA_013151695.1 Gammaproteobacteria bacterium
AACCATGGTACTGGTTCCTGAAGTATGCCAAGAGGTAGAAGCCTCAGGCGTACCAGTACTGGCCGCGGGAGGCATCGTCACTGGCAGACAAATGGCTGCCGCCATGGCCATGGGTGCAGCAGGCGCATGGACAGGGTCCATGTGGTTGACCACTACCGAAGCTGAAACCTCACCCATTATTAAAGAAAAATATCTGCAAGCAAGCTCACGCCAAACTGTTCGTTCCAAAGCGCGAACCGGGAAATACTCGCGTCAGCTGCGTTCTGCCTGGACTGACGCTTGGGAGTCTCCGGAAGCACCGGAACCTCTGCCTATGCCACTACAATCGTCCGTCAGCGAAGCACCGCTAGCAAAAGTGATCAAACTGGCGGAGGGTGGGCACGCTGGTGCCAAGCAACTTGCGACGTTCTTCGTGGGCCAAGGTGTTGGGTTAATGAATTCCATTCAATCTACTCGAGATGTGATGCGAGAATTCATGCAAGACTATATCGAGGCGGTCGAGCGCGTGAGTGCCACCCTAGATGAATAAGATAAGGGATTGAACAATCCGCCTGACCGTGGCGGTTTAGTCAAAGAAACAAAAACGCTATGGCGCTTAGCCTTGCCGCTTATCGGTGCGCAATTGGCGCAAATGGGTATGGGTGTAACAGACGTGGTTATGGCCGGCCACTACAGCTCAACCGACCTCGCAGGTGTCGCGTTAGGGGGCAGCTTATTTTGGCCAATCATTTTACTGCTCATGGGCCTGGTACATGCAGTCACACCCACAGTTTCGCAATTGCACGGCGCGCAGAAAATATCGGACATCGGCGAGGTGGTTCGACAAGGGTTATGGCTGGCATTAATTGCCGGTCTGACCGCGGTATTGTTACTTAACAGTATCGGTCCCATCTATAGCTGGATGAGCGTCGACGCCACCGCTTCGGCAATTTCAATCCCTTACTTGCGAATGTGTAGCTTCGGCGTGCCTGCCCTCATGTGCTATTTTTGTCTACGTTATCTTGCTGACGGCATGGGTTTCACACGCCCCGCTTTATATATTTCCATCACCGCGTTAGTGGTTAAAATTCCCCTCAATTATGCACTCATATATGGGAAATTTGGCCTGCCAGAGTTAGGCGGTATTGGCTGCGGCGTGGCACAAGCCATCATCATGTGGTTTCAACTATCACTGATTTTAATTGTTGTCACCCGTAAAAGGTTCAACCCCACCGGTTGGCGCAATCACTTTTCACGTCCTCGTTGGACACACATCCGGCCTCTGCTGGTCATCGGCATACCCATAGGCACCACCATTTTTGCAGAAATGGGGTTGTTCGCTGTGACCACCTTACTACTGGGGCGTTATGGTGCGGAAGTGGTGGCATCCCATAATATCGCGATGAATATAAATGGTGTTCTATTCATGCCCGCGTTGGCCCTCGGCATGGCGGCGACCATACGGGTTGGGTTCCGTGTTGGCTCTCAAGAAGTAGTGGGTGCGCGCACTACCGCAGCCATCGCCATAGCCACCACCACCGTGGTGGCCATTGCCGGATCGATAGCAATTTTCTTTCTTCGTACCGATATGGTGGCGGCATACACAAATGATCCCAACGTCGCAGACCTATCGTCAGTCCTATTGTTATTTGTTGTATTCTTTTTGGTCTTCGACGCCATCCAAGCAACAGCGGCTGGTACGCTTCGAGGTTACAAAGACACTCGTGTACCCATGTTCATCGCCTTATTTAGCTATTGGGGGGTCGGTCTACCCATCGAGTGCATGCTGGGATTTGGCTGGTTTGGTGAGCCCATGGGGATATATGGCTTTTGCTGGGGCTCGCCGCAGGCGTGGGCACTGCGGCTGTACTGTTAAGCTATCGGTTATGGTCAACCAGCAAGAACATTCATCTTATAAACAAACTTGCTAACGCACACGCCTGAAGCCAAGGTCTCAGACGATGCGTCCAGAGCTTGATCCAGTGTAACCATCTTCGGTATAAGCAAGCTCACCATTTACAAATACTGCGGCAAAACCCTGGGCTTTGCGAATGTATCGACGTGCTTCACCAGGAAAATCGTTGACAAATTCTTCTTCAGAAACACTTACTGTATCAGGGTCAAATACAACGATATCCGCTGCCTTGCCAACTTCTAAGGTACCGCGATCATGCAAACCCCAGTCTGCTGCAACCTCACCGGTCATGCGATGTACACCACGTTCCAGGGTCATATGACCGGTTTCGCGTACGTAATGTTCCAACAAATGTGTTGTATCACCCGTGCCGCAAAATTGGGTGATGTGCGCACCTGCATCAGACGCACCAAAGTGACATAGAGGGTGGTTGATCAGTTCAGCTACAGCAGCCTTGTCGGCATTGATCACGTTCTTCAGTTGGAATTCTGTTTCCAAGTTATCTGCTACTGATATATCCAATATGACCTCACCCAATGTCTTTTCCTCGGTTTGGGCAATCTCCATCAGGCTGCGTCCAGCATACTTTTTATTTTCCTCACAATAAGTTGCACCCACTGTCAGCATAGGCAGGGCAGCACTCATGCCGCCAACATTTTTCATTTCTTCAATTAACAACACTCGACCCTCAGGGTCCGTGAACTTTGCCAAGCGTTGTTCTGCTGGCAAATCCATGATGGCTTTCCACCGCGGCAAGGAAAACAACAACATGCTGGTTTCGGACAAACGCATGTTCATGTCAAAGCAGCGCGGCATCACTTGGCCGTACACACGAGCGCCCCGCGCATGTTCCGCCTCTAATGCATCTATCACCTCTTTCGCATTTGGTGACCCAGGCGAACTTATAACCGGTTGTAGACTACAGAGCACTCCTGCACTCAAGGAAATTTCACCAAGTTCGCGGATATTCTCCAGTTCACGCTTAATATCAGGGAAAAACGGTACAATTTGCCAAATACCTCGCCCGCTTTTAGCCATGGCTTTGGCCAATGAAATTTTCTCATTTAGATCTGCATACTGACTCGGCACTGGGCGGCCCTTTTCGTCTATATCCACATACGAGCTTGAGATACCCAGTGCACCAGCAGCCATCGCCTCTTCAACAATTGTGCACATTTGTGCAATCTCGTCAGTTGTTGCCACCCTTTCTTGACTGGCTTCGCCCATGACATAGAGACGTATGGCCGAATGCCCAATAAGGGCGCCAACATTAATACCCAGCGCTGGTCGAATATGGTCTAAATACTCAGGGAAGCTCTCCCAAGTAAAGGGTACTGCTTGATCAAAAGTCTTCTTCTTAATATCTTCGATTACCCCAAACATACTGACAATTTTGTCTGCACCTTGTCGGCCACGAATAGGCGCAAGGCTAAGAGAACAGTTGCCTGTAACCACGGTGGTAATGCCATGTTCCATGGAAGGTGTTGCATATTTATCCCAACACAACTGCGGATCAAAATGCGTATGGATATCAATGAATCCAGGCGCAACAACCTGACCTTTCGCATCCAACTCATTGTCACACGTGCCTTGCACATCACCCAGGGCGGTTATCTTCCCGGCAGATATACCCAAGTCGCCTTGCCAACCTTGGGCCCCTGTACCATCAACCAACTGGCCATTGCGTATAATGAAATCAAAATCGCTCATGTCGTCTCCACCTTCCCCATGTGTCAAATAAAAGTGTCAAAAAGATATGTCGAAAACTTATCTGCGCCGCTTAAACCATACAGATTCATCACCCAATACACAGGGATATTTTACCCTAAAATTTCTGGATACTTTTCTGCGAGGTATTCGTCTGCGCGGTATTCGTTTGCTCGACGGTAGCTGAAGGAGTACATTCTAGAGAAATATTGCTGGGGAGTGGTATGGCGCAGAATACGGAAACGACAAATTCGACGTCGACAAAGGATGCTTCGACCAATCCTCAATTCAGTCCAGACCCCAACGGTCGTCTATACGGCCGGCCGAGCGCCAGCCATGATCAGAAACTTATTCAATCCGCGCCAGCGACCACAGGGGGTGAATTGCTACGCCGCTACTGGCAACCCATTGCGCGCAGTGATGAAGTCAAAGATCTTCCGATAGCGATCACCATACTCCACGAAGACCTAGTGCTGTTTCGAGATAAGAACGGGCAGTGTGGTTTAGTTTACCCACGTTGCATGCACCGCGGCACAAATCTTATCTACGGCAAGATTGAGGCTAACGGCATACGCTGTCCCTACCACGGCTGGCTATTCGATAGCCAAGGGCGATGTTTAGAGATGCCTTGCGAACCTGAAAACACCTACAAAGATAAGATACGTCAACCGTGGTACCCGCTAGAAGAACACTACGGTTTGGTGTTTACCTATATGGGACCCGCAGAGAAACAGCCTTTGTTCCCTCGTATATCAGTGTTTGAAAACATCAGCGAAGATAAAGAGGTCATAGCAACTGGAAGCTATCAAGCACCCAGCGGCAGGCAGGCACTCTTAGCGGGTTATCAGGACTACAATTGGTGGCAATTTTACGACAATTTTATGGACCCATTCCATGTCTACGCTTTGCACTCGTCTATTAACGGCGTGCAATTTGTCGATATTCTAAAAATTCTGCCAAAGGTTAAATTTGAATATACCGACGACGGTGTACGCACCATACAACACCGTACCTTAGAAGATGGCCGTGTACATCAGCGTCTGAGCCAAACTGTTATGCCGAACATGAATTGCACCGCTTCGGTAGGTAACGACCTCGGTCCAGCGGGTGTTTCTTGGACCGTCCCTGTAAATGACACCAGTTTTCGCTTCTTCTCATTGCAAGCACAAACTAAGGGTGCAAACCCACTTAGCAACTTTGAAGAAATTGGCATGTTTAAGCCAGGATGGGGACCCGGTATTGATTTTGATGACTGGACCCTGCAGGACCATCAAAAATGGCAAACCGACTACGTCACACAAAAAGGTCAAGGCGATATCAATCTCCACTCAGATGAGCATCTAACGCCAATAGATACAGCAACCGCTATGTTAAGACGTTTGTTTAAGAAACAGGCAGATAAGGTAGCTAATGGCGAAGACCCGGTTGGTGTGCGTTTCGATGAGCCCTATCTGATCAAGGTGATGGCAGGCAACTCTGTACTCAATACAAGCTTGGAGCTTATCGACGGTTACGACGGTCGTACACTGTAGGCATGCCGTCCGGCAGTTTCACAATCACTCTGGTGAAGAGTGGTCATCGGTTAACTGTGTCTACGCACGAAACTATATTGCAGGTTCTGCGCAATACCGGGATTGATGTTCCGAGTTCTTGTGAACAAGGAATTTGCGGAGCCTGTGAAACGACTGTGTTAGCAGGTGAGCCAGACCATCAAGACCTGCTGATGACCCCACAAGAACACGCCGAGAACAAAACCATGATGATTTGTTGTTCCGGCGCGCTCAGCGACAATCTGGTGCTAGACCTCTGAGGCTAAAACAGAGGCTACAACATCACTAGGCACTAGACCCCGCCTTAGCAGTTATTTCACTTTGTAACTCGACCAGTTTCTCTTCCGTGAGCGAGTAGTTCCATAACAAAGGTACCGCAACAAACTTAAACAGTGCAGGCACTATTGAATACAAACACGCCAGCCAAATCAGAGACTCCATTGAATTAGGTGATTCATGAGGATCTGCCAGCGAGTTAAAGCCATAATAAATAGCTCCAGATGTGCCAACTACTAAACCCAATGCATAAGCCAATTTGCGTGTCATAGTCCATATGCTGAAATAGGCACCACCTTGCTTCTTACCTGTACGTGCGCTGTCTAGATCGACAACATCGGCAGCCATGGCATAAGGCAGCGCACTTAAGGCACCTATTGCACTGCCTTTCAAACACATCACGCCGATGAAAAACGCAAATTTTCCCGTCGGCACGCCGGCAAGACTCGCATTGAAGCCTGCTTGCCAGCTGTCTGGCAGATAAGGCAATAAGCGAGTCAGCTCGAAACTCTCGTACCAAATTAGCGGCGATATTGCGATCAGCGGTATAAAGCAGGACCAGAATGCATACCATAATATCGCCACCATTGTGGCACGATGCTTGCCGATCTTGCGCGACAACTTGAACCACAACGGTATCGCTACTATTTGCGATATGAAATAAGGTGCCAGGTAGAATCCATATAGATCACCCGCCAAAAGAACGTGCTTAACGAAGAAAAAACTCAATGAATTTGTCATCGCCGAACCAATGGTTGAAAACAAGAATATAAACACCAGTTTCCGGTAGGGTTCATTCTGCCAAACATAACGAAAACTTTCTTTAATCGGAAGTCTTCGCGTATTGCGCTCAACAACCGGATATTCGGGTACAACCTTCAGCAAGTTCAAAACCAATATCGGCATCAATATTGCGACGCCAATTGACAAAAAGTACACCGCATCAATAGGTTTGGTATAACCCCAAAACACAATAACGGCTGGGGTAAGGGCACCAATCAAAGAACCACCAACAGTGAATGCTTCTTTCCAACTCATGACCTTGGTGCGTTCGTTGTAATCTTGGGCCAGTTCTGCACCCCAGGCCGAATAAGGCACATCTTTGATGGTGGCGCCGACATACATCACCACCAATATACCCAACAAATACGGATAGCCGTTACTGAACGTCCAGCCAAACCAGGTGACATCACTAAACTCGAAAGGTGGAACCCACAAGAGCCATACGCCAGCAACGAAAATAGGAGTGCCAATCAATATGAAGGGTTTACGCCGTCCCCAACGAGTGCGAATGCGGTCGGAATAGAAGCCGATGAGAGGATCAGT
>JAADHW010000062.1 GCA_013151695.1 Gammaproteobacteria bacterium
AGGCATGCGGCTAACAAAAGGATTCGACTTGGGCGGAGGCTATGGCCAACACTTTTTTTTCGACATGGGAAATGGTAGTGAGCTGGCCTTTTTCTGGTTCAGCGACGCCCACCTTGCACAACCTGGTGTCACCTCTGCGAAAACTATCGTTGGCAGCCGAGAAGGTAGTATTACTTCCGCCCACAGCTCAATGAATCATGTCGCCTTCAGCGTGCAAGCAGATGAAATAGAGCAACACCGGGAAAAATTGATTGCAAAAGGCGTGGATTGCAGCATATTGGTCAACCATAACGACGTCGTCACCGGGGTGGAAGAGCGAACCGCGAAGGAAGCATCTGAAAAAACCTGGTTGAGATCGTTCTACTTCTTCGATCCTGACGGCATCATGTTAGAGTTTTGCGCGACGCTTCAAGCAGGTATCCCGCAGGCAGACTCACCCGTAAACGAACACGGTATCAAAGCTAACGGCGAACTGCTCACTGGAGCGCTAGCTTAAATCCAGCGTGTCCGGCGAAACCAACCTCTGACGGGGAAAATACCAACACTAAACACGGTTTTCTGCGGGCGCTGGTGCATGCCACCTACTGGTTAAATGACGGTCTCCAAGCCTATATGCGCAGGCATGTCTCTGCCACACGCCCAACCTATGGCTATGATCTACCTAACAGAGGGGATCGACCGCCCTTCAGCCTTGGCCGAAAAACTGCGCGTCTCGAAACAAGCAACACAACAGGCACTGAAAGAGCTGCAAGCAAAAGCAATCGTCGAATTATAGCCTGATCCAAACAATGGACGGCAGAAGCGGGTAGTTTTCACAACCTACGGGCGCGCTTGGCAATATTGCCAAGCGCGGTGTGTTCGAATTAGAAGCAGAGCTCAGCAGACGTATTGGTGCAAACGCAGTACTCAATATACGCAAGGCGTTAAATGTCGATTGGGGTACCTCGCCGAATTATCAAGACTAACCATACGACTACTGCATAGACCAAATCGGTGATGACCAAGCGCGCTCTTGCAGCATGTGCTTCATGTCCCACCGTTTAGTCGGAATTTGCAGGACGCGCACATACCAAAGTGCGGACTCTTCGTCACGATAGTCCTCATCCTGCCAAGCAATACACCAGTCTGCTCGACCCTCACGTTGCTGAGCCAGCCTGACTACCCGTTGTTGTATTTCACCTGCCCGAACATAGAGTTTAATCAGGTCGATACTGGCTATGCGTACCTCATCCATAAGCGTCTGAACAATAAAAGTTGGTTTACCGTCCACACTTTGTTGCCCCAAGGTACCTCCCATGGCTAACCAGTCGCTGGGTCTAAGCTCATCACAACCTGCCGTAGGGTCAAACGTCTGGTGTAGACTGAGTCGAATACGCGGCCCCGATGTAGCATAAACTTCTCGTCGCTTGAGGGCGGCAAACAGGGCTTCACGTGTATTTTCACTAGCCCAAATCGCGGTCAAGCCACCTGGATTGTATTCCGCATAGATTTGTCGTTCTGCAAGGTCATCATCAAATTTAGCAAGCGCGCCAACCCAATTGTTTTCCTCCACGTCTCCAGGGCGACTGGCGTGATTGTCTGTAGCACCTACAAAACCATACTGAAACGGGTTAACACCGTACTGGTCAAAAATATTCAGTCCTCTCGCCAACGCCGGCCGAACATATCCGCTAGATATTTGCGTTCGTTCCAGTGCGGTTAGCTCGCGAGGTGCTTTGCGCAGTTCATTGCGAATAGGAATTGGCATGGCAATTTCAAAATTACAGGCTTCGTCATTGAAGCCAGCACCAGGAAAACACTCGCTAGAACCTTTGTGTTGGTGAATTTCTACCAATTTCTCAAACTGGGCACGCAGACTCAATAGTTCATCGTCGTGACCCTGCGTGTTGAAGCTGCCTCCCATACCGATATTGGCGTTGTGCGGTATCGCGATGACATCACACCCGACAAGATTAGTGCACTTATTTCGCAACGCTTGCCACAACGATTCCTGATTCGGTTCATCAAAAGAATTGATAGGCCTTGTTGGGACTATTGCCGTCGCATAGATGAGATTACGATGCCAGTGCAAATTGTTTGGCGATGCGGTCCACTCGCTGGCCACAAACGCGGTAAATTGCCCCGGCACGTTCGCGATTTCAGCAGCATCGATCGTCGTTTGCCACAAGTTTTTTTCTGCGGCATCGCAAGTAGAGTCGTCGACTTGACAGTTTCGATCACCCTGAAGGAACGTGGGAAGAAAGAATTCGAAGAACCCCCTTCTCGAATCTTCACGAGCCGCAACAGACAATTCAACACAGTAAGGTAGCAGCGGCATAGTATGGCAGATTTGCATTAAGCCAAAGTACTCTGCGTGATCTGTGACCGCCGCGAAATCTAACGGGCGCGCTAGTTTATGAGTACCACCACCGGGTAAAGATATTTCCCCGCCTTTGGCAAAATAGTAGGCATCCCTAGGTGTGGTTTGATTGTTGAGCACGTAGGCATCCATCGAAAACGAAGTATGCGTATGCAGATCACCCCAGTAGATTTGTTTATCTGGAAGTTTATCTGCAGCAATACACAGCATTGGTACTGCTAAAGCAAATATCAACAGAGACAACCGTAACAAATTACTCACTGCTCGCACTCCCTTAAAAGTATGGTTGGTTGATACGTGCAATGTGCACCTCTTCAATAAGTAACACGTACATACACAGCATAAGGCTATCGCCATTAAGATTTGGAATCAACGCTGTCATCTGATGGTTACCGCATGAAACGGTACTCTGGCGGTAGATTGAATGCAGTTGAATCATAAACAGACGTAGTTAGGTCTGGGTCAGCGATTACTAGCAAATCTCAAATGAGACCTGTTAGTAATCCTCCTGCAAATTTGTATCGATGAAATGTTCTGGGCCGCCATCCCAGAGCACACACATCACACCAACATGAATGCCTTCAAAATGGGTGCATTCTCCATTTTGGAACCCGCTGCCGTTGAACATATTGCAAGCATCTGGTGGGCAGCAGGATTTGACGCCGAAACTGAGAACAACCCAGCCGTCGCGCCGCTAAATGCGACTCTCACAGGCTTAGTACGGGCGCTCAAAAATGTTGACCAAATACGTTCCTTTAACAATTGAAATTCACGCATCAAAGTCGCCTGCTGACTCATCATACAAAAATACTGTACTGATATTTTTCTCTTGACGCGCGCAAGTTTTTATATAACCATAATGTTATGGAACATATGGGTTATACATCAAGCTCTCCTAATCTTGATGCAATATTTTCAGCCCTCGCCGATCCAACGCGAAGGGCGATTTTATCGCGTCTCGTTGAAGGACAAGCATGTGTGAGCGACATCGCCGAGCCATTTGAAATGAGCCAGCCAGCAGTGTCCCGACATCTAAAAGTGCTGGAACGAGCGGGCTTAATCGAACGAGACATCGATAAGCAACGTCGACCGGCCAAATTAACAGCACAACAAATGATCAACGCGGTGGTCTGGCTAGATCAATTCAAAGCCTTTTGGGGCACAAGTTTCGACCAGCTAGATAGTCTACTACTCAACATGAAACAAACGAGAGACAAACAACATGAGTGATTTACCTGAATTTGTAGTAGAGCGTTCATTCGATGCACCACGGGAATTGGTTTGGCGAGCGTGGACTGAACCAGAACTTTTAAGTCGCTGGTATGGTCCCGGCGCAGAAACAATCGTCCACAAATTTGATCTGGAACCAGGTGGGTTATGGCTCAACGAAATGAAATGGGGCGACAACTCTAACTTTCAAAAAGTCGTGTTCAAGGAGGTGTCTCCGCCTGAAAGGCTTGTTTGGAATCACCATTCTAGCGTTGATTCGGACTGGAACGACGCCGCCAACCCGATGATGGCCGATTGGCCAAAGCTACTGTTAACCACAGTGACTTTCGAACAAGTGGAAAATAAAACCCACCTACGCTTATTACAGATTCCGCTACAAGCAACGGATGCTGAGATCGCATGCTTTGCTGAGGTTATGGGCAAGATGAGTGGCGGCTGGGGCGCCGGGTTCAGTATCATCGATGACATCCTCACAGAGTTGTAACCAGGCTCGACTTAAAAAATACGCAATCAAACTCAACCCTGTAGTTTGATTGCGTGATCAACTAACACCAGTGTTACCGGCAGTGCAAAACTGACCCACCTGCAGGGTATCCGCCTCGATGTTGAACGGGCGCAAGACGCAAGGACAGGAGGGCTATGTGGACATTCAAGTGATGCAACGCCACTGGGACGACAAACGCAAGTAGACTGGGATGCGTTTGGTGCCCAGGTAGATATTCATGCACTGATACGCAGTGCCCCAATAATCCGTACCTTTCTCGATTTCAAGAGCAAAGTTTGCAGTACTCAAGGCGTTAGAAACAGTGAACACTCCCGTTGACGCCGCTTAACCAGGTTTCTCGATATTCTATTATTGGCCCTGCGAACCCAGGTAATCTTATCCGCGGCAGCGCGGCGCTGTCCTGCATTCAGATGTTTTAACGCATCGCTGTTACGCTCCAGATAGCCCGTTCCAGTGTTATAAGCAAGGCATACAAAGGCGCTGAACTCATTCTGGGTTACCTCAACCTTAATTAGTTGAGCAACACGTTTAGACTTTTCTGCAACGTCCTTCCTCAATATTTGTTCGGCCTGACTTCTACTGATTCGATCATATGACTCTCCAGGCAGGATGAGATGACCATAACCAATTAACCGATCACCAGAGAATGTATACGGTGTTGCGCGAAAACCCTCATTCTCTCGAATAATATTCAAACAGGTCGCTGCCACCGACCATTGACTCGCTGGCTGTCGCCGATCATTGGAGGGCGATCTCGGATCTCCACAAGTGGGCGAACTAGGGTGCATACCGAAGACCATCCTTTGCTCAAGCGGTGGCACTAAACTTGACCCAGAAGGGGCATACCCAGGACGACTGGCAGGCTCACTATATATCGGCTTTGACTTTGGAAGCGAGCTTGTCTGTTGAGGAGCAGTTGCGCAGCCACCAATAACACTCACCCAAATCACCGTCGCCACAACGCGCACTAAACCCATCTCATGCCGACCAAACGAGCCAACAGTTTGCTTAACAAGTATCATTGATCCACCACACCCCCTTCGATAAGCTACCGAATCATCGCAAATAGCCTCTAGTATGACCACCGTTGAAATTGTCGAATATCAACCAGTATGGGTATGCGAATTTAATACCATCGGCCAACAGCTACGCAGCGCGTTAGGCGAGCACGCCATACGCATTGATCACATCGGCTCCACCTCGGTGCCCAACCTTGCCGCTAAGGACATCATTGATGTTCAAGTGTCTGTCGCTAACCTTGATGATGAGGCCGCACTCTGTTGTCTTCAGAATATTGGCTACCGCCTTGCACCACAGCGAACCAAAGATAATATAGTGGGCATGGATGACAATTCAGTTGGTTTAGAAAAGTTCTTTTTTCTTCAACCGTTAGAGCAGCGCCGTTCTCATATCCATGTACGCGAAATGGACAGAGTAAATCAAATCTACCCTTTGCTTTTTCGCGACTATTTACGCGTTCATGAAAGTACACGCCGCGCGTATCAGAAAACTAAAGTTGAACTCGCAAAGAAATTTCCCAACGACATACAAAGCTACTACGCCATCAAAGACCCTTACATGGATACCATCTACCAGGCCGCTTTAGTGTGGTCCGATAAGTCAGGCTGGCAACCAGACCCAAATTTCCTCTGATTTATTCTAGTTGATTAGATTATTCTATTAAAATAGACTTATCTAACTTTATATGACCATCTAAGTTTTGCAGAATTATATGACTCAAGCGATACTGGAGGAGCAAACGCCCGCCATCAAATATCCACTGCGAACCAAGAAGAAGAATCAAACACGACGCAGAATTATTCTGGACACCGCCAAACTGGCCAGTATGGGCAATTTTGACAACATGACCATGGCTATGGTTGCAGATCGCGCAGACGTTCATGTCACTACTTTGTTCACCCATTTCAAAAACAAACGAGAACTATTGGCCGCTCTGAGCGAACCGGCCATGCAAGACCTCTCTCGGTACGTTGCTGAAAGTAGAGGGAAAGTTCCTTTCTTCAAATTCTACAAAATGTTATGGGCAGAATTCTTAACACAGCTAAATGCCGGCGAAACCGGCATTAAAGTACTACTTTGGCAGGATCAACTCGAGCTAGTACCGGCATGGTTAAACTTTGAGCGACATCAATTGTCCTTGTTCGCAGACTACCTAGAGGACGACTACCCATTGAATAAAACCCAAGCAAGGTTAATCGCGGGCATGTTGGTTTCAGCCAACATATTCGCACTTGATGACTGGTTAGCAAACTCAAAGACCTCAAATATCAAAGCGCAAATCAGCAAAAACATTAAGGAAGTCGAGCGAATACTGCAGAAGTCGTTCTTCTAATATCACCTTGGCACAGATGACTCAAAACTCAACGTACACTGGAGATCACCCTTGAATAGAAAAGCTAATTTCAACAAATACATGCGAGAGATTCCGGCGTCAATTCCGCAAGTCGTAGCAGCGGCCAAATCAGGAGATCAAGATGCAGGTGATAAATTATGCGCGCATCTTGGCTGGGTGGCTTTCTCCTGCCCTCAGGCCATCACACAGGTTTACGATGAGGTCATGTCAAATTGGCTTGGTAGCGCCATCAATCCGCACAAGATAGGCGACACAGAAAAAAACCTCTCAACATTACCTCAAGCGCCCATATCCGATTCGTTTCTTCAAGCCTTCTGGTCATTGGTAGACGATGCAAACAAAGGCGAAGGGTACGATGCCACAAGTATTACCGTGCGATCTGCACAACTCGCGGGACTTACCGATCACAGCTTCGAGCAATTGGCCGAGGACGCAGCGGCCATCCATCAGGGTTGCTCAGAGCCTGCAACAAGGCAGACACCCCAGCTCTACAGCATTTCGATGCTCGCCGGAAACCCAGAGGGGAGCCTGGTTAATGACCTATACAAAATGTGGGTAGACAACAACTTTGATCCGGAAGTACTAGACCGTGGGGCTGTTGGATTGGCCCATTTAAAACCCAATAATCGCTATCTCAATACCAGAATCCTTCAAATGCACGATGTCTGGCACTTAGTTGCGGGTTACCAAACCACCGCTCTACATGAAATAGCCATATCTTCATTTCAACTGGCTCAATTCGGACACAACTATTCCGCAACGTTTCTGGCAGGAATTTTGATGATCACGCGAACGCACAATCCGGAAGGTTTTCCGTTCATCATGCAAACCTTAGCCGAAGCTTGGGCACACACGGTCGCGAAACCACACCAATGATGGACATAGAGTGGCAAGACATCTGGCAGCGCAGTATTAAGACCATCCGCACGCAACACGGCATCAAGCCATTTAAAAGTGACATCCCTGCCAATTTTTTTGAGTTGCAAGCAGCATGAATTGAACAACACAGCACCCATAGACTACGGACAGCAAAACGTGTACAAATATCGATATGCAGGCACTCAAGCACACTACATTTGAACAACCTGAAGCTACTAAACTCGCCTTTGAGAATGATGGTGGCGTCATCATCGACAATTTCATATCCGCTGAAGTAGCCGCAAAAATACATACTGCATTTTCTGCTGCGCTGGAAGACGAGCCTTGGTGCAATATCGAAGATACTGACAGGGTACTAAGTAACCAATTTTTTGGTCTAACTACCAAGCGTTTACACGGTGTGGCTCAGTACGACCCTGAAATCATCAACTGCTTAACACACAAATGTTTTGTCCAATTTGCTCGCCACTATCTTGGCGAAAAAATTATCATGAGTACGGGTGAGTTAATGGCCATTGGCGCAAGCGAAGTGCGGCAAGCGTTACATAGAGACGGCGATTCTTGGCATCGCGCGGGCATCTCAGCCAATATCTTAGTGAGCGCTAATATCGCGCTCACTCCATTTCATCAATCTAATGGCGCAACCGTGGTGGTACCCGGCAGCCATTTATGGGATCGTGATCGTCAACCAGAAAGTCACGAACTAGCCTTCGCCGAAATGAACCCAGGCAGTGCACTTTTGTATAACGGACAAATCCTTCACGGCGGTGGCGCAAACTCAACCGACACAACCCGCATTGGTCTTTACTTCGGATACATTCCAGCCTGGTTACGCCCCCTCGAAAACACAACAAAAACCTTGCCAGAAGACTTTCTCAACAACCTTCCGTCGCCGACGCAAAAACTCCTAGGCTACTGCCCTTCGGGTTTTGATGTAGTACTTTAGAGCTAAGGGCCCAGCCTTTTCTAATCCACTACTCGGGTAAATTTAGGTGCCCGTTTCTCAACAAACGAACTCACACCTTCTTTAAAATCATCACCCTTCAGCGACAAGGCCATGAGCTTATTACTATCATTCATCGACGCTGCAAGCTCCATATTCAAATGGCCATACACTTGAGCCTTGATGGTTTTTATCGACTGAGGTGCAGCGTTCGCTGCCAACATCGCAATGTAATCTACTGCAGCAGATTTAGAACTCCCTTGATCGCACAGTCGATCAGCCAAGCCTAGGCGTTCTGCCTCTTCGCCATCAAATTTACGGCCACTCCACAATATGTCTAGTGCCTTTGCTGGCCCGATAAGGCGCGGTAATATCCAGCTCGAACCGTGCTCGGCAATAAGGCCTCTATTCACAAACGCAGTAGAAAATTTGGCTTGGCGCTCAACAAAACGCATGTCGCATAAACAAGCCAACACAAAACCAAGCCCTGCACACGGACCATTGATCGCTGCTATCAATGGTTTACGAATACTCAATAGATAAGAAAAAGTAACTTCGAAATTTGCACCCATATCAGGATTACCCGGCTTGGCAGCTAGATCACTCAGGTCTTCCCGTTGACTTTGCTGACCATCCGCAGCGGCTTGTAACCCCCCCATGTCAGCACCTGCACAGAATCCTCTCCCCTCGCCGGTCAGTACAATGCCCACCACAGCTTTATCTGCTTCTGCCGCAGCAAGCGCATGCTTCAGTTCGGTTTGCATGCGAGTGGTAATCGCATTTAAAACCTCAGGTCTATTTAGAGTGATTGTCGCGACAGGATCTTGTACATCATAGTGAATGTGTTCGTACATAAAATTCCCTGTTGTATTTGTCCCCATGATTGCTTCCCAGAGTAACAATGCACCACCGCCTTTGAAAGCAAGATTCGAGACATGCTAAGCTCACGCGACACAGGAGAATTCTCACATGGTGTCAACATGGCAGCTTGCTCAAATCAATGTAGGAACAATCAAATACCCCCAAGAAGACCCGCGCATGGGCGGTTTCATGAACCGCTTGGATGAAATCAACGCGATTGCAGACACAAGCCTGGGTTTTGTTTGGCGCTTGCAAGGTGACAGCGGCAACGCCACAGATATCGATGTCGGGGGTGAGCCACTCTTTATCGTCAACATGTCTGTGTGGGCATCAGCCAAGGTCCTATTTGATTTTGTCTATAAAACTACTCACACCCAAGTGATGGTACAGCGTCGAGATTGGTTTGAACGACCACAAAATCTCTATCAGGTGTTGTGGTGGATTCCCACAGGACATAGACCTTCAGCACAAGAAGGTTTAGAGCGGCTTCAATGGTTAAAGGACAACGGTCCGTCGCCTCATGCCTTTACTTTCAAAACTCAGTTCCCCTCTCCCGACGATCGAACCAAAGCAGATGAAATGTCACCAGAGCCATTCTGTTCCGGCTGGAATTAAGCCCTCCGCCTCATTTGCCACCCAACAGTACCGAAGGAATTTTTTAGCAACACGGCGAGCATTCATCCACGACTAGCTGGCATACCCACCAAGATGACGATGCAGTGCACCGACCAACTTCGATAAATAACCTGTAAGTACCGTGTACTGTGCATCATGTCGGGCGATAGGGTCTTCTTCAGGCAACTCATCAGCATCATCAATGCCTTCTAAACGCAGCTTTCTGATCACTAATTCCTCATCAACAGTGAACCCTAGCACTGCATCGAAACGCATGCCAAGGCGATCTACGCTCAAACCAGATTTCACGTGGGTACGCACACTGGCGTCGGCTAAATCCATATCCAGCCAATTGACGGTTGATTTTGGATCGCTCAAGTCTTTCATACGACACTCGCGTCCCAACACAAACTCCCGCGGACCCCCACCTAAAAACACCTGGGACATCAGCAAACTAACAGGCTTTTTATACTCCAATGGTGTTGCCTTGAGGCTGCCAAGCGCTTCTCGAAGACTATCAAGCAAACGTTCTGCGGTATTCGCCGATGGTGTCGCCACGGCCAAAATATTTTCCTTGAGGAAATAGATAGCGCGTATGTGATCACTCTTGAGCAGCGCCCTAGGCAGTAACTCATCATAAACTTCCTCTTTGAGCTCACGCTTTTCTTTACGCGACGGATCACGAAGGGTGCGTTTTTTGAAGTCCGCAAGACGTTCGGTCAGCGCTTCTTTAACCGCAGCGGCGGGCAATACACGGCTTTGAAATCGCAGCTGTAATAGATCACACCCCGCAAGGCGTCGACACAACAAATCTCCAGCATTTTCCACCGGAGGTTCAAAGCCCAAGCTTCTTTCCGCGAACGCCGGACAGGGTTTGAACGCCGAATTCTCAAGCTGTTGTGACACACTCGCTTCATCCGCTGGCCAGTCGCTATGAATGCGATAGAAACGCAAATTTTTGATCAATTCGTCACCCGTAAAATAGTCTGAGAAAAGGGCCGCGGATTGTACATCGTTCTGGTAAAACTTCCCCGGTTGAAAGTGATGAAATACGCAACATCACACCCTTTCGTTAGAACCATTGCATCTGCAAAGAAACAGCTTTATTGCTTGCTGGTTTAGTGCGCGGCATAGTATCACTCCGGCTTAACCCTCGGTTACCCTATGCTTAAAATCTACCACGCAAAGCACACCCGAAGCATTCGCGTGATTTGGCTATGTGAAGAACTTGGGGTTGATTATGAGGTCGAAGAAATTGACTTTTCCAAGGCGTATCGCGCTACCCCGCAATGGCGCGCAATTAGCCCTCTAGGCAAGGTACCCGTCATGACAGACGGTAATCTGACCATGTTCGAATCAGGTGCAATGGTGCAGCACATTCTCAATAAACATGGCAAAGGTGCATTGCAACCCAAGCTAGGCAGTCACGAGCACGCCGAATACTTACAGTGGTTTTGGTTTGCCGAAGCAACCCTAGCTCGACCCCTAGGTGAAATTATCAATCACGCACGTGAGTTCCCAGATATGCAGCGCATTCCAACCGTGGTTGAAGAAATGGCACATAGAGCAATGACTTGCCTCCACTTGATTGGAGATCACATGAAAAATCGACAATATTTGGTGGGGGATGCGTTTTCTGCAGCCGACATTATGACCGGATACTCGTTGATGTTGGCAAACATGATCGACGAGGTTATCGTACCAAACAGCATAGGGATGTATTGGCGAACGCTGCAATCCCGGCCTTCTTATCAAATTTCTATAGAGGTTCCCTAGTAGCACCTTGCCGATGACACAGTACAAATATCTGGAGCCGCCTACATGAGTAATTCGAAATGGCCTTTCCTACCGGGTCGTATGATGTATATCGAACGAGCGCAAGGTGTATACCTGTACACCAAGCAAGGCCAAACCATTATCGATGCTGCTGGCGGTGCGATTGTGGCCAATATCGGCCACGGACGGCAGCGCGTTGCAGATGCAGTGGCCAAAGCAACGAAGGATTATTCCTACGTCGTACCCCCTTGGCTCACTCCTTCACGCGAAGCCATGCTTGAAGTCTTACATGACCATTGGCTGCCAAGCTACCTAACCAGAGTGCATTGCACATCGGGAGGTACAGAGTCGAACGAAGCCGCCATGAAGATGGCTTTGCATTATCAACAAGCCATTGGACAAGAAAAACGTACAAAGATAATTGGCCGCTCGATAAGCTATCACGGCACTACACTCGCCACCGCTGCGATCAGCGGCCATCCGGCTCGCAAGCGAGGATTGGAGAGTGCCTTACCTAGTTTTCCAGAAGTAGATACGCCCTATCCGCTGAGATGTTCGCTAGGAAGTCACCATGAAAACGCTGGCGCCTACTATGCAGACTTGTTGCGCGACACCATTGAGTCGGAAGGCCCTGATACCATCGCAGGATTCTTAGCTGAACCTATTACCGGTTCGTCTGGAGGCGCCATTGTCCCTCCTCAAGACTACTGGCCGTTAGTTCGCAGCATCTGCGACGAATATGGCATTGTGTTGATTCTCGACGAGGTCATGACCGGGTTTGGTAGGACGGGCAAACCCTTTGGCTACCAACACTGGCCCATAGAGCCAGATATTGTAGTCGCCGGCAAAGGCTTAGCAGGAGGTTATGCGCCTCTGGGTGGTGTGTTTGCTAGGGAAGAAATTGGCGTTGCCATGGAAAAGGCAGGCTATCAGGTCATGTTTAACACCTTTGGCGCCCATCCCGCTGCTTGTGCGGCGGCTGCTGAGGTCCTTAATATCATCATCGAAGAGAACCTCGTAGAACAAGCGCAGCAAAGAGGACAATATCTCCAAGATCAGTTGGTCAGTGCGTTAGCCAATCATCCCCACGTTGCCGAAATACGCGGCAGTGGCCTGTTACGTGCCATTGAAATAGTACAAGATCGGGAAAGTTTGGAGCGCTTCCCCGTAGAGGCGTCTATATCTGCCAAAATAGTTGCAAAGGGCTTGACCGAAGGGGTCTTCTTTTACGGCGGAGGCACCGGTGATGTGCGCGACATTATTTGTATGGGACCCGCATTCATCATTGATGAAAATCAACTCGACGAAATAGTCAGCACACTCGTACAAAGTATAGACGACGTTATCGACGGCCTTTAAGCCATGGGAGTATTTGCCGGTATTCGCTATTTTACCCGCGGAGCGAATCTAGCATTCAGTGATGACTACCGGGCCTTTGTTTGGATGCCAGCGTTATGTAGCTTCGCAGTAATCGCCCTGGGTTTATATGTGGCTTTTGGCTACATCACAGAGTTCAGCACTTACCTACAAAACAAATTCGACATATGGCCAGATTTCATTTCTTGGGTTGTGGCACCGTTACTCTATACAGTAGGGGTACTCGTAGGCACATGGCTATTTGGTTTTTTGGCCATCATTGTCGGCTCCCCATTCTTGACAGAACTGTCCTTAAGAGTGAACTCGTTACCTGCATCTGCTATTCCAACTCCAACTCTATGGAAACAAGTTAGCGCGAGCTTAGCTCGAGAATTGCGTAAACTTCTCTACCACATACCGCGACTACTTGGTCTGCTGTTGTTTAGCCTTATTCCACTTGTCAACGTGTTCGCCCCTTTGCTGTGGCTTGGGTTTGGCGCCTGGTTAATGGCGATACAATTTTGCGACTACGCCACAGAAAATCGTGACCAGCCCTTCAGCGAAACTTTACTCATAGTCCGCCGTCATCGAGCCACTTGTTTAGGCTTCGGAGTTTGTGTCACCCTAGCCATGGCCGTTCCTGGCGTTAACTTCATAGTTGCACCTGTAGCAGTTATTGGCGCGACTTTAATGATGAGATCGTTTACCGCGTTACCAACGCAGTCGATATCAACTACGTCTTAAACCAAAGGAGATAGTCCACATGCAACCAACATCTCAGATTCTCTTGGAGACCTAAGTGATCAAAAGTATTTTCCTAGTTCTGATGACATTAGTTTTAATGTTACTCACATTGGGTGTCCATGCGGAACGTGTCGAAAATTTTGTCCTGCTTGATCAAACAGGCAATGCTCATGAGCTGTACTACCACCAAAGCGCATCCATCGTAGTGCTTATGTCGCAAAGCAATCGGTGCTTGAGTAGCACCAACAATGTCACAGCGTTCAACAAGTTGCAGGAGGAATTTGCACAACACAACGTTCGCTTTTTCTTGATCAACAGCACATTAGTAGATGATCGCAGCAGTGTTGCTGCGTTTGTCAATGAATACTCTATTCAAGCACCCGTCCTAATGGATGAAACTCAGATCATTGGCGAAGCATTGCAACTTAATGTGGCAGGTGAAATGCTCGTGTTGAACCCACACAACTGGTCCCTCACCTATCGTGGCGATGCAAACCCAGCGGCGATCCGATCACTCCTCAACCACGACCAAACAACACCCGCCCCAATAGTAACCGCAACCGACACTGCGCAAGCACCGGCTGCTTGCAAAGTCGATTTTCCACACAAAAACACAGGTCACGCGATCAGCTACAGCAAAACCATTGCCCCGTTGTTACAAGACAAGTGCGTGTTGTGCCATACCGAAGGAGGCTTAGGGCCTTGGGCTATGAGTGACTACAACATGGTGCTTGGCTTCTCACCCATGATTCGCGAAGTTTTACGCACCAAGCGCATGCCACCTTGGCACGCCGACCCTCACATTGGGGCCTGGAAAAACGATATCTCACTGTCGACAAAACAACTACGAGGCTTAGTACATTGGATTGATGCCGGTTCGCCAAGAGGAACAGGTCCGGACCCCCTGCAGCAGATAAAGATAGCTAGTGTTGAATGGCCGTTAGGAACACCGGACCTAGTGCTGAACATTCCTGCGTATACAGTGCCCGCCAGTGGCGTAGTCGACTACCAGTTTCCAACCGTTGCAAACCCTCTGGATACAGGCGTTTGGATCAAGGCAGCCACCGTAGTGCCTGGCGACAGAGAGGTTGTTCACCACATTCTTGCAGGAACCATCGATACCGATACCACACAACTACGCCGCGATAGTGGCGTATTCGATAACTATTTAATTGGGTACGCACCGGGCAATGAATCTCACACTTTTCCTACGGATACTGGAGTTTACATACCCCCCGGTGGTGAGTTCGCGTTCCAACTACACTACACGCCAGTGGGTCGGGAAACCGTCGATCGTTCAAAAATTGGGCTGTATTTCCATAAAAAAGAGCCTAAAAACTTCTATCGACAAGACGTGGTTGTCGACCCAACGATTAAAATTCCAGCCAATGCCTCACGGCATCAACAGGTGGCGTACTATCAGTTCAACAAACCTGCATTACTTCATGATCTCATGCCCCACGCTCACTACCGTGGCGTAGCGTCTCGCTTTGAGTTACTACAACAAGACGGCACACGAGAGGTGATCTTAAATGTACCTAACTATGATTTTAATTGGCAGAGATCTTATCAGTTTGTATCGCCCAAACGCATAGAAGCAGGAACCAAACTCGTGCACACAACTTGGTACGATAACTCGACAGCTAACCTAAGCAACCCAGATCCGCAAAGAGAAGTTCCCTGGGGGCTGCAGTCTTGGGACGAAATGTTGTACGGTGCTTTTTCATATACCTTTGTCAATGAAACTACTCAA
Organism: Gammaproteobacteria bacterium; assembly: GCA_013151695.1. Taxonomy (GTDB): domain Bacteria; phylum Pseudomonadota; class Gammaproteobacteria; order Pseudomonadales; family Azotimanducaceae; genus UBA4421. The sequence continues at coordinate 15,396 of JAADHW010000062.1, forward strand.
GCCCCCATATTCGACAAAATACTGGCCCGCGTAACCCAATATGTAGGCTTTCTAGACAAAGATTTGAACGGCAAACTAAGTTGGCGTGAACTCCCCAAGCAATTGAAGAAACGCTTGGTGCAAGGGTTTAAAGCAGTAGACACCAACGGCGATGGCGGACTCGATATTCAAGAGATGTATGAGATAAGCAAGCGGCAACAACAACACAATCAAGATGGCGAAAAACAAGAAAACGTCGACGCACGATAGCAATATCCCAGGGGATACTATGACCAATATGACCAATACAACTAAAGAATACGACATCATCGTTTGGGGAAGCACTGGATTCACTGGCAAATTGGTCGTTGACTACATGATGTCAAATTATGCTCAAGGAAATCTCAAATGGGCTATTGCTGGGCGCAATGAAGGCAAACTTGAGTCTATACGCGGCGACCATGATATTGACGTGCTGCTGGCCGATGCCCATGACACAGATTCATTGAACGAGCTTGTGCAGAAAACTCGCGTCATACTCACCACGGTAGGTCCTTACGCCAGGTACGGCTCAGAATTAGTTGCTGCCTGTGTAAAGTATGGCACACACTACTGTGATCTCACGGGTGAGGTGCATTGGATGAAAGAGATGATCCAACGCCACCAAGACCAAGCGAAACAAAGCGGTTCACGTATAGTTCATACCTGCGGGTTTGATAGCATCCCATCAGACTTAGGTGTTTATTTTTTACAGCAACACATGCAGCAGCTACATGGGGTGCCTGCTCAACACATTAAATTTCGCACTCGCGCGTTCAAGGGTGGTTTCAGTGGCGGCACCGTCGACAGCATGATGGCGATGATGGAAGCCGCCAAAAGCGACTCTTCTATCATGACCACGATCGAAGACCCTTATGCCTTGAACAGCCACCATCGAGGACTAGATGGGCGCGATAATAATCAACATTTCTACGATGAAGACTTTAAATCATGGGTGGCGCCATTCGTTATGGCAGCGATAAATACTCGTGTCGTACGACGAAGTAACGAGCTACTTGGTGAAGCCTACGGACACAATTTTCGCTACGACGAAGGTACGCTGGTTAAAGATGGCATTCCTGGCATGTTAGGAGCTGCGGCCATCGCCATGGGCACTGGTGCAATGAATACATTGGCGGCCTTAACCCCTACACGCAAACTTCTACAACAAGTGATGCCCAAACCCGGGCAAGGTCCTAGCGAAGAAATTATAGAAAATGGTTTTTTTGAAATCGAATTGATCGCCAAGCATCCAAATGATGCGTCTAAAGACCTACGCGCGATAATAAAAGGAGATAAGGATCCGGGTTATGGATCTACTTCTAAAATGCTCGGTGAAAGTGCAATTTGCCTAGCCCAAGATGACTTAAGTGTTGGTGGTGGGTTTTGGACCCCAGCCAGTGCCATGGGTAACCAGCTTCTAGAAAGACTACCCGCCAATGCTGGCGTGACGTTTACACTGATCGACTAAGCAAAAATTAACCAGGCGACTTCTTGCTCAGGCTGGCAAGAAAAACTGTGGCCAGTGCCAAGGCAAAAGCTATCACGCTTAAACCTGTCAAGGCCGTGGTAAATTGTCCAGTGGCATCATAAATAATGCCTATACTAAGTGGGCCTATAACCCCACCGAGTTCTGCCGCTGAGAAAAACATACCACTCGCGGTACCGGCGTTTTTGTCCCCGATACCCGGCAACTCGACCAAGGTGAGCACCAGCACAGTCATCATGCTCGAGCGAGCTATTCCTTGCAGCACGAGACCAACAGTCAGCGGAACTGTTGCTGAGAATTGTAAAAGAAAACTCGCAATCAATGCAGCGATACATAAACCAAATAGAATATGGAAGCGCCTGTTTGGAGTAGCCAATCGCGGTATGAGCAGAGAGCCAAATATTCCAATCACCGTAGGCAAAGCCGCCCAATATCCCGCACTCGAAGCCTCCATACCTCCATGTGCTAGCAATTCAACCAACCAGTTATTGAGGCCATGGTTAAATAGGAAAACACCAACGCTCATCAACAACACTGTTCTTACGGCGGGGTAACTAATGAGTTCACGCATCACCGATAGATGGGAGACTATAGCGATATCATCAGCCGGAGTATTTTTGGACTTAAACAGAAACTTCTGAGCGATAACCCACCAGACTACGCCTGCAATAACGCAGAAACCAGCCCATACCAACATCACCTTACGCCAGTCCATTGAAAAATACGGCATAAGCCATGCGTTTGTCGCGGCTAACGCGATCACCCCACCCAAGGAAGGACCTGTCATGTAGATGCCCATGGCCATGCCCCGTTCACTGCCACTAAAAAGCTCTGCGACCAACTTCGGCGCTCCCGACGAAATTATCGGACCGCCTAGACCAAACAGCATGACAGCCAGCAACAGGGTCCAGTAGTCGACTGCCAAACTTCGACCCAAAACAGATGCTGCAATAATCAACACACCAACCAGTAGCGCTTTGCGTCCACCAATCTTGTCCAGCAAAACACCACACGGAATCGCGGAGAATATGTAGACCAACTGCCAAGCACCCATAATGCTGCCTATGGCGGCATGCGACAGGTCCAACTCGAGCACTATGGGACCGATTAGGGGCGCGACACTGACTGCGACCAGGCCAAAACTCGCGTACAACATCCACAAGCCCAACAGTATCCACCATCGCCCCCTAGCAGAGGCCGGAACAGTTAACAGTTGACCTTTCTCCTCGGGATCACTATTTTTAGCTGTAGTTGATTTTGACACTAAAATTTCTGTATTGACCTAATTAATCAGACAGGACTCTACTATGGCGCTACAAACCCTACGACCAGAAGCGACTGTCGACGATATTCTTTCGGCCCTGGAGTTAGATGGAGCGGCCATCATGGCCGATGTCATCGACGCATCAACCGTGCAGCAAATGACCCAGGAGGTCATGCCTTTTATCAACCGCTCCGCCATGGGAAACGATGATTTTACTGGCCGTCGGACCCAGAGGACCGGAGCTCTGGTAGCGCGCACGCCTACTTGTCGCGATCTAATTCTAAATCCGACCATATTAAACGCGGCAAAATCATTCTTGCGCCCTTTCAGTAAAAAGATTCTGTTGCACCTCACCCAAACCATTTACATTCACCCCGGTAACCCAGCACAACCACTTCACCGAGACCGCCTTGCTTGGGGGACCCACATCCCTGCAAGTATTGAGCCCCAGTTTAATACCATTTGGGCACTAACAAACTTCACCAAGGAAAATGGCGCAACACGCTATGTTGCGGGCAGTCATAAATGGGACTGGAAACAACGCGCTGCAGACGATCAAATTGAGCAGGCCGAAATGACAGCAGGTTCAGTGTTTATCTATAGCGGAAGCGTACTCCACAGCGGCGGGGAGAATCGCTCTGAGCAAGCTCGCCTCGGTCTCAATTTAACCTATACCCTGGGATGGCTCAGGCAGGAAGAAAACCAGTATCTATCTTGCCCCCCAGAAATAGCCAAAACCTTAGATCCAGAACTGCAAGAATTATTGGGATATACCCAAGGTGATTATGCTCTCGGCTACTTCAGCGACCCTGTTAACTACGCCGAGAAGTCAGATATTCTACCGCCAGAATTCTCCTTGGGTAGGAAGCCGCGCAAATCTGACACCACATTTGGCGATGAGAGTATAGAATTTAGCGGCGAGCAGATTTAATC
>JAADHW010000282.1:0-11797 GCA_013151695.1 Gammaproteobacteria bacterium
AGATGACTTTGGCTGCCAACATTGAGTCTAAACCGCCAGATATTAAGGCGACAGCTCGCTTTTGTTCCGCCATAATCGCCGCCTTTTTAATTTCCGCCAAATATACGAGGCCGCGCAGTCTAGTGCCCAACCCAAATGTTCGCAACGTCGCTATCATCGCTCATGTTGACCATGGAAAAACGACCTTGGTTGATCGCCTTCTTCAGCAATCTGGTCTACTAGCAGATAACGCGGTAGAGCGGGTTATGGACAGTGGTGACCTGGAACGAGAGAGAGGTATCACGATTCTCTCCAAAAATACTTCAATTCAATACAAAGGCACCAAGATCAACATTGTTGATACACCTGGACACGCCGATTTTGGTGGTGAGGTGGAGCGTATATTGTCTATGGTTGATGCTGTGCTGCTGCTGGTGGATGCGGTGGAGGGTCCGATGCCGCAAACTCGATTTGTCACCCAAAAGGCATTTGGCTTCGGCTTAAAGCCGATTGTGGTGGTGAATAAGGTAGACCGGGACGGATGTGAACCTTACCGTGTTATCGACGAAGTGTTCGACTTGTTCGACAACCTAGGTGGTACGGATGAGCAGCTAGATTTTTCTGTGATCTATGCATCGGCAATAAAGGGTGTAGCGGGTATAGAGCCCGACCAGTTAGCAGATGATATGTCTCCATTGCTAGATCTCATCGTCAAGGAAGTGCCACCGCCAGATGTAGATGAAGACGGTCCTCTGCAAATGCAGATTAGTTCGCTTGGATACTCAACTTATGAAGGGGTGATGGGTGTAGGCCGGATAAGTCGCGGCACAGTACACCGAAATCAACAGGTGGTGGTGATCGCGCGGGACGGCAAAGAGCGTAAAGCCAAAGTTGCTACCGTGAAGGGCTATAGTGGTCTGGAACGTATGGATCAACAAAGCGCTAGTGCTGGAGACATCGTTTGTATCACTGGCATTGAGGGCATTGGTATTTCAGACACGATCTGCAGCCCCGAGGCGGTGGAAGCGATTGCGCCATTGAGTGTAGATGAACCTACGTTGTCGATGATGTTTTGTGTGAATAACTCTCCCATGGCGGGTACAGAGGGGAAGTTTCTCACCAGTCGACAATTGCGTGAACGGCTCTTCACTGAAGCTTCGCACAACGTAGCCCTGATGGTAGAAGAGACCGCAGATCCGGATAAGTTCAAGGTATCTGGGCGCGGTGAATTACATTTGTCAGTGTTAATAGAAACCATGCGGCGAGAAGGTTTTGAGTTGGCGGTTTCTCGGCCGCAAGTAATTTTCCGCGAGGTTGATGGGGTTATTGAAGAGCCTTATGAGCTATTGATTCTAGATGTTGAAACCCAACACCAAGGCAAGATCATGGAGTCGTTGGGTGATCGACGCGGCGAACTTCAAGAAATGTTGCCGGATGGTGCAGGTCGCGTACGTTTGGTGTTTCGCATTCCTACTCGGGGAATAATGGGTTTTCGCCCAGTTTTTCTATCCCTGACCTCAGGTACCGGCATCATGTCCTTTGCAGCAGCGGGCTTTGGTCCGCGCCTAACCGATATGGTTGGTCAGCGTAGCAATGGGGTGATGATTTCTAACGCTCAAGGTAAGGCGGTGGCGTTTGCGCTGTTTAACTTGCAGAATCGCGGCCGCATGATTGTCAATCCAAATGATCCTGTATATGAAGGCATGATTGTGGGTGTGCACAGCCGCAATAATGATCTCACGGTGAACCCGATGAAAGAGAAAAAACTCACCAACGTTCGCGCGTCGGGTACAGATGAAGCGGTGACGTTGGCGGCGTCGATACAAATGACACTTGAGCAGGCGCTGGAGTTTATCGCTGATGATGAATTGGTAGAAATAACGCCGCAAGCAATACGGGTGCGTAAGGCATTGCTTAAAGAGCACGAAAGAAAAAGGGCTTAGGACGGATATCCCATTGCGCATGGTTTAAGTCGAATCTGCTCATGAGAGTTTTAGTACAACGAGTGAACCAAGCTTCGGTTGAAGTTAACGGTGAGAACATTGCTGCTATTCAACATGGGTTGCTGTTGTTGGTGGGTATTGCTCCGGGGGATGGTCTAGAAGAGGTGCGTTGGTTGGCGGATAAGGTTTTGGGGTTGCGGATATTTGCCGACCACGCAAAGCCCATGAACCGCAACGTGCTCGAAGTTGATGGAGAGATATTGGTGGTCTCGCAATTTACCTTGACGGCAGATACAAGCAAGGGCAGGCGACCTAGTTTTACCACTGCGGCGCCTCCTGAAGTTGCTGCTGTAGTGTTTCAGCAATTTGTCGAAGAGCTGGATAAAACTACAACCGTACAAACTGGGCAGTTTGGCGCAGACATGCAAATATCTCTCGTTAATGATGGCCCGGTGACCTTCATGTTGGAACGATGAGCTAACAAGAGACCTAGCTTGAGTCTTCGCGGACCTCTCTGACCTCGATAAATCTGGCTAAAAACACCCCCACCTCAAACAACAACCACGTAGGTAGTGCCAGTAACAACTGCGAGATAACGTCTGGTGGTGTAAGCAGCATGCCTAAAATAAAGCAGCCGACAATCACGTATGGGCGCTTGTTACTCATAGATTCGGCAGTCGCCAGACCTGACCAGGCTAAAAGCATGGTGGCGATGGGAATTTCGAAGGCAATCCCAAAGGCTAAGAACATCTTTAGCACAAAGTCTATGTAAGCATTAATGTCGGTCATAATCGCAACACCTTCTGGTGCTACTTGGGTGAAGAAAGCAAACACCAGCGGGAACACTAAAAAATAGACAAAGGCCATGCCGGAATAAAATAGAGCAATGCTTGAAAATAATAGGGGCATGGCAAATTTCTTTTCATGCCGATACAAGCCGGGTGAAATAAAGGCCCATATCTGATGGAGTAGGTAGGGTACGCCGAGAAACAGTGCGGCAAAAAAGGCAACCTTTAACGGTGTTAAGAACGGCGAGGCAACTTGAGTGGCGATCATTGATGAGCCTTCAGGTAGCTGCGCTGTCAACGGCTCTGATATCCATGTGTAGATGTCATTGGCGTAGAAATATAGTGGTATGAATAGCAGCCCAACCACGCCAACTCCTCGTAGGATTCGACTGCGTAGTTCGATCAGATGTTCTAGGAAGGGTTGTTCTTCATTGTCTACGGCGCGGTCGTGAGGGTTTTGAGATGAATTTTTAGACACCAAATCAACCGCGCTCGTCGATTTTGTGTTTGGCTGCATGGGCAGCCTCAAGTTCGGCTTCGCTTCTTGGTGGTGGAGTGGGCTCCGGCACCACTGTTTGAGCAGCTTCTTGATGGGTGGAATCTGTCGCGTGGTCGGAGTTGCTGTCGGATTGATCGGCAGCCGCACCATCTACACTGCCCTTCACTTGGCGCTCGATATGTTTCATTTCTTCCATCACGGCTTCGTTGTGCAGTTGGCGCCTTATCTCGTCCATACCTATTTCTTTTTCGATCTCGGACTTAACAGTACTAAACGAGCGGCGAATACGCCCCATCCAAAGACCCATGGTGCGCAGCGTTTCAGGCAGTCGCTTGGGGCCAATGACCAGCAATCCCACAATTGCGATCAGCATAAGTTCAAAACCGCCTATATCGAACACAGCGAGTGCCTACTAAATCTTTGAATTTTGGTGGGTTTTACTTTGCGTAGATGAGCTTTCGTTGGCATCACCTTCAATGACTTTGGCTTCAGTGGGTTTGCTTTCTTCGTCTTCAGAGACAGCGGTACGAAAGCCTTTGATTGCATTACCTAAGTCCGCACCGATATTTTTCAGGCGCTTAGGTCCAAAAATGAGTAATACGATTGCTAAGATTACCAGCAATTCGGTCATGCCTAGTCCAAACATAGTTTTCTCCAGTTAGGCGCTAAAGTAGCGACCATTATAGGGCTTCAAGAGAATGGATACAGTGTTGTAGGTCTACCCCTTTCTCAGGTAAAAATGTGTGTGCTGGGCCCTGATACAGCGGCAACTTCTTGGGTGGCGTGCTCGATCAAGACCGCTGCGCCTTTTCATCATGGCCGCCTACACCAAATCGGTTATTCAGTTCTTCCAGAACATCGTTTGCTGACAGGTCCAGGTGGCACAGTAAAACCATGCTGTGAAACCATAGATCAGCCACCTCGGCCACTAGCGCTGGCTTTGCGTTGGGATCAGAACTTGCATCCTTACCGGCAATCACCACCTCAGTTGCTTCCTCGCCGATCTTTTGCAGAATCTTATTAGTGCCTGCCGCATACAGGGAAGAAACATATGACTCTTTTGGGTGTTGTTTTTTGCGACTTTCCAATACCTCGTTGAGTTGATCAATAATATTCATAAGCTACCTCCTAATTAATGGCTGGGCGCGCACGGAACTAGGCTCGCACCAGTAGGGCAGAACCGAGAAAGGCGCTGACAACGCCGGCTAGCATACTCAGATCGCCATTATTCAAACCTTGAGCGATAGGTTGCCACAATATCCATGTACTGAGGCCGATTAAGCTGATGCCAGCGACCCGTTTATATCGACGGCTGCTATTTTGTTTGTGAAGTACACCCTCTATGCGTTTAAGACTTTCGCTTTGTTGGTGGACGTGGCTTTTCAATAAATTGATCTGTGTATCATTCGCTTGCATTAGGCTTGGCAGGCGCAGCAGTTGTTGCCAAATAGTTGGGCCCGCATCGACCCATTCTTGAATAAAATTTGCAGGCGCGACACGTTGGGCTACCCAGCGTTCCATGAAGGGTTGAGCGGTCTCCCAAAGGTCCAATTGCGGGTACAGTTGTCGTCCTAGTCCTTCGATGTAGAGGAGGGTTTTCTGCAAAAGTACCAATTGCGGCTGAACCTCCATATTAAACTGACCAGCGGCACGAAACAGCTCTACAATAAATTCGCCGAAAGAAATTTCGTCTAGGGGTTTGGCGAATATTGGTTCGCATATTTCCCGGATGACGCGCTCGAACTCATCAGTTTTTGTGTCTGGTGGAACCCAACCTGACTGTATGTGCAGTTCCACCACCCGTGCATAATCTCGTTGAAAAAAAGCCAGCAAGTTGTGTGCGAGATAGTTTTGGTCTGCAGTCTCTAGCGTTCCAATGATGGCGCAGTCTAACGCTATGTATCTGGGGTTTGAAGGATCGTTTGTGTCTACTAGAACATTGCCCGGATGCATGTCTGCGTGGAAGAAATTGTCGTCGAAGACCTGGGTAAAAAATGCTTCAACACCTTTGTGAGCAAGCAGTTTCAAGTCTACGTTTTGCCGTTTGAGCTCTTCAACATGGCTGACTGGTACGCCGTAGACTCGTTCCATGACCAGAATATTTTGTCGCGTAAACTGAGCGTGTACGCGGGGAACATAGAGTAAGTCGGATTCGGCAAAGTTCCGACGTAGCTGAATTTGGTTGCGTGCCTCGTGAAACATATCTAGTTCTTGCTCTAAGACCGTAGTTTGATCAGCTATGATGCGAGGCAAATGGAGACGGTCTGCACCGTTGATTAAGTCTGAGATGCGTTGCGCCAGACGTTGCAGGTTTTTCATATCGCTGCGAATTTTCTCAGCGATACCTGGGCGAACGATCTTGATCACCACCTGTGCTCCGTCGACAAGTGAGGCGGTGTGAACTTGTGCGATTGACGCAGAAGCCAGCGGCATGGCTTCTATATCACGCAGGTTGTTGGCCAGTTCTCCCAGATGCTGGTTGACGAAATCTTGCACACAAAAGTTTTCGATACCAGGCACTTGGTCTTGTAATAACGATAACTCATCTGCCAAATCGGAGGGAAGCAGGTCTCTTCGGGTAGACAGCAATTGACCGAGCTTAATATAGACGGGTCCTAACTCTAGAAATGCACTTCGCAGCCTCACTCCGCGAGGTTGTTTGGGTTCTGGCAGAACTTTGCGTAGTGTGAGCAGTGGCCAGCGAACTCGCCGCTTGGTATTGCTTGTTATAGGCACCAAAAGGTCTAACCGATGTTTCAGCGCGTGGCGAGCCAGCCGCACACCCTGGAGCAACAAGTTAGCCAAGATGCTTTGAACCTAGAAGATGCTTTGAACCTGGATCACGTTTTTGTTCTTGCAGGGTGATGTTAGCAGCCAGTCGATCTACGCGTAGACGCAAGTCATCTATCGACGTGAGTAGCACATCGAATTGCCTATGCTGCAAAAAGTTTCCACCAGCTTGTTGCTTAACAGAGCGTCCAATGCCTTCAAGTACAGACTGAAAACCTCTCATCCCCATTTCAGCTGTACCTAGCAGGGTGGAAGCTGTTTGGGTTCCAAAAATTTTGGCCAGGTGGTTTTCTAAATCAGGTTTGAACTCAGTGAGCATCTCCATCAGCTCAAGGAGTAAAGTTTCATCCCCTTCAACTTCGACGCCACCCTTGGCATTGCCAAGCACCAGCTGGCTGGCGAGGCTATTCAAGTTACCTCTGACAATCACATTGGGCTTTTCTGTTTTGCCATGGGCATAAATGAGGGCGGTGTCTTGGATCAAAAGATGCCAAGTAATACTGGGGATGGTGCATTCAATTTGTATGGAATTTCCTTCAAGACTCAACAAACGACCGCGAAGGCTTGCGTCGCTGCGCAATGCTTGTTGCGTAACCTGGGTTGCGGCGTCGGCGAAAAAAGTGCCTAGAACCTGTTCGAGATTGTTCATAATTACGCTTGTAGGGGCTTCATTCCACGATGGATGGCGGCAACGCCGCCGACTAGATCGTGAAAACTAACGTCGATGAAACCGGCATCTTCAAACATCTGCTTCAGCGCTTTTTGATTGGGATGGACTCGAATGGATTCGACCAGGTATTTATAGGGTTCGCTGTCTCCGACCAGGATCTTTCCCGCCGCGGGCCAAAATGCCTGAAAAGTTTGGTAAGCCGCCAGCATTGCCGGATGTGCAGGTTTGGATAATTCTAGAACCAGCAAAGGTGCGCCGGGTTTTAAGACGCGTAAGAGTTCATTCAAAGCTTGGTCTTTGTCGGTGAAGTTTCGCAACCCGAAACTTATACAAGCACAATCAAAGCTACTGTCTGCAAAGGGCAGTACTTCGGCTGGTGCTTGGCAAAATTGAACCTGAGCTAAGCCTTGATTGAGCAAACGATCTCTACCCACAGCCATCATGGAGTTGTTGAGATCGGTTAGGACTACACGTCCGGCAGAGCCTACAACCTCTGCAAATAAGGCGGACATATCGCCGGTTCCACCTGCTAGGTCGAGTACCGTGTGTCCACGGCGCACGCCGGACATTTGCAACACCATGCGCTTAAAAATGCGATGGGTACCAAACGACATCAGGTCATTCATAATGTCATAACGTTGGGCGACGCGATGAAAAACCTCGCCGACGAGTTCGGTTTTTTGCTCGGCTGAAACCTTGCGATAACCGAAATTTACTTCTTGGTTATTGGCCATGAGTTTTGCGGTGAATGCGGTCCTTGCGCCTATTTACGGTGCGAACGTTACTTTATTTGGCGGTTGGCTGCCATTGCCCAACTGGAATAGACGGCAGTCGAGAAGCGTTTGCGGTTTTTAGTTCGGTCAAATACTGCTGCCAATACTTATTTTCATTACTGCCCAGGTCATGTAAAAAGTCCCACGCAAAAATGCCACTGTCGTGACCATCGTCAAAGGTTATTCTGATGGCGTAATTTCCGACAGCTTCAATCTGTCGAATGCCAACGTGTTTTTTGCCGGTTTGCAATTTGCGCTCCTGGGCGGAATGGCCGCGAACTTCTGCCGAGGGTGAAAACACGCGTAGTAACTCTGCAGGAATGGTGGAACTGCTCTCCTGCCAAGCTACTTCTAGGGTGTGCGCTATTTTGTGATAGATGACTTTGCTCGGTGCGTTCACAGCAGACAGTGCAAATTACAATATGAAGCGAGACAAATCAGTGTTGCTGACAAGGTCGGCTAAATGTTCGTCTACGTAGTTAGCATCAACTGTGACTTGGGTAATTTTACCTTCGCCAGCTTCAAAGGAAAGAGACTCCAGCAAGCGCTCCATTACCGTGTGGAGTCGCCGAGCGCCAATGTTCTCAGTGCCTTCATTTACTTCCCAGGCGAGTTCAGCAATACGCTCAATGCCGGATTCATCGAACTCAAGATCAACGCCTTCGGTACTCAACAAGGCTTGATACTGCTCGGTAAGGCTGGCGTCCGGTTCTACCAATATACGGCGAAAGTCAGCCGGAGAAAGTGCTTGAAGTTCTACCCGAATGGGCAGGCGTCCTTGCAGCTCTGGGATTAGATCAGAGGGCTTGGCTAAGTGAAAAGCGCCGCTGGCGATAAACAAAACGTGATCGGTGCGCACCGTGCCATATTTAGTGGAAACAGTACAACCTTCGATCAATGGCAATAGATCGCGCTGCACCCCTTCCCTAGAGACATCGGCGCCAGCGGTGTCTTGGCGCTTTGCGACCTTGTCGAGTTCATCAATGAAAACAATGCCAGTCTGTTCCAAGGCGTCGATCGCGCGTGCTTTGATTTCATCGTCGTTTAGCAATCCTGCGGCTTCTTCGTCACGTAGTTTGCGTTGCGCATCTTTAATTTTCAGCTTCTGAGTGTGCTTTTTGCCGCCGCCCATATTGCTGAACATACTCTGCAGCTGGTTGGTCATCTCTTCCATTCCAGGTGGCGCCATGATTTCGACCCCAACTGAGATTTGTTCAAGTTCAATCTCAATTTCTTTTTCATCCAACTCGCCTTCTCGCAGTTTCTTACGAAACAGTTGCCGGGTGGAGGTGTTCGATGATGTGTCTTTGCCATCGCTGGCAGATTTAGATTGAGTGAACCCCGCAGATCTAGGTTCGGGTAACAAAGCATCAAGGATGCGCTCTTCAGCTCGATCTTCTGCCTGACTTCTCACCGCTTTCATTTCTTCGTCGCGGAGCATGCTCACAGCAACATCTGCAAGGTCGCGAACGATAGATTCGACGTCGCGACCCACATAACCTACTTCGGTGAATTTGGTTGCTTCTATCTTGATGAAGGGGGCGTTGGCAAGCTTGGCCAGTCGGCGCGCAATTTCTGTTTTACCGACTCCGGTAGGACCTATCATGAGAATGTTCTTTGGGCTTATTTCTTCGCGCAATTCGGGTTCAATTTGCATACGTCGCCACCGATTGCGTAGCGCAATAGCAACTGCACGTTTTGCGGAGTCTTGACCGATAATATGTTTGTTCAGTTCGTGAACGATTTCACGAGGAGTCATAACGCTCATGTATTTAAGGCCAGTGTTTCAATGGTATGAGATTGGTTTGTGTATATGCAGATTTCACCAGCAATTTGTAGCGCTTTGGCGACAATTTCCGCTGCTTGCAAATCGGTGTTATTGACAAGGGCTACTGCGGCGGCTCGTGCATAGCCTCCACCTGAGCCGATGGCTAACACGCCGCCGTCGGGTTCAATTACATCGCCGTTACCGCTAATCAACAAAGTGGCTGTTTTATCGGCGACGATTAACATTGCCTCAAGGCGTCGCATTGCACGGTCGGAACGCCATTCTTTGGCAAGCTCAACAGCTCCACGAGCAAGCTGCCCATGATATTTTTCGAGCATCTGTTCAAACTTTTCAAATAGGGTAAAGGCATCTGCGGTGCTTCCGGCAAACCCTGCGATCACTTGATCTTTGTGGAGCCTGCGTACTTTGATGGCGTTACCTTTCATCATAGTATCGCCAATGGATATTTGTCCGTCGCCGCCAATGGCTACGTTGTTCGTGTCGCGGACGGCGACAATCGTCGTGCCGTGAATTTGTACCATGTACTAGCCTTGATCAGATGGGTGAAACATCAAGCGGTCAGTGTAGCCACTACCACGCATAGTGGGGGCGGAAGAATGCCTTTTCAATTGTAATTATCTACCCACATTGCGGATAGATTTTGGCTACGTAGCTTTGTCATTACGCGCTCCGCTTGCACTTTTTGGTTGAAGGGACCGACCAACACACGGTACCAAGTGCGACCCTCCACCAAAGAAGCATTCACGGTTGCAGGGAGGTCTTGCAAGAGTAACTTCGCACGCAACTGGTTGGCGTCAGACGCCACCAAAAATGATGCCGCTTGCATACTATAGCTGGCGGGCTGAGATTGCGGTGACGGTTGTTCGACGGCGTAAGGGATCGGATCGGCCTTCACCACAGACTGTTTGAGTAGTTGGGGAAACTCGAACTCAACAGACGGTGTTCCTTCTACCGCTGCCTGAGCTTGGTCGGGGGCGGGCATTTTGGACGCTAAGAACTCTGGTGCATATGCCGCAACGATAATAATTGCCGCGCCCAGTAAGGCGCCGAACGAAAAGCTTGGACCGTGAAATAGGACCCGTTGTTTTGGGCTGGATCTACGCTTGTTGTAGCTTGTTTTGCGTTTTTTGCTACGGCTATTGCCACGTGCTGCAAAATCTTTGGGCATGGTCGCAGGGTAGGTCGTTAAAATGGGCAGGCATGATAGCAGGCCATAGAGTAATGGCGATAACCGATTTACATACTGTCATATGGATCTACGTCGATAGACCATCTCAACTTGCTGGGAATTTTTGGGATTTGTAATTGTTGTAGCGCTCTATGCAGTTGTGGTCGTGTTTCTGCTATCAGCATCAGTTGGAAACGGCTGCGGTTGGACATGCGTGCTAGCGGCGCTGGGACAGGGCCTAAGGCTTCTATGTTGTGGAATTGCTGCTTGGCGTGATTGAGGAGGTTGATTGCCTCTTGAGGGTTGACTGACTCAGCACGAATTAATGCCATCGGTTTTGCCGGAGGCATGCCCATCTTGATACGTTGTTCAAGCTCAGCAGCTGCGAAACCTGGATAACCTGTCTGGATCAAGCTTATTAAAGCAGGATTGTCCGGCTGGAACGATTGTATCCACACTTCACCTGGCCGCACCGCCCGACCTGAGCGACCAGCAACTTGTACGATGAGTTGGGCGGTGCGCTCAGGTGCGCGAAAATCGGGGCTTAAAAACCCTGCATCTGCATTTAGAATTGCAACCAAAGTAACGTCCGGGAAGTGATGACCTTTGGCCAACATCTGGGTGCCTACCATAATGCAGGGCTCACCTTGGTTTATTTCGTCGAACCGCTCGGCCAATTTTTTACTGCTGCGAGTGGTGTCTCGGTCAATTCGATAAATCGGCACGTTGTTAAACAACTGCTGCGCGACGCTTTCGGTACGCTGGGTGCCCATACCCACAGGTAACAAGCTGGTTTGATCGCAATGTGCACATTTTTTGGGCACTTGAAGGCGTAGCCCGCAATGATGGCAGCTCAATTGTGGGGGCGTGCGATGCAGCGTCAATCTGGCGTCACAGGCGGTGCAGTGCGCTTGCCAGCCACAGGCAGCACATAACAATGTGGGTGCGAAGCCGCGCCGGTTTAGAAACAACAGCACCTGTCCGTGTGCTTCGAGGTGTCGCTTGATGACCCTTTCAAGGGGCAGACTGATGCCGTCTGTATGGGTTTGGCCGCGCATGTCGATGATGTTGTAGGTAGGCATCTGTGCGCCGCCTGCACGTTTATGCAAGTGCAGGCGTTGGTAGCGTTTACGCTGCACATTGTACAAAGATTCCAGCGAGGGTGTGGCGCTGCCCAATACAACTGGCACGTTGTGCGCTCGGGCTCGAATAACGGCGAGGTCGCGGGCGGAATAACGCAGGCCGTCTTGTTGCTTGTAGGAACTGTCGTGTTCTTCGTCAACGATGATTAACCCAAGGCTCTTAAATGGGGTAAAAATGGCGGAACGAGTACCAATGAGAACACTGGTTTTGCCAGATTTACACTTAAGCCAGGTTTGCAAACGATCATGATCGGAA
>JAADHW010000282.1:11831-13517 GCA_013151695.1 Gammaproteobacteria bacterium
GTTGTCAAAGCGGCGTTGGAAACGTCTTAACGTCTGCGGCGTCAAAGCAATTTCTGGCACCAATACTAGAACTTGTTGTTGTGCTGCGAGTGGGATTGTCATGGTGCGAAGGTAAACTTCTGTTTTGCCACTGCCGGTGACGCCTTCAAGCAATAAACAAGCGTACTTGCCGTGATGCTTGTTGATGGTCTCGATGGCCAGGGCTTGCTCGCCATTTGCCTCCGGTGGCGTTTCGAACTGTTCGCTTGTTAAAGTCTCGCAACGTTCAATGGAGCCTTTAGTGTGTAGGTTGCGTAATGTTTGACGCGAAAACCCACACTCGACTAGGTGTGAGCCCAAACTGGGTCCATTTGATTGTAAATATTCATGACATGCTAATTGGGCTGGCGCACGTTTGCCTGCAAAAGGAGTAGATGTCACACGCCAGTTATCAACCGCGTCGATGTCGAAAGGTGCTCCCTTACGCGCTGCGCTGGGTAACATGGTGGCCAACACTTCGCCCAGTGGGTGGTGGTAGTATTGTGTCATCCAATGTGCAAGTTGCATCAATTCGGCGGGGATAGCGGGTTGCGAGTCGAGTACCTGTCTAATATTTTTGAGTCGTTTATGCGCAGTTTCAACCTCGGTAGCGGTACAAATGCCGATGGTGTTTGTACGCCCAAACGGCACTCTTAGTCGCGTGCCAATAGTTGGCATGGACATCTCTTCGGGTACGCTGTAGTCGTATACAGTATGTAATGGCCGAGGAACGGCGACTTGAATAACGCGAGGTGGGCTCATGACGCCATTGTGGCACGGTGTCTGCTTTGGGTCAGGTTTTGCGGGCAACTTGGACAGACCTGTCAACTTGGACAGACCTTTGCCATGCTAATGACATCTGGTACACTCCGCGGCCCCAAAATTGAGTTGCGCGAAAGGCAAAGATATGAAGCCGGAAATTCATCCCCAATACAATAATATTAAGGCTACTTGCAGCTGCGGCAACGTCATCGAGGTAGGCTCAACCCTGGGTGAAGATTTTCATGTTGACGTTTGTTCCAACTGCCATCCATTTTATACCGGTAAGCAGAAGTCTATGGACAGTGGTGGCCGCGTAGAACGTTTCAGGAAGCGCTTTGGTAAGCGTGGAGCAAAGGCTGTAGAAGCAACAGAAACCGCTGAATCATCCCAGGCGTCTGAATAACGTACTGTTTGTCAGGGTATTGTGACCCTGACCCTTCAATTTTCCATTGTTTTCCTCGTCGGGGCACCTATGCTTGCGCCTGTGGTCTTACCCTACAGGTGTGTTTTACGGTGGCTGGAATGTCGTTGCGGCGAATCTTTTGTAGCTTGAGTAAATGGGTAAACAAAACAACTGCCGGTTTTATCGTAGGATTGCTGAGCTTGAGCTGTGCATCTGCAAGTTATGCCGGCCCTGGCGCGGAAGCGTATAACGAATTTCTCGAAAAAGAGATCATCTATCCTGATGAAGAGTGGCAGGCATACGTTACCGAGGTTGGTGAGCGCTTACTAGCAAAAAGCGCACATAAGAATCGCAATTATACTTTTGTGGTCACCGACCAGCCTTTGGTGAATGCTTGGGCAACCCCAGACGCCTATATATTTCTCACGCGAGGCATCATTGCCCACTTCAATTCGGAAGACGAAATGGCCGCGGTACTGGGTCACGAAATTGGCCATGTTATC
>JAADHW010000114.1 GCA_013151695.1 Gammaproteobacteria bacterium
GATACGAATTTTATAGACCCGTTGATTGCGCTGTCTCACCTTGCAGCCCATACCAAGACACTCAAATTGGGTACTGGTGTGAATATCCTGCCGCAAACCAATCCGCTGACTTTAGCAAAACAAGCCGCCAGTCTGGACTTTGTTAGTGAGCACCGGTTGTTATTGGGCTTGGGTATTGGGTGGCTGCAAGAAGAGTTCAAAGCCATGGGTGTGCCCTTTGCCAAGCGTGGTGCGCGCTTCGATGACTATATTGAAGCGATGCGTAAAGTCTGGTCGGGTGATGTCGTAGACCACACTAGTGAACATGTTGATTGGCAAGGCTTTCAAAGTTATCCCGCAGCGAAAGAGCTTGCGGTGGTGATCGGTGGGGATAAGGGTAAAGCCTTTGAACGTACGGCTAAATATGCCCAAGGTTGGTTTGCGCCAACAACAGATGCCGACCAGCTCAAACAAGGGGTTGCTCAGCTCGACGCTGCTTGTGAAAGCCAAAATCGTTCGCGCAGTGATATAGAAATCACCTGTATGTGGACAGGGCAAGGTGGAACTGAGGCAGTAGAAAAGCTTGCCAGTGCAGGTGCACAACGGCTGCTGGTGCCGTTGCAGGCTCTTGGCGCAGATCCGGTCGCCGGTATTCAGAAGCTAGCGCAAGACGTTCTGAGTTAACTGCAGGTTAAAAGCGCTGAATAACAAGCCATCCAACAAAATTTTAGTTGGCACTCTATGGCGTATTTAAGCCAAGCGTGTGTGGTTGTGCCTGTGTACCAAGACAACACTGCACTGTCGAGGCTGTTATCCCAGGTTGCTCACAAAATACCGTGTGTTGTCGTTGACGGTGAGTGCAGTAATCGCACTCGTGAAATTGTGCAAGGTGCCGGGGCACAGTATTTGCACTGCACATTGTCACGAGGGGAACAAATCGCTTTGGGCGTCAACAACACTTGTGCGCCATGGATATGGATACTGCATGTAGATACAGTGCTTTGTGCTGAAGTCATTGCCTCGATCGAGAAGGTAGTTGCTGACGATGCGCCATGCTGGGGTCGTTTTGATGTGAATATACCGGGTGTGGCTGTGGTGGCAAAATTGATGAATTGGCGTTCGAGGTTAACAAAAATATGCACCGGCGACCAAGGCATGTTTGCGCACCGTTCCCTAATAGACAGTGTCGGCGGGATCCCAGCACAGCCGTTAATGGAAGACATCGAACTCAGCAGTCGATTGCGTGCAAAACACTCCAATCAGTTTGTGACGTTGCCTGGAATAATCGTTACTTCGCCACGTCGCTGGCAAGCTAATGGGGTGCTTCGCACCATAATAGGCATGTGGTGGTTTCGCCTGCGCTACTACTTCGGTGCAAGTGCGGCAGCTTTACATCGAGACTACTATGGGGGTTGATGACCTTTGTGCGGTGGCGGTCTTTGCGCGTTCGGCAATTCTAGGCAAAGCTAAGTCGCGCTTGATACCCAGCTTAGGTGAGCGCGGTGCCCTGACAGTACATTGTATCTTGGTAGAGAGAACACTCAGGCAGCTTGAAACCATTGAGGTTGGTCGTAAAACTCTCTGGGTGACTGAGATAGATGCCTGCAGTCAGCGTTGGGCGACAGATCATGACTTTGAACTTCTTCCCCAATATGCTGGCGATCTAGGCCAGAAAATGGCGGCGACGATTCGTTGTTTGTTAGATGAAGGCTCGTCTCGTGTGTGTCTCGTCGGCAGCGATTGCCCGCCCATAGATGCGGCATACGTGGAGGGTGCTTTTCGTCAACTTGAAAATCATGACTTGGTTCTTGGCCCTGCAGAAGATGGTGGCTATGGGTTAATCGCAATAAGAGACAATTTCCCAGCGGCTATATTCCAATCGATTGAGTGGGGGACAGGCGAGGTTTTGCAACAGACAATAAGCTGTTCGAAAGAATGCGGTATGAGTTCTTACTTACTCGACGAGATATGGGATGTAGATACACCTCAAGATTGGCAAAGATTTACTAAAACTTAGGATGTTTGTGCCGTGCGGGCAATGGTTTGGATAAATTGTTCCAAGCGCCGCCTATCTGTAATCTGCATTTTTGTCAGTTCGATGCCACAAACTACTGTATGGTTTTTTGTCAACTTATGATGACGCAGCACACCTTCGCCGTTCAATTCTAGGCGAGGAGGCAGTGTAATGGTGCAGCGTTTAACAACCTCATCTTGGTTTATGGGCGAACCGAGGGGCAGATCAAATTCTGCGCGACAGCCACCGGCAGAAATATCCAGTATACGGCCGGTACTTGGTGTATCGCGAAATAAGGTGATGCTTGCACCGGCAGCGGTCACTAGTAGAGGCAGTCGAAATCGTGCGCCTTTACGGCGTTGTTGATAAAGCATTTTCTTAGGTAGTGGCACGTGGAAGTAGGGTAGATTGCGCTCCACACCTACGTCGCTGATATGCATTTCCTCAATGAAGGCAAACATTCCTTGGCCGCGTACGGAAAGCGTAAATGTGGGTTTGGTACGAAGGTCTGACAATGCTGTTCGAGGATTAATGTCTTCTATGAGGAAATCAGTGTCGTTTATGTCTAAGACCCTGCATGTCATGGTTTGGTGGCTGAATGATCCAGAGGTGTTGTCCAAACTTATGTTGAGTATGGTGCGCTGGTCACGAAATAGCTTAAAGCATCTCCGTATTTCAGTGTCTGACTCCAGGTACCTACTGTCCTGGCCGTCAGGCCCGCGCAAAGGCTCGGCTGTCCGCGTCTGATTCCGGTGTTGGTTGGCCACTTTGGCCGTAGAGTCCTTCAAGCGATTTTCCACTTAGTATGTTCAATATCTCTCGTACAGATTGTTGTGAACGATGCAAAATCTTTCCGTTAACTATGTTGGACTCTTTCGCGGCCAGTGCGAGTTCGGTGATGGTTTTGTGACCTGTGTCCGATTCGAACAGCGATTGCGCTTCAGGATGCGCTTGGACTGTGTTTTGAATAGCCTGGCATATGGTCTGTTTTTGTGCGGTTATAGAGGCTAATTCTTCGGTGTCGTGATGAATGAGAGCAATCCGCTCGGCGGCCAATACCTGTAGCAGTAGTTGCAAATCAGCGGAAATTGTTTGGGCCAGTTCAGATGCTTGATTGCTGCTCATATGATCTTCTCTTTAAACATCCAATTAAACTTATAACCTATTGAATGATATGCGATTCTAGTTCCAAAAAATTCTCCGCAAGTTGGCGGCTATTGACGGGGTAGCGGCCTTCTGTAATGGCTTGCTTAATTTCGTTTACCTTGGCTTCATCAAAGCTATCTTGGCTGTCAATGTTCTTTGCGAGCTCGCGTAAGGAATTAGCGTCATCACTGATGCGCACAGAGTCCTCGCGCTGGGCAGTCTTACGATCTGCCTCTGCTCGATGAGCCCTAGCTTGTGATTGCTGGGCTTCTGCTGGTTGTGTCTTCGCCGAATTCTGGTCCCTGATGGGTCCAGATTGGTTTGAATTTACTTCTATTGCCATGCTCTGGGCTCGATATACGTTTTTGCCTATAGTCGATATCGACTGGGTACTGATTAACTTTAGCTAAATTTCGAAAAAAGGTGAGATTAGTGGGTTCTTGTCCAAAATAGCCAGTATTTGGGACAGGCACTAGAGGACCGACTGGTTAGGACGATGCGATGGGGCCTTGCGATATCGGCGTGGACAAGGTTCTCGGTATCGCCTTGGCCGATCCAACGGACGCAGTGAGCCTTGCCGAAATCGAGCACATTACCACAAAACCTGAATTCAATGCAACTCCATAGGTTTGAATGTGTACGCCACCGCGCACCGATTCGATGTGAACCCGCTCGCCCTTGCGAACGGCGTGAGGGGTTGTCAACAACGCTAGGTTTAGTGCACGACCGGCTACGAGACTACGGCGGCTGGTTTTACCCATGGCATCCTCAATACGTTTAATCGGTTGCGCTGGTAATTCCGTCAGGGAGACTTGTCTGATTTCAAGATGTTGGCGGGTTAATCGTTGGCCCCGCGCTACTGCTTGACTCGCAACCACAGCCCCTACCTTTATATCAACTTGCGCAGAAACGTATATCGACCAAGGGATGGGAGAAGTACAGCTTACTCTTACGGGTACTTTTCCATACAACCTTGTGGATTTAACTTCGGTGGTGAATTCATCACAGGCACGCAACCGCAGAGAATTATTTAGCGGCAATATCTCGATACGCGTTGCATCAACGCCAAATTGGGCTCGTACAGCTTGTTGCACCGACTCATGTGCGTGCTCGACAATCGCGTTCATTGGCGCTGCATGTAGGTTGGTTGTGGCCAGTAGTAGGCCCAGTAGTAGGTATAGTGCAATGAAATATCCCTTCACCCGGGGTCTCCTCTTACAGGTAGTAGGCAAGTACTAGCACAAGTGGGCAGAATTATTCCCAGCGGCTAATACTTGCCGGTTTTCCGGCGAAGTAGGGTGCCTACGCGGTAGTTCTTCCAGAATAAAGCCTGACACATCGGTTTAATCGATATTGGCACGATGCTTGCTAGCTTAACTGCCAACACATGTGCGTTTGCCGCAAAAGGAGGTCAAGCGTGAAAATCGGAATCGACAATGCCTTAGGTATGCACCCACAAGCGCTATCGCTGCGGGCCAATCGCACCCAGGTGTTGGCACAAAATATCGCGAATGCGGATACACCTGGATACAAGGCCCGGGATATTGATTTTCAATCGATCCTACAAAGGGTCTCCGATGCGGCAACTCCGTCTGCCACGCGAATGAGATTGACCCACGAAAGTCATATGACCCAAGGACAAGTTAGCATGGGTGGACCGGACGACCTGAAGTATCGGGTTCCACAAATGCCGTCTTTAGAAGGCAATACGGTAGAGGCGCAAGTGGAACAAGCAGAGTTTGCGAAAAATAGCATGCAATTTCTGGCCAGCTTACGGTTTGTCAATGGCCGCTTGTCAGGCCTGATGTCGGCCATTAAGGGGGAATAGATTATGTCATTACTCAACGTTTTTGATGTTTCCGGAAGTGGCATGGCTGCCCAATCGCTACGGCTTTACACAACTGCCAGCAACATTGCGAATGCAGAAAGTGTTACAGCAGATCCGGCAGATACTTATCGTGCTCGTTATCCCCTTTTACAAGCCAAGGCGGTGGATGCCTTTGCAGAAGATGAACAAGTAATCACCGTTCAGG
Organism: Gammaproteobacteria bacterium; assembly: GCA_013151695.1. Lineage (GTDB taxonomy): Bacteria > Pseudomonadota > Gammaproteobacteria > Pseudomonadales > Azotimanducaceae > UBA4421. The sequence goes on from JAADHW010000114.1 coordinate 5,173, forward strand.
TGCCAAAAGTGCTCGAAAGCGCTAAGCCGCTGAGTATCCGATATGAACCAGATCACCCCTATGCCAACGATGAAGGTTATGTAGCTTACCCCAATGTCAGCGTGGTTGAAGAAATGGCCAACATGATATCTGCATCTCGTTCGTTTCAATTGAACGTAGAAGTGATGAACACAGCCAAGAGTATGACTGAACGTGTACTCAATTTAGGAAAGTAAGTTATGGAAATAGAAATTCCGGGCGTTACACGGGTGGGTCGGGCCGCTGAACCAGCCTCTGCGCGCGATGATAAAGAACAGTTAGGTAAAACAGCTTTTTTGGAATTGATGATCGCCCAGATACAGAATCAAGACCCACTTGAACCGGCAAAGAATGAGGCGTTTATCAGCCAGCTTGCGCAATTTTCAAGTTTAGAAGGTATCCAAAACCTAAACGAATCTATGGATGGGCTGGTGAGTACGCTACGCACCGGCTTAACCATGGATGCTGCGGCCTTGGTTGGGCGCAATGTACTGGCACCGGGTAGTCAATCTGGTCTCAATGCCGCAGGAGGCATTGCTGGAACTATCGACCTGCAAGAATCTGTAGGTGATTTGCAATTGGAGATTCGCGATATAACCGGAGCCCTCATTAAGAGCTTCGATCTGGGTGCACAGGAAGGATCAAACCTACGCTTCTCCTGGGATGGCACTACGGATGCAGGCACCCAAGTGCAACCAGGCGTATTCCAGTTGTCTGCATTTTCCCGTGCTGAAGGTGAGCGTGTTGCTCACGAAATTAATCTACCAGAGCGTGTTGTTAGTGTGTCTATCACAGACGCTGGGTTAGTGGCGAACCTATCCGGTGGTGCAGCGGTACCTGCAGTTCAAATCAAAGAAATTCAATAGCGACACTACGGTGTTTTATCACAGAACTTTTCGACAAATTTAGAACAAGGAGTGTTCAATGGGCTTTAACACAGCATTAAGTGGATTAACGGCAGCATCTGGTGACTTACGTGTGACCGGTAACAATATTGCAAACGCCAGTACGGTAGGTTTTAAAGGTAGCCGGGCAGAATTTGCCGATGTATACGCATCGAGTTTGTTGGGGTCTGGATCAAACCAAATAGGCAGTGGTGTGAAATTGGCTCGCGTCGCACAACAGTTTGACCAAGGCAATATTTCGTTTACCAATAACAGTTTAGATCTTGCCATTGATGGCAATGGTTTTTTTGTGCTTAGCGATGGCGGGGCACGAACGTTTACCCGCGCGGGTGCATTCGGCGTAGATGATCAAGGGTTTATTGTCTCTGGATCCGGCGCTCGAGTGCAAGGCTTTACAGCCAATCAAACAGGTACATTGAGTGGCATCTTGGGTGATCTACAGATCAGCACCGACAGTTTGCCACCGTTACAAACCACTCTGGTTGAAGCCAGTGTTAATTTGGATGCACGGGCTTTGGTATTGTCTGAGTTAGGCAGTTCGCTGACCAGCTCAGGTATCGCCGTAGGCTCTGGGCAACTAGGATTGCCTACCTCAACCCCGACTACTCTTGAAACCAATGGCGCACCTACCCCATTCGATTTTGGTGTGAACACTCAATCCAATATATCAGCGGGTGCCGCCAACGTCGGCTTTGACTTCACTGGCGCCGCCGCCACTAGTTTTGAAGTTCAACTTTCGGGCTCTAGTGTGGGTAGCGAAAATACGACAGCGACCATTACCTTAAACACCAACATTGCCACGCTACAAGATTTGATTGTTGATATTCGCAATGATCTTGGTGGCACGGGTATTGGTCTTGATGTTAGAGAAGACCCAAATAACATTGGTCGATTACAGTTTTATGCGTTGAATACTGGAGAGAACAGTACCATCACTATAGACCCTAACGATGATGGCTCGGGATACGGTACAGGGGTCACCCAGGCAGACATAGAAGCCGCATTAGGTGGTATTGCCTTGGGTCAAGGGGGTGGTGCTGGTGCGAGCAACGACAATGCGGACCCTTACGGTGGTACGCCAACTGTTGGTGTAGTTGGCACAGCTTCTACCGCAGCATTTGATGTCACGGTTTCAGGTTCGTCTGGGAACAACGGTACGGTGACGGTTAACCTTGATTCAAACATTACCGATGCTGCCTCGTTAGTTGCTGGAATTCAGGATGACTTACTCGCTTCTGGGCTGAGTGTTGAAATACGGGTCGATCCGGCAGATAGCTCGCGTGTTGAGTTCTACAGTAGCGTTGCTGGGGAGTCGTCAACGATTTCTATCGGCAATCTGGACGCAAGTAATAATGGTGTGGCTCAGGGCGACATTGTTAGCGTCTTGAATCTTACTACGGGTATTTCGGTTCCGGGTATTGCTGCAGCCAGTAACGGTTATAGTGCGCAATCTGTTGATGTGGTTTACCCAGACAGCAGTACGCGAACAGTTACCATAGCTGAAGGAGCCTCGGCTGCGGAAATTGCAACTCAGTTTTCTAGTACCAATGTCCCTGATGTGAACGCAACTGCTTCTAACACGGCTACCATTCCTGCGTCAGGTTATAACAACACCAGTGGTAGTTTGAGCTTGTCGATAAATGGTGTGCCGGTGTCGGGTACAACGCTACAGGGATTGGCTGATACGATAAACCTAGGTTTGCCAGGCTTAGGTACCGTGACAGCCACCATCGATACTGGTGGCGATCTAGTAATTTCTGATGCGGTGGGTAATGACTTGGTGTTCTCTGCAACAGGTGGGGCTGTGGATACGCTTGAAATAGCTGGTACGCAGGGTGCAAACACGACTCTAGACACGTCTGGTAGCAATGTTGTTTCAGTTGGAGGTACAGTTGAATTCACCATGGGTGAAGGCGTTGTATTTGCCAATGCATCTCCCGCAGTCACCAATTTGTTTGGTGTTTTGGACGATAGCGCGTTTACGGAATTCGCACTGCGCACGTTTGAACCTTCGAACCAAGATACTTATAACGCTGCAACGTCGTTGACCATATTCGACAGCTTGGGTAATCCACATGCATTGTCTTTATATTTTGTTAAGGAGAGATTTACACCCGGCGTAGCTGGAGAAGAGGAAAACCGATGGAGTATTTATGCGCAAATAGATGGGGTAGATATTGGTGATCCAGATCTAAACCTACCACCCCCACAGAATCAAGAGTCGACACGCTCAAGGTTTGCGTTGCAGTTCAATACGGACGGCACTCTTAATCCGGCAGGTACCGACCCAATACTCATTTCCAATTGGACGCCACTGGACTCACAGGGTAATCCGAACGGTGCCACCGGTCCGCTTAATACGCTTGGTGGTGGTGCTCTGCCGATAGCACAACCCCCGGGTAGTTCTAATTTTGAAATTCGTTTGACAGATTCTACTCAGTACGGACGAGAATTCGCCCTAGGCTCCATTGAACAAGATGGTTATACAACCGGCAAGCTGTCTGGCCTGGCTATTGACGGAGAAGGCATAGTCGCTGCGCGTTTTACTAATGGCCAAACATCTACCTTGGGTCAGGTGGCGTTAGCAAATTTCAATAACACGCAAGGCTTGCAGGCTATTGGTGACACATCCTGGATAGAAACTAATCAATCTGGTGCAGCTGTGGTAGCGGCACCGGCTTCCGGGTCGCTCGGTAGTATCGCCTCTGGCGCATTGGAAGATTCGAATGTCGAACTCTCTGAGCAACTGGTACAACTGATTATCGCGCAGCGTAATTTCCAAGCAAACTCGCGGACCATTACAACTGCGGATGAAATTACGCAGACGATAATTAACATCTAATGGATCGAATACTTTACATCAGTAAGGTCGCTTTGGGTAATGTTGAGCGAGCTCAGGCTGCCCATGCAAACAATCTTGCGAATGTTTCGACAGTGGGCTTTCGAGCAGATCTCGCACGAGTCTTAGGCACGGATGTAGACGGCACTGTGCAACAGTCTGGGGCTGCGAAAGTGAGTCATACAGAGGGCGTGGATATGTCCCATGGAACGCAAATGCTGACAGATCGATCACTTGATTTTGCCATCAATGGTGATGGTTTGTTAGCAGTCTTGTTGTCTGACGGTAGCGAAGGCTTTACCCGTAACGGTTCATTACAAATAGATGCCTCCGGTCAACTGCTCAGCTATGACGGTCACTTAGTGCTTGGTCAGGGTGGTCCCATCGCTGTTCCCCCAGGCGAAAACTTACTGATTGGCAGCGATGGAACATTAACCATCCAGCCCGAGGGGCAGGGGCCTGAGTCGTTAGTCACCCTTGACCGTTTGAAGTTGGTTAACCCACCGGCGAGCGAAATAGCGAGGCATCCTACCGGCTATCTTGCGCGAGTAGACCGTGAAGTTTCTGTAGCCGACATCAATGTGCGAGTGACTTCTGGTTTTTTAGAATCCAGCAATGTCAGTGCAATCAATGAACTAACAAGAATGCTGGCGTTATCGCGTCAATTTGAATTGGAAGTACGCATGATGCGTGTGGCAGATGAAAATGATCAGGCTGCCAGTCAACTACTAAGGATTGGTTAATTATGAACTCAGCATTATGGATTAGTAAGACCGGTTTGAGTGCACAGGATACAGCGCTAAGAACCATTTCAAACAACCTTGCTAACGTCGGTACAACGGGTTTTAAAAAGGATCGGGTTGTGTTCGAAGATCTGATGTACCAAATTAGTCAGCAACCAGGTGGTCAGTCCTCGCAAGATTCAACCCTGCCTACTGGCGTACAGCTGGGTACCGGCGTGCGAGTTGCAGGCACGCAAAAACAATTTACTGTGGGTTCCTTTCAAACCACAGAGCGGAACCTTGATTTAGCTATTGAAGGCGGTGGGTTCTTTCAGATCAGCCTGCCCGACGGCAGCGTTGGCTACTCTCGCACAGGATCATTTTCCATCGATCAAAACGGTCAGATTGTCAATTCACAAGGATATACGTTAGAGCCTGTTATCAACATACCGCAGGGGGCGATCAACATTTCCATTGGCCGGGACGGTACGGTGAGTGCGTTGGTGGCCGGCCAAACTGCACCAGCACAAGTGGGCAATATTCAATTGGTCAACTTTATCAATGCAGCAGGTTTAGAAGCTGCTGGGGGTAACCTGTACCGCGAAACCGTTGCCAGTGGCACGCCTCAACAATCTACGCCTGGCCAGAATGGCGTAGGAGAAGTGTTACAAGGTGTATTGGAATCTTCCAACGTTTCGGTTGTAGAAGAGATGGTCAATATGGTTGCCACCCAAAGGGCCTACGAAATGAATGCTCGGGTAGTGAGCACAGCAGACCAAATGCTGCAGTATCTGTCGCAGAATCTTTAAGGGGTAGTATTGAAGTGATGTCCCAGCTAGTAAAGGTGCTCACCAGCGCAACGTTGATTTGTATGTTAGCCGGGTGTGTCACACCACAACCTGTTCGTGAAGAGCCACAATATCGCCCAGTGTGGCCGCAAATTGAAGAAGCCAAACCGGCTAGTCCGGGGTCGTTGTACGGCGTGAGCCATAGCTTGGCTCTTTTTGATGATCGGCGTGCTAAGCGTATCGGCGATGTGGTGACCATTATTCTTGAGGAGAGCACGCGATCAAGTAAGAGTGCAGAAACTTCTATGCAAAAGGGAACCTCTAGCAGCCTCGATAATCCAAGAATACTTGGTAATTTGGTTCGTGGAGCCGGTGCCGTCAACATATTCAACCAAATCGAAAGTGACATAGATTTCAGTGGTGAAGGCGCGAGCGATCAAAGTAATAGTTTGTCTGGCACCATTACCGCAGTGGTTGCAGATGTACTCCCAAACGGCTTGCTGAAGATCCAAGGCGAAAAGTGGTTTCGGCTTAATCGGGGCGAAGAATATGTTCGTGTCAGCGGGCTTGTTCGGCCGGAAGATGTAAGCGGTGACAACAGTGTTTCGTCCCAACGTTTGGCTGATGCGCGTATTGCTTACAGTGGTACCGGAGTGCTTGCTCAAGCCAATGAAGCGGGCTGGCTGACTAAATTCTTCTTCGGTACGGTTTTTCCCTTTTAAGGAATGAGAATGAACAAAGTCATTGTCGTAGTTATATTGCTGTTAGTAGCACAAGGTGCAGTGGCGCAAAGACTGAAAGATCTTGCGTCCGTTTCAGGCGTGCGCAGCAATCAACTAGTTGGGTATGGGTTAGTGGTGGGTTTAGATGGTACCGGCGACCAAACCAGCCAAACTCCGTTTACTACTCAAACATTCAAAAATATGTTGCTGCAACTGGGTATTCAATTACCTAAAGGCGCAACCTTCCAGCTGAAAAATGTCGCCGCGGTTACCGTGCATACGGAGCTGCCGGCCTTTTTTAAACCTGGTCAAACCATTGATATCACCGTGTCTTCCGTTGGCAATGCAAAAAGCTTACGCGGGGGCACACTGTTAATGACACCGCTAAAAGCGCTAGATGGTCAGGTGTATGCTATCGGCCAGGGCAGCTTAGTGGTGGGTGGTTTTGGTGTCGATGGTAATGATGGCTCTTCTGTCACTGTCAACGTGCCTAGTGTCGGACGCATCCCCAGTGGTGCTATTGTAGAACGTGCTGCGCCGGATGGATTCTCTAGCGCCAAAAACATCATTTTCAATTTGCATCGAGCCGACTTTACTACCGCACGACGAGTAGTAGAAAAAATTAACACAACTTTTGGTCCGGAAGTGGCAGCACCCATAGATGCGATTTCTATCTCGGTACGTTCGCCACAGAGCGCGAGTCAGCGGATTGCTTTTCTGTCGGTATTGGAAAATTTAGATATAGAGCCAGGCACAACTGCGGCCAAGGTAGTGATTAATTCACGAACCGGCACCATTGTCATAGGGCAACGTGTCGAGGTTTCCCCGGCTGCAATAACTCATGGATCTCTTAGTGTCACTATTGCTGAGTCGAATCTGGTCTCACAGCCCAACGCGCTCAGCGAAGGTGAAACTGTTGTCACCGCTAACAGTCAAATTGAAGTAGTCGAAGAAGACAGTCGAATGTTCTATTTTGCTCCAGGCGTGCAGCTACAAGACATTGTAACTGCTGTGAATGAGGTGGGGGCGGCCCCGGGTGATCTCATGGCCATATTGGAGGCTCTAAAACAAGCAGGCGCACTGCGAGCGGAATTGGTAGTGATCTGATGCCGAGTATTGCACCTGCCACATTGTCGTATACCGACATTACCGGTCTTGTTCAGGACGCTAAATCGCTGCCCACGAAAAAGGACGGTTTGGAAGCTGCAGCCAAACATTTTGAAAGCGTGTTTATCAATATGTGGCTAAAAAGTGCGCGCGAATCCAATGCGGCCATTGCATCAGATGATGGCATGTTTGGTGGCAAAGAAATGCAAATGCAGCAGGAGATGTTTGATAGCCAAATGGCTGTTCACATGGCTCAAAATGGTGGTATTGGGTTGGCTCCGGTTATTGTTCGACAACTGCGCGGCGACACAACTCAGATTAGTCCAACAGCTCCTGCGGTCATACCCCCAGTTGCTAACACTGCAACAGTTGTGCCTCAAAATGCCATCGTCAAAAAGGATATGGCCCAAACAGCTCTGGCTCAAACGGATCCTACTCAAACGGGTCTCGCTCAAACAAGTGACAACCGCGGAATTCGCACTTCGGTATTTTCTGATGCTCAAGCATTCCTTGAAGAAATTGGCCCGCGCATCGCGCGCATAGCGGAGCAAAGGGGCTTGCCAGGGGTTGCCATGACCGCCCAAGCTGCACTCGAAACAGGTTGGGGGAGCAAGATCATTCAAACTTTATCCGGTACGTTATCGCACAATTTGTTTGGCATGAAGAGTAACAATACGTCAGAAGCGTCTATTGATATTCACAGCAAAGAATTTGTTCTTGGCAATTGGATCGACAAAATGTCTTCTTTCAAAGCCTATCCAGATTGGGACAGCAGTATTAGAGATTACGTGGATACTTTACGCGATTCCTCTCGCTATGCAAAAGTGCTTGTCACTGCTGATCCTTCTCGTTACGTCGAAGCGCTACAAGATGCAGGTTATGCGACGGATCCGAAATACGCAGCTAAGCTAAAAGACGTGATACAGCGAATTTCGAGTATGGACTTCTAGATGGCGTCACTCCTTAATATTGGTGTCAATGGCCTGAAGGCGCAACAAGCCGCTTTAAATGTCACGGGTCAAAATGTCACAAATGCCAGTACCCCTGGGTACAGTCGGCAGCGTGCTGACCTGGTTGCTCAATCGGGCGGTGTCTCGGTGGGTACATTTTCTGGCGCCGGTGCTCGGGTTGACAAGATCACCCGTATTGCTGATCAATTTATCGGCAATCAAATCCGTATTGATCAAGCGCTCAGCAGTGAGCTCAACACATTTTCAACGCGAATTGGTCAGTTAGAGGGTTCGCTGTTTGATGATGGGTTTGGTTTAGATAGTGCGCTACAAGATTTTTTTGATGCGCTGAATAATGCATCAAGTAACCCGTCTGACTCCACCGCTCGACAGTTTGTGCTGTCTCGGGGTGAATCTCTTGCACAGCGATTTCAAGGTGTTGCAGAGCGCGTTAACCAACAGGCTATTGATATCGTTGCGTCGCTAGATGCTGCTGCTAAACAAGTCAACGACTTAGCCCGCTTGATCGCAGATTCAAATGTGCGTATTGCAAACGTTCAAGGTGATCAAGCTTCTGGTTCGATCAACCAACTGCTGGATCAACGCGATGGGTTGCTCAAAGAGTTGGCCTCACTCACCAGCGTCACCACATCGGAACAAGCTGATGGGCAGGTGAGTGTCTTTATTGGCAAGGGGCAGACGCTAGTTCTCGGTGCTCAGGCAGCACAACTAGATATATCTTCTCAAGGGGCTGTGATGCTAGCTCCTGTTGGGAATTCTGTTAGCCAAAATATCACCTCGGCAATTAGTGGCGGTGAGATGGGTGGTCTATTGAGCTATAGAAGCCAGGTGTTAGAACCCGCGCAAAACGAAATCGGTTATATGGCGGCCTCTATCGTGGTTGCCTTCAATCAGCAACATGCCCTTGGCATTGATGCGAATGGCGAATTTGGGCTGAATTTCTTTAGCGATATCAATAACCCAAACTTAGTAGGCCAGCGAATTGTTGCCTTCGACAACGGCAATGGTTCACTGGCAACAGCCACAGTGAATGTTTTTATTGACGATCCGCTATCTTTTGATCCTTCGGACTATGAGTTTCGGGTTGCTGAAAATGGTTCGTTTACAATTGAAAGGTCTATTGATGGAGAGATGGTCTTTCAAGGCGCCTCTCTTACGACGCCTCAAACTGTCGAATTTGATGGCTTAAGAATTGAGTTCGCTGCTGGAGATTTTCAACCTGGGCAGACCATCAGGATTCGGCCCTACGCCAGTATCGGTACGGAGATGAGTGTCGCATTAAGCGATGTGAGCAGCTTGGCGCTTTCAAGTCCGGTATTGATTGAGGCGGGGGTTGCGAATCAAGGCTCGGCAGTCATGACGGTAGGCGCGATTACTGATTCGATGAGTGGTATGTTCGGCGATGATCAGAGTTTAGTGCCACCGTTGCTCGTTCGTTTTGTCAACGATGTGCAGTATGAAGTTCTGGATAACTCTAACCCCGGAAACCCACAACCTCTGAACCCTGATATCGGCTTGCAAACCTACATACCTGGAATACTGAATTCTGTGCTTCCGTATGAACAAGGTAGTACTGTAACGCACAGCTCTGGTCCGGCAGTAGCAGCGCTGGCTGCAGCGAGCTTAGTCAGTGATCTCAGCCCTAGTCCTAACAATTATCCGTCGGGGTCAGTGCAAATTACCACCTTAGACCCAATCACTGGCGAAGTGTTGTCGCAACCTACAGTGGCTATAGCAGCAGGCAGTTCTGCACGCGCTATCGCACAGCAGATTAGTAGTCTGGCGGGTGTCAGTGCTTCTGCGCGAACCAGTCTTGAAATATCAAACCTGGTTGATTACGACAGTGGTGTGCCGGTCGAGTTGGCGGTGAATGGCCAGCTTATTACCGGTTTCAGTTCACTTGATGAATTAGCAGATGCGATCAATGCAAATTCAACGCTGCAAAGCCAGAGTATTGTCGCACTTTCGGATGGGCAAACACTGACTTTGATTTCACAACAAGGCGATGATCTCAACCTGCACTTCCAAGGCGATCCCAACGAAAGTATTGAGGTCACCTCATCCTCGGGT
>JAADHW010000246.1:0-4476 GCA_013151695.1 Gammaproteobacteria bacterium
ATAGGGCGTTGCCAATCGCTTTGCGCACGTGAGTGTGTAGTGGTGGATCGTTGAAGACTAGACTGGTGGTGTGGTGTTCAAATAACAGAGATTCTTTACCAAACAGTGGTTCGAATTGGATGCGCTTGTCGGAACTGAAAAGGTTGGGCGCTCGGTAGATGTTGCGCACATCATTGTAGCCGGTGATAAAATACCCCCCGTCCGGCATAGCTGCGACGGGGTGTGTTGATTGTAATTGCTGATAGACAGGATAGGGGTTTGAGTAGAACTCTACTGACAATTGCCGCAGATCGATCATCCGCCTTTAAGGGTCTGGCGAAGGAGATGCATGTAACCAATCTGCATGTCGTGGTGCGCGTTTGGTGATACTCCATTCTTCCAGCATGTCACCCGCGACACTTTTCAATTGATCAAATTGTTCCTTAGTTCCTTTGTTAACCGCAAATTCAAGGCGATGGCCATCAGGGTCGAAGAAATAAATAGAGTCAAATATTCCATGGTTTATTGGGCCGAGGACGTCGATGCCATTCGCCTCTAAACGCAACTTATAAGATTCCATCTCGGCTAGATCATTTAGCTCAAAAGCGATGTGTTGCACCCAATTTGGCGTATTTTCATCTCTGCCCAGTGGGGGAGAGTTAGGCAGTTCAAAAAAAGCGAGTACGTTGCCGCCACCCGCATCTAAGAAGACATGCATGTAGGGGTCTGGCTCACCGGTAGATGGTACCTGGTTCTCCGCAAATGCTAGTTTAAATGCCATATCGAGGTTGTCTCGATAAAATTCGACCGTACGCTTCGCATCTGTACAACGATATGCCACATGGTGAATGCGTTGAATGGCCATATTTGCTTCTCAACTCTAAGAACAGTAGTGCGACTGAATGATGACCTCAATAGGAATTTGCTGCAATAAAATTACTGTGTAGAGAATTTGTGGTGTAGCAACTGAATTTATGCTTTAGCACCAGGGCACAATGTAGGAGTCTCGTGGGCGTTCATCTAACGGCGCAGAGCGTTTCTCAGGTGTATTAGCGTGGGCGGTGGGTTTGCGTCTGTTAACAACTACTTTCTTTCGCTTCAGAACTGTTTTTTCCACGATAAGTTCTCCGTGAGTAATTGTGCTCAGCATTACATAGTTTGGAGGGGCAGATGTGACGCTTTGTAAGCGACTTAGGTTCAGAGAATATGACAATTCGCTTGCAAATATTTGCTCGTAATACGAGGTAGTAACTTCTAGTCACAAATGAGTTGATGGCAGCTGGGTTCACAAAGACGTATCTTCCTTAAGGCTTACCTAAGTGTAAGTGTTACCTCACAACTCACTGACATCCTAGCTCTCAGATTCTCCCGGATTCAAACCTATAATCCCATACTAGACAATGAGCCTTGTTAAGTTTGGATAGAAATTATGAAATTCGCGTTAGAAACCGCCGTTCTAGTAGTAAGTTTGACCTTTACTGCATCAGCCTTGGCTGATCCAATCATGGAGGGTTTCTCCTGGGGTTACGATGGAGAGGGGCAATTCAGCGGCACCCCCGATTATAAAGAGGTGGGTGAAACCGAAGATAAATCAAAACACTCAAGTCCCAGTACACTGGTAGTGCCTCAAGATCCGCCGCCGGCAGCGCAACCACCTTCTGATCAAGGTACTGTCGAGGCACCACCACCACCACCTTCTGATCAAGGTACTGTAGAGGCACCACCACCTCCTGATCAAGGTACTGTAGAGGCAACACCACCACCTGTGGTGCCGGTTGAAGATGATCCCAAACCAATATTTATACCGTCAAAAGTAGACTTTCCAGCAAGAATGGTAGTCGCAACAGTACCGGAGTTTGATGGAAGCTTTGCGTTTCTTGGCTTCGGATTGATAGCAGCCTTTATTGCACTTATTAGAGAAAGACGGCGCACCGAGTTGTCATAGTTGATAGATTGTCTGCTGATTTAAGCAGAGATGGTGAACGGGTGCCAAATCGCAAAGATAAAGTTGGCATCGGGAAACCATTGGTTCGAGAACGAGGGCAGACTGGAATTGGCTTTGTTCTGATTCTCGGTTTGCTGGTTGGTGAACTGCTTGCCATTTCCTTTCGCTACGATGCGCTAGGCCTATTGGAGGCGACACACGTTTCTTGGGCTCAGTGGTTAGCCTACGGTGGATATGCTTTCAAAGTAGCCATTGTATTTGTCGTCGCGGTTTTACTGAGTGTGGGTCCTCGACTGACACACTACTACCAAGATGCTGTCGATAATGCGCGAGGCCGTTCGTTTGTGCCTTTGTTAGTTTCACAGCTAACAGCCTATGGTTTGTTTTTCTTCACGACTCATTTGATTTTTGGTAACCCTGGAGTCGACAAGCAAGTCGAGGGTTTTGTACCGTTGTTATGGTTAGTGTTGTTGCCGACAGTATTTGTGCTTTGGATAATGTTGCTGTCTCCGATGTCTTATTGGGTTCGGTTTGTGCAACAAGAAAAGACTTCGATAGCCTTGGCCTGTGTTGTTTCAGTGTCTACTTTAGCTGTGGCAATCTATTCTCAGCAGCTTTGGTCGCCATTAAGCGAAGTAACGTTCCAAACATCTGCTTGGTTACTGGGTCTTTTTTATTCTCAGATAGTTGCTGATCCGCAGCAGTTTCTGCTAGGAACCCCGGATTTTTTAGTACGTATCAGTGCAGTATGCTCTGGGTATGAAGGGATCGGGTTGGTAACCGTTTTTACAGCTCTGTTCTTATCTGTGTTCAGGCGAGACTTTAAGTTTCCACAGGCGCTCCTACTTTTCCCGATTGGGATTGTCGCTATTTGGTGTTTTAACGCGATACGAATAGTGCTCTTAATTATTATTGGAGAGGAGATTTCTCCTCGAATTGCTGTTGGTGGCTTTCACAGCCAAGCAGGGTGGATATCTTTCATTTTGGTTTCGGTTGGGTTGCTTGTTTTCTCCTACAACCTAAAATTCTTTACTCACGGTGACCATGGCGAATCAAAGTCTTTAGGCATAAACACACCCGTCGCACTGCTTCTGCCGTTGGTTGTTCTGTTATCTATGACACTTCTGACCTCTGCCTTGTCGGCTGATATCGATTGGCTTTATCCAGCGCGGGTGATTGCGACTGGCGGAGTCTTGATTGCACTGTGGCATCACTATCGCCTAACACCTTATATTCTGGCCTGGACACCTGTGCTTGCTGGGGGTGCTGTTTTTCTTGTGTGGCTAGTGCTCGTGCCTGACAATCCTGATAGAAGTGTGCTGGTCGGCAACGAACTTTCGCAACTTTCAGGTGGCGCAGTTGTTTTGTGGCTTACCTTTCGAGTGATTGGCTCTGTTATTACTGTGCCCCTGGCAGAAGAGCTGGCTTTTCGTGGATATATACTGGGTCGACTGTCAAAAAGCACGTTTAAGATAGGCGAGAAAATTCGTTTTTCATGGGTCGCATGGCTTGTATCGTCACTTTTGTTTGGTTTGATGCACAGTGCGTGGATTGCCGGAATGATCGCAGGATTGGTGTATGGCTTAGTGCGGTATCAACGAAACAAAATTTCGGACGCCATCGTGGCACACGCGGTTACCAATCTCATGCTGTCCGGCTACGTGATACTTACTGGCACATGGTCTCTTTGGTAGCGTGATTCGCCTAGTTACCCAAGAATTGGTGGGCGACTCTCGGACATTAAGATATCTAGCTTCTTTTGCGCCTTAGATTGATTGGTTAAATCTCGTGGTTCCAACATTTCGCAGTTGTCCTTGATCATTTGTTGGATATCTACTGGGTAGTGGCGGCAGTCATCTGGACGGTCATGGTATATTGTGCAGCCGTATTTGTTTTGGTTCGGTATCTTGTGTAGCCAAGGACAATGCACCAGTTGCTCACCTGTGGTAGGACTAGTCCATATTTTACCCTGGCTAACATACTTATGTATTTCTGGTCTAAAGTCCTCCCACCAATCTATTTCTGCGGTGCTAGCGCTGAGCCCGCCATCACTGTAGGCGATACAGCACTTGCCGCATTGGTTGCATGCTTTCATGGTTCGACCGGTCGAGGTGAAATCACCATACTATCGCAGACAACAGTTCGCAGCCCACATTTGTATGTTCTACAAATCAGGATCGTCCAATGCTCGAAACACTGCTGCGAGATATGGTGCCGCTACCTTTACATATTCTTTGCGCACATCACAATGTTTTTACCAAGTCCACACATGAGCTGGTCAACAGCTTTATGCAACGGTAAAATACGCTAGTGTGGTATCAGCGGGCGTAGGTATGTGTTGTCTGGATATACCAGGATGGCTTTCTAAAACGCGCTTATTGCTATGTCATGTTGAACTAAAGAGGATAAATCTTGGCCGGTAACCTTCGGGATCAATTAGTTAAGGCGGGTCTTGCAACCAGTGCCCAAGCGAAAAAAGCAGAACGACAGAAACATGCAGAAGAGCAAGCGCGGCGTCATGGCCAAAAGAAAAAGAGACGTGCTGATCCAAA
>JAADHW010000246.1:4503-22035 GCA_013151695.1 Gammaproteobacteria bacterium
CTCCGGAGCCGACAGCTAAAAACCAGCTCCAACAGCGCAGCGCCCAGCTCAGAGCGGAAAAAGCAAAAAAAGACCGGGCGCTGGCGCTCAAGCGAAATGAAAAAACTACGGCGAGGGCACTACGGGCGGAGATTAAGCAGATCATTCTGCAAAACGATCAACGTAGCAAGAAAACCTCTGAAGAAGATGTCGCGTATAACTTTGTTCACGGGAAAAAAGTCAAACGGATATATCTGCCTACGGCACAGAGAGAAAAATTAGTCAGCGGTAGTCTCATCATCGTTAATAATGATGGGCGCTATCATTTCCTTGATAAAAAGGTCGCAGACCAAATCGCCAGCAGAGATCCGCGACGCATCATTGTTGCTCATAATAATGAAGAGCAAGAACCGCCGGAGCTTGACGAACATTATGCCAAATTTGTTGTACCCGATGATTTAGAGTGGTGAAACGGTGAAACGGTGGAATGTGGTATTGATCACGCTAGTTTGAAATGGGATGTATAGAACATTTAGGAGACAGAGACGTGGCCAACGCAGAATTTGATCTTTGGACACAAGAAGACGCTTTGAGTATGGCCACTGGGGTCGGACATTGGCTCGACAGCTTCAAGCTGCAAACACCCCATGGCCTTGCCTGGGGGCGTGCGGCTGAACACAGAGACACTGTCGTACGCAACCTTTACGCTGGTTCTGCGGGCATCGCGATGTTTTATCTTGAACGATTCACTGCCACAGGAGAGGTGCAGTTTTTAGAAGATGCTAAGGCATGCGGCCAGGATTTAGTGGCCTATGTAGACGCTAAAGAATCGCTGCCTTGCGCCATGTTTAGTGGCTGGGGTGGGTATGCGTTTGCGTTGATAGAATTGTTCAAAGTAAGTGGCGAGGCGAGTTTTAAAAGAGCCGCCGAAGCCTGTTTGCAAAAACTGGCTGATCAATCTTCTACCATCGGTAGTGGAAGGGGCTGGGTTGAACCCATGCCTTTTTCTGACATTACTGGTTTTACCGGCGATCGCGAAATTTATGATGCATCGGTAGGCGCTGCTGGTGCAGGCATGGTTTATTTATTTGCGCTAGACAATGATGTTTATCCCCAAGGTACGGCGTTGGCTCAAGCCGTTGGCGATCGCCTTGTCGAAGTAGGCGAACCTATGCAGGTGGGTACTCAATGGCGGCTGATGAACGACATGCCTTTTCCTTTTACTGCACCAAATTTTGCCCATGGCGGAGCAGGTGTTGCCTACTTTCTAGCGCGTTTATATCAACACAGTGAGAATTCGCAGCATTTGGAGGCGGCTATATCTGGTGCTCGTCATATACAAGATATTGCATTTGATTGCGGTGATGGTCAGTTGGTGGTCCACCAAAAAGAAGGCAAAAAAGCCGATGAACACTTCTACCTAGGCCAATGCCACGGCCCTGCGGGTACTTGTCGTCTATTTTACCTACTACACCAAATAACCGGTGATACTCATTGGTTGGACTTTAGCCACTCTCTTATGAAAGGTTTAGAGGCTACAGGCGCACCTGAGGAGCGATCTTTCGGCCTGTGGAATAATGTGTCGCAATGTTGTTGCGACGCGGGAATTGGCGATTATGCCCTGTTTATGTATCGTGCCACTGGTGATCGTTCGTACTTAGGTATGGCTTGTAGAGTGGCGAGTGAGCTCAAACGCCGAGCAAAAATCGACAGTGATGGTTACTGCTGGCCACAGGCAGAGCATAGAGCTCGACCAGACTTTATTGAAACTCAAACAGGCTATATGCAAGGTGCGGCCGGGATCGGGAGCTTTTTCTTTCACCTGGCCTCAGTCCTGGCTAACAAGCCAAGCAAAATCGTGTTTGCTGATATGCCCTTTAATCAATAATAACGTGCGCTCCTGCGAATCGAATGGGTGCGGTTCCCTGCTAGTTAGGACATACGGCTCCCACCGGCTGTATGTCTGGTGCACCGACTAAATATTCTCCGAGCCCAGGGAATAGATCACTCACCTCTTTAGATTTGCCGTGCGCTTCGCGAGCCGCTTGGTTTTCGTATCGTTCCATCATGAAATACTTACCTTGGGCGCCGCGATACGGTGCGTATAAAATCACCCCTGTTTCTACACGCATCACGGTTTGAGCTAGGTGATTGATTGCAGATTCGAACGCCACTTCGCTCCCTGGCTTAACGGTAAAACTGGCAACATAGCCCACTTCGTCGTGATTGCAATCTGCTAACGCTGATGAGGTAAAAGCGATTAACAATAGTGGCAACAGTTTTGTGATGTTAAATTTTAGGTCCATAGATTTCCCTCATACTATATCTTTGGTGCCGAATACTACCATTAGATCACGCCAGGATAATTGTTTGGATGGTATTGGTTAGGGCTTTTCAAACAGCAGAGTGAAGCGATCAGTATTGCCACTCACTGAACGACGTCCCACCTCGTATATGAGCTCATCATCGAATCGGTAGTGGAGATCAGAAGAGCCCACGAACTTAAACCCGGCAGATTCTATTTCTTCAATCATTTGAACTGGGTCCATGCGACGCCAGTTTTCGTCGTTGTCTTTTTGCATGTGGCGGCGGGTATGGTCGATTACGCCGTAACGACCGCCGGATTTCAACACCTTGAAGACCTCTTTGTTCATGAGGTCTCTAGCAGAAGGAGTAAAGTTGTGTAGATTGCGAAAAGTGAGTGCTAGGTCGATGCCACTGACATCGAGGTTCAATGATGTTATTCCATAGCGGCGCGTCCCTTCAACAGGGGCAATGGAGTCGGCATCTACGGATACGACCTTAACCTCCTTAAAGCTCCCAGATTCAATCAGCGCTTCAATCCGTTGCGTGCCGATGGTGACATATAGCTCACCGTTTTTAGCGAGTACGGGTGCCAATATTTTTGTATACCAACCGCCACCGGGTAACATTTCCAGGACTTTCATGTCTGCTTTGAGCCCAAAAAATTCGAGAGTTTCTACAGGTTTACGGTTTTTATCGCGGGCGCGTTCTGCCTCTGAGCGAGCTTCACCAGCCATGGCGGCTTGTAGATCTTCCTTTAGATCTGCGAAAGCATAAGACGGCAGTAAGGCGAATGCGATTACTGCGATTAGAATTCGAGGGTATTGCATAGTAAGTTTCGCTCCAAAAAAATAGGAAAGAGAATGTAACAGCGCTAAATCAATCGGTTGGATTTCGTCGCCACCTGGATTGTGCCATAGTCGGCGCATGTCGAAAATACCTGTCATCAGTGTCAAAGAATTGTCCGACCCGCACACGCGAGCCGAGCTGCATCGGGTTTGTGAAGAAAGGGGTTTCTAGGACAAGGAATTGACCAAGAACGTCAGAGATCGAAAAGAAATTTTTGACCATGGTCCCATACTCGGTGGTGTAGTGACGCCATGGCCCGAGGCAATGCCAGTTTTTAGGCAAACTGTAGAGTCCTATTTTGACTTGTGTAAAAGTCTTAGCTTACGTTTGCCCAGGACAATTATTAGTAATTTTGGGGATCGCTAGAAATCACGTGGAATCGGCTTTTACGCCTGTTCATTCTAGCTTTGTACGTCTCAACTACTACCCTATATGCCATCAAGCACCCAGTAGGGGTCAGTTAGGTATTAATTGTCATCCTGATTCGGGTGCTTTGACGGTATTGTACCAAGACGGTCAGGAAGGCTTGCAGGTTTTTATATAAGGACAACTGGTTTGCCGTTGAATCCTGTCCCGATACTCTAGTGATCAACGTTGGCGACATAGTTCAACTTTGGTCAAACGATAGATACATCGCGCCTGTAAATCGTGTTTTGGCCAGTAAATCCCAGCCAAGGTATAGTTTGCCGTTTATTTTTCAACGCACACAAAAAATTATGCGCCACTTAGATCAATTGTGAGCGCGGTAGCCCCAGTTGAGTATCGGGCGATTAACTGGGGTGAATTTCGCAATTGTCGAGCGGCTGGAGATAATGCAGATCTCGGCGAGGAGATACAGATCTTGCGTTATCGTATATAGCCAACACCGTGGCTTTTTGGGAAGCGCTGCGGCGTTTGAGGAGCGCTGCGGCGTTTGAGGAGCGCTGCGGCGTTTGAGGAGAGCTGCGGCGTTTTGTTGCACGCTTTTAAACAAGGTGCTTCACTTGTGCGCTAGCTGATGGAGGATCAGGTATGAAGTATTGGCTTTTTCTGTGGGTTGTCACATTGCTCGCATGTTCTGATGGTTCAGGTCCGCTGCGGTTAGATGTTGGCTGGCCCACCCATGGCTTAGATGCGGGAGAAACCCGTTACAGTGAGTTAGACGATATTAACGCAGACAATGTGAGCCAGTTAGGATTGGCATGGTCATATGAATTGAACACCAATCGGGGGGTTGAAACTACTCCGTTGGTGGTTGCTGGTGTGATGTATGCCACAGCACCATGGAGTGTTGTTCATGCGCTGGATGCAAAATCTGGAAAACTACTGTGGCAATTTGATCCGAAGGTGCCTAAACAGTGGGGGCGTTGGGCTTGTTGTGACGTGGTCAATAGAGGTGTCGCCATGTCAGGCGACAATTTGTTTCTAGGCACGTTAGATGGAAGGTTGATCGCGATAGAGCGCCATACTGGTAAACAGGTTTGGGTTGTACAAACCACACCCAGGGATAAGCCCTACACCATAACAGGTGCGCCGCGTGTCGTCGGAGGCTTGGTTGTGATTGGAAACGGTGGGGCAGAGTATGGTGTTCGAGGTTTTGTTACAGCCTACCACGTAGATAGTGGTGAGCAGGCTTGGCGGTTCTATACTGTGCCGGGCAATCCTGAATTAGCTCTTGATCACCCTGATTTAGATATTGCGCTGCCAACTTGGAGTGGTGGAGGCTGGTGGGAAATTGGTGGTGGTGGCACTGCTTGGGATGCTATGGCGTATGACGCTGATCTAGGACTGATTTACATCGGCGTAGGTAATGGCTCGCCTTGGTCACGATATGTACGTAGCCCGGGCGGGGGTGACAACTTATTCTTGGCATCCATCATTGCCCTTAATGCGCAAACTGGGCGTTTAGTTTGGCATTACCAAACCACACCTGGCGACAACTGGGATTATACTGCAACTCAACACCTTGTGTTGGCAGATATGGTAGTAAATGGGGAGTTAAGAAAAGTACTGATGCAAGCGCCTAAAAATGGCTTTCTGTACATGCTTGACCGAGCCAATGGTGAGCTTATTTCTGCTAACGCCTACGTTAATGTGACCTGGGCAAGCCACGTAGACATTGAAACAGGGCGACCAGTAGAAACGATCGCGGGTAATTATGCCCATAAGCCCAAGAAAATAACTCCTGGGCCGCAGGGTGGCCATAATTGGCAGCCGATGTCGTTTAGCCGCAGAACGGGTTTGTTGTATTTGCCCGCCCACGACACGGGCATGTGGTATAGCAATGAAGAGAATTTCAGCCACAATCCACGCTCATGGAATTTAGCCCAGGATTCTGCTGCGTCCCGGCAGCTCGCTGTTGATGATCCTGCGGAGTTTCGCGGTCATCTACTAGCTTGGGATTTTCAGACACACAAACCTCGTTGGCAGAAGCGTTTTAAAGGTCATTGGAACGGTGGGCTGTTGTCTACTGCGGGAGGGGTTTTGTTTCAAGGCACCGCAGATGGGTACTTCACCGCCTATCGAGACACCGATGGGGAGTTATTATGGCAAGTACAATCTACTACGGGTATTTTTGCGCCACCAATGACTTACCGAATTGATGGAGAACAGTACATCGCGGTGGCTGCCGGGTTTGGTGGTGGTGGCATGGCCGGAAAGCGACCCGGGGCTATCATCAATGAGTATCACAATGAGGGCCGGATTATTGTATTCAAGCTGGGCGCAGACCGGGAAATGCCGACGTCACGCCCACGACAAATGATACAGCCTATGCTAGCGGCGCAAACTGCAACTTCTGACGTGGTCGCTCACGGCAAGAAAACCTATGGTGTCTATTGTGGTGTTTGTCATGGCAGTGGGGCGAAAAGTGGTTTGTTGTTTCCTGATCTTCGCTATTTGACGCAGGAAAAATACAGAATCTTCAACCAGATTGTGTTGGATGGGGTTTTTGTTTCGCTGGGTATGCCTAGCTTTGACGATGTGTTAGATGTTGCCGATGCCAATGCGATAAAGGCATTCATTTTAGATCGTGCTATTGAGTTACGCGATAATCCAGAACCTTTCTAGTCAGTGCGCGCCTAGAAAGTGTGCGGCGGGTGATTCGGTTTGAGCCTCATTACGTACCAATTTTGGCTATCTCCTTTGGCTTAGTAATCTGCTATATGTGGCAGACATTGCGTAAATTCGCCAGCCATGGTTTGCTGGTGTGGTTGTCAATATTGTTGATGGGAACCGCAGCATGTATCAGCCAGCCCAGCCGTACAAATCCCAGCGCTCGCCAGTAAGTGCAGACAATATGGTGGCTACCTCGCAGCCGTTAGCCGCGCAAGCAGGCATTGATGCCTTGCGACGTGGGGGTAATGCGGTGGATGCAGCTTTGGCCACCGCCATCACCTTGACGGTAGTTGAGCCCAATAACAATGGTGTGGGCAGCGATGCCTTTTGCATTCTTTGGGATGGTGAACAACTTGTTGGGCTTAATGCTTCGGGACGTGCGCCCCAGGCATGGCACGTAGATAGATTTTCTGGCCATTCGCAAATGCCTCAACTGGGCTGGGATTCCATTACTGTACCCGGCGCAGTTAGTGCTTGGGTCGCGTTGTCTCAGCGTTACGGAAAATTGCCTTTTTCTGAATTGTTTGAATGGGCCATACACTATGCAGAACACGGTTTTCAAGTGGGGCCAAAAAGCGCGTTGTACTGGAATCTGTTGGCATCAAAGTACGCACAGTTTGCAGATTTCTCAGAGCATTTCCTACCTGCACCAAAGCCCGGAGAGCGTTTCAAGCGCCCGGACTTAGCCAACACCCTCAAACTGATTGCGCAAAGTAACGGTGAAGCTTTTTATACAGGAGAGCTTGCCGATGCAATCGATACAGCCAGCCGCGTGGCGGGTGGTGGCATGCGTAAAGTTGACTTGGAGCAACATCAGGCGGATTGGGTTGAGCTTACCGCACAAGATTATCGTGGGGTCTGCCTGCACGAAATCCCCCCGAATGGACAAGGCTTAGCGGCACAAATTGCCCTCGGCATCTTGGCGCATATTGAACCAGCAGAAGTTGATTCGGTTGCATGGGTCCATCAACAGGTTGAAGCCATGAAAATTGCGGTGCGAGCTGCTCAAGAACACCTGGCAGACCCAGACGCCATGCAGATTAGCATCGCGCAGTTGCTCGATGCGCAATCACTAAAGCGTGCGGCGAGCAGAATAGGTGAGCGCGCAAATAACTTGCCTCCCGCAAAACTACCCATTAATCCAGACACGGTATATCTGGCTACTGCCGATGTTGATGGCATGATGGTTTCCTATATTCAATCAAATTTCTTTGCTTTCGGTTCCGGTGTGGTTGTGCCAAAAACTGGGATTGCGATGCAAAATCGAGGCTCTGGATTTTCCCTGGACCCACAACACCCTAATTGTGTGGCGCCAGGTAAGCGTCCTTTTCACACCATCATCCCCGGCTTTGTTAGCCAAGATGGTCAGCCGCTTTTGAGTTTCGGAGTGATGGGTGGGCATATGCAGCATCAAGGGCATGTGCAAATGGTGACCCGGCTGTTTGATCATCGACAGAACCCACAAGCCGCTAGCGATGCGCCGCGTTGGCATGTTTATCCGGATTTTAAAGTTGGGCTTGAAGTTGGGTTTGATGTGTCGATCTGTGAAGGTTTAGCAGCGCTTGGGCATGATGTGCGTTTTGAGAAAATGGAAAGTGTCTTTGGTGGTGCACAACTAATCTTAAAAACCAGTGCAGGTTATGTGGGTGGATCAGACCATCGAAAAGAAGGTCAAGTGCTTGGGTTTTAGATAATTTTTCTATGTAGGAATAAGATGGCAATAAAAAATGTGTTTGCAGAAACCACGGCGCTTAAAAAGCAGATCGAGAACTTAAGTGTGGCAGCGCTGCAACAAGAGATGCAGGACAACTGCGAATTGTTGGTGTTAGATATTCGAGAAATACAGGAGGTGGTTGATCTCGGAACCCTCCCAGGTGCCAAGCACGTTGCCAGAGGCATGCTGGAATTCTGGGCAGACCCAGCCAGTCCCTATTATCGTGATTATTTTGCTGAGGAAAAACGCATAGTGGTTTTCTGTGCCGGCGGGGGGCGTTCGGTTTACGCCACCCTAGCGCTTAAAGATATGGGTTATAAGAATGTTGCCCACTTAGAAGTTGGTTTTAACGGTTGGAAAAAAGGTGATGGTGAAGTGCAGGATGTTGCTGCCACCAGTAAGTGGGTTCGGCGAAAATAGTGTTTGCAGCCTAAGACATGATGAGGTGCTCCTATGGAATTTGACGTGATGGTTGGCGGCCAGACTTGGCACAATAGTGCTGTTCTGGCCCAACAACTCGAATCTGCTGATTTCTCCGGCATGATGTTTACCGAAGCCGGTCAAACGCCTTGGATGCAAATAGCTGCGGGGGCGTTGGCAACAAAGATGCTGCATTTTTCCACCGGCATTGCGGTGGCTTTTCCACGTAGCCCAATGATTTCTGCGCAGATTGCCTGGGAAATGGCGGATAATACTGGTGGGCGTTTCCGTTTAGGATTAGGCAGTCAGGTCAAGGCGCATGTCGTGCGTCGATATGGTGCAAAGTTCGATCGGCCGGTAGCGCAAATGCGTGACTACGTGCTTGCCTTCAAGGCTTGCATAAGCGCTTTTCGTGGTGAAGTACCCCTTCAACACAGCGGCCCTTATTATGACCTGAACTTATTGCCCGCCGCATGGACACCGCCGCGTCATAACTTTGAAGATGTAAAAGTCGATATTTCTGCTGTCGGTCCCTATATGTGTCGACTGGCTGGGGAGCTGTGTGATGGTCTTCATGTGCACCCAATGCACTCAATGGCCTATTTGCGAAATCGATTGTTGCCCGATGTGGCCATAGGCGCGCAGCGCGCTCAAAGAGTCGTTGCTGATATTGCCTTGATCATTCCGGTTTTTATGGTTGCGGGCGATTCCGAGGAAGAGTGCGCGGCAATGACGCGGCGGGCAAAGGCGCAAATTTCCTTCTACGGATCAACACCCAATTATGCCTTTCAATTTGACGATCTGGGTTATGCAGGAACCACATCGCGATTGCGCGAGTTAATGAAGTTGGGTGATATGGCGGCCATGGCGGATGTTATCAGCGACGAAATGTTGCAGGATTTTGCACTGGTAGCGAAATGGGACGATATGGCCGATAAAATCAATGCGCGGTATGGAGGTATTGCAAGCCGCATAGTCAGTTATTTAACCGCCGAAGATCTAACAAAAAATCCAGATAATGTCGGTAAGTGGGGTGAAATTGCCCGGGCGGTAAGAAATAAATAATGACGCAGTTATCACATTTATACATTTTAGTTACGTATCTAGCTAAATATTTATTTACGAAACCACAAAAATAGCGTAAAAATGTGTTTTACGACAAACAAATGTGTTGGTTTCTATGGATTATCCTGTTGAGTTGTTGGAGAACCCCAAAACGGCTGATTTCTGGGATACCCAGTCTGTCCATGAAGTGCTTCTCGCGGCGGGTTCCGTGGAAAGCCTGCGAAGTACCGAAAGAATATTAGAAAAACTAAGCTGGTTACCCCACCCCATTAAAATTGACGATGTCACGGATGAACTGAATCGACCGTTGGTTGGTCTAGTAGCGACCAGTTTAGAGGAGACCATTAAGAAAAAGCGTCTGCAATCATTGATTCTTCAAGTCTCTCAATCAGATACGCACACGGTTGTCTTTGTTAATGACCAGCGCCTAGGTCGACGGTGGCTATTTACAGAGGGGAAACTTGATACATCAATGCTGCTGCAAGCGTTAGCAAAACTGGTGGGAGATAAATCTGGCTATATTTGGCCTGTGGGTGAGGTGACTTCGCTGTGTCGAGACATTGCTGCCCAAAATCGCGATCACGAAGCTACGCTAACTACGGGTACCAAAATCACCTTCGCTTTGAGCGCCTACACTGCAGTGTTAACCACGATTCACTATCCTGATTCAAGCGCTCAAGTGAACGCTGACAAGTTGACGCATCTAGATCGGCTGGAAGCAGAAAGTTTATACATTATGCGCGAGGTTGTGGCGCAAGCTGAAAATCCTGTGATGCTGTACAGTATTGGCAAAGACAGCGCAGTCATGTTGCACCTAGCGCGCAAAGCATTTTATCCCAGCCCGCCTCCGTTCCCACTTATGCATATTGATACCCGCTGGAAGTTCCGCACGATGTATGACTTCAGAGATCAAGTGGTGAAAGAAATTGGCATGGAACTTATTGTGCATGTGAACCCCGAAGGTGTTGAGAAAAACATCAACCCCTTCGATCATGGCAGTTCCGTGCACACCGATGTGATGAAAACCCAAGGTCTGAAACAGGCCCTCGACCAACATGAATTTGATGTTGCCTTTGGTGGTGCGCGCCGGGATGAAGAAAAAAGTCGAGCAAAAGAACGAGTATTTTCATTCCGGACTAAAACACATCGCTGGGATCCTAAGAATCAACGGCCAGAGCTTTGGAATTTATACAATGGATACAAAAGCAAAGGCGAAAGTATTCGCGTTTTTCCATTGTCGAACTGGACCGAATTGGATATATGGCAGTACATCTACAAAGAACAAATTCCTATTGTGCCATTGTATTTTGCAGACCTGCGTCCGGTAGTCGAGCGAGACGGCATGTTGATGATGGTAGATGATGACCGCATGCGTTTGTTACCTGGAGAAAAAATTGAAGTGAAACGAGTACGCTTTCGTACCTTAGGTTGTTATCCGTTAACTGGCGCGATTGAATCGAGCGCAGACAGCTTGTCCTCCATCGTACTTGAGCTTTTACAGAGCCGCACCAGCGAACGTCAAGGCAGGGCGATTGATTCGGACAGTTCCGGCTCCATGGAAAAGAAAAAACAAGAGGGGTACTTTTAGTGAGCGAAGCTATTAATCAATTGACCGAGCAAGAGCTTGAGACACGTGTACAACATTACATTGATACCCAAGCAAGCCTAAGTTTACTGCGATTTATCACTTGTGGAAGTGTAGACGACGGCAAAAGTACTCTGATCGGGCGCATGTTGTATGAAGCACAAATGGTATTTGAAGACCAGATAGTCACCTTAGAACAAGACTCTAAACGCGTAGGAACCCAGGGGGCAGATATAGATTTCGCCTTGTTGGTAGATGGGTTGGCTGCAGAAAGAGAGCAAGGTATTACCATCGATGTTGCCTATCGATTTTTTAATACAGATCATCGCAAGTTCATTGTTGCTGATACGCCGGGACATGAACAGTATACGCGCAATATGGTCACCGGTGCTTCCACCGCAGACGTTGCAGTTATATTGGTCGATGCGGTTAATGGTTTGCTCACGCAAACGCGTCGACACTCATTTATATGCTCTTTGCTTGGTATCAAACACGTTGTATTGGCCGTCAACAAAATGGATTTGGTCGACTACAGCGAAGAAGTGCACAACCAAATTGTTAGCGATTATCACATCTTTGCAAAGCAGCTTAAATTTGATCACATCATTGATCACATCACAGCCATTCCGTTGTCCGCCTTGAAAGGTGATAACATCATCGAGCGTTCGAGACACACCCATTGGTACAGGGGCCCTACCTTGTTGGGTTTTTTAGAATCTGTAGATATCCATGAAAACGAATCTGAACAGCCCTTTCGCTTCCCAGTGCAATGGGTAAATCGTCCCAGCTCTGATTTTCGCGGATTCGCAGGCACTGTCATTGCCGGGTCGATAAATAAAGGCGACGATGTTCGTATATTACCTGGCGGTGAACTGGCTGCAGTAAAAGATATCATTTTATATAAGGACCATCTGACAAAGGCGCGTACACATCAGGCTGTGACTCTGACATTAGATCGTGAAGTCGATGTATCTCGCGGCGATGTCTTGGTGTCGGCTGATTCTCCCTGCGAGGTATCTGATCAGTTTGATGCCTCCCTAGTATGGATGGATCAAGAGCAAGGCTATATTGGCAGAAGTTATTGGCTGATGCTGGGCACGACCCGGGTCAACGCGACTCTTTCTGAAATCAAATTCAAATACAATATTAACACCTTAGACCAATTGTCAGCGCGGTCTTTGGAGCTGAATGATATCGGCCGAATTACACTCTCGTTCGATAAGGGCGCGCCCTTTGAAACCTATCAAGATTGTCAAGGTTTAGGTTCCTTTGTTCTCATTGATCGCTACACCCATGCCACTGTAGGTGCTGGGATGATCAACTACGCCCTTCGGCGCGCAAAAAATATTCATCGTCATGATCACGTGGTGGATAAGGTCTCTCGAGCGAAACTCAATGGTCATAAGGGTAAGGTTGTATGGTTTACGGGCTTAAGTGGTTCTGGTAAGTCAACGATTGCCAACGGGGTAGAGCAAGCTTTGCATGCTCAAGGTATACGCACTTACATTCTCGATGGTGACAATATTCGACATGGACTGAATCAAGATCTTGGCTTCACTGATGCGGACCGGGTGGAGAATATTCGCCGAATTGCTGAAGTGGCAAAGCTCATGGTGGAAGCTGGGCTTGTGGTTATCGCTGCCTTTATTTCCCCTTTCCGTTCAGAACGAGATATGGCTCGTGCCTTGTTCGATGAAGATGAGTTTGTAGAGATCTTCCTCGATGTACCCTTGGAAGAGGCAGAGGCTAGAGATCCTAAGGGTCTATACAAGAAGGCTCGTCGAGGTGAATTACCACATTTTACCGGGATTGATTCACCTTATGAAGCGCCAGAAACGGCAGAGCTAAGTTTGCCCACTGCACAATTGTCCATACAACAGTGCGTGGACAAAGTGGTTAAATATATTGGATAAGCAAACCAAAGATTCTCACTTTCGCAGTTTAGCGAAAGCCTTTTCATGGCGTATCGTGGCCACATTAACCACGGCTATCATTGCCTATTTTGTTACTGGGCAGCTAGAGACGGCCATACTTATTGGTGGCATCGAGTTTTTCATCAAATTCTTTATCTACTATATTCATGAACGCGCTTGGCAGATCGCACCGCATAGGCCGCAAGCAGAACCTGGTAGTGGTATAAGTTAAACCTTCACAATAAACCGTCGGGTTAGATCATGGATGTGGATTCTTCGAGTACTGATTTACCCGCCTTTCTTGCGCTGGCCAAAATTCATCACGCTTATTTCTTAGGCTTGCAACTCATGGTGTCTACACGATGTGGTGCACAGGTAATGGGTGATTGGATGTTTAAGCTCTTCAGGCGCCAGCACAAGGACAAGTTTCTCTCCAGTTTTGCAAAACTCGGGCTTACCGAGCTTCCGCACGCGGTAGCCTGTGCGCAATACCATGTTTTATCCAATGGAGTGGGTGGTGTACCGGTAGAGTATATGTATGAAAACGATGGCAAGGCTTGGGTGCGGTTTCGTTATCCACGATGGATGTTTGCTGGACCCACAATTTGTGGGGTGACCGAAGAGGTTAGCCTTGGGTTGCTCAAAGGTTGGTATGCGCACAATGGGGTCAGCTTAGGCAATGCACGTTTGGGTTTTGTTTGCGTCTCTCAAGACATGACCGGTGAGTTTGGTCTGTGTGGATATTTTAAAGAATATGAACATGAGTTAAGTGAAAACCAACGTTTGGTGTTCGTCCAGGGTGAACAACCACCCCGTTTTGATCCTGGTGCGCAACCTCAACTGCCAACGAGTGAGTGGAGCGAATTGCGGCTGGCTAAAGCCAATCGCAACTATGCCCTGGAATATATTCGCAACGGCTTAACTGAACTGATCGACGTGGTTGGTGCTGAACAGGCGCAGCAACTTGGCATGCTGTCTGCGCGTCTTATTGGTCTTCAATACCACAGCGAAACTTTGACGTTGCTCGGTATGGCGCAAAGCGAGAATGCATCCAACCCGGCATTGGCCCATGTTGGCGCACTGGATTACTTGTCACGAATGTTTATGGCTATGGGTGACTTGGTAGCGCGCGAAGAAGCAGCAGAAAGGTCTGCATTGCTTCAAAACTATTTATATCAAACGGGCCACAAAGGCGGAGATTTGAGAATCTTGCGGGGTTTGCAGGGTGAAGAGCGCCAAATTGTACTGCGGTGCTGGATTGCCTTGTGGGCAGGTACAATGCGCTCTCGTCGTGATCTGCCAGAATTAGAGGCTAAGTTTGAAAATAACCAGCTTACTTGGCAATTAACCTCGGTGTGAGTGACAAATTGTTTGAAGATAAGGAAGTACTTAACAACTCGTTGAACCTGCAACTGCTAACATCGTAACAATTACGCCTTGAATATGACTATGGCGATATCTCGCGCACTTGTTGTTGACGATTCACGATCCGCTCGGATCGCGTTAAAAAAGCTTCTCGAAGAGCACGCTTTGGAAGTTTCCACAGCTCAGTCTGGCGAAGAGGCTATAGATTTCCTCAAACGAAACAAAATTGATGTGATCTTTATGGATCACACGATGCCGGGAATGGATGGCTTAGAAGCGGTTACCGCTATCAAAGCTAACCCAGCAACGGCGACCATACCTGTGATGATGTACACCACTCGTGAGGGCGAGGTGTATGTGGGTCAAGCCCGCGCATTGGGTGCTGTGGGGGTCTTGCCGAAGAATGTCCAGCCTCATCAATTATTCGAAATGTTGATTAAGTTGGGCTTGGTGCAGGAGCGTCGAGGCAGCGAAAGTGATAACAAACGCGAGCGTGAAATTGGTCGGGACAACCTAAATGACGTTGTTGAAGAGATTGACCGTGAGCTAGAAAACCAAGCCATGGGTATTTCTGTGCAGGCCTTAGTGGCACGTATATTGGAAGATCAGCACTTAACCCTGCGTTCCGATATCTTGCGTAGCCACCGGACCTTCGCCAAAGAGGTGGCGAAAGAAATTTCTCGTGATCGTGATCGCACCGAAGAATCTAATGGCGCTGTGGCTACGGGTATGTCTTCTATTTATAAAGTCGGGGTAGGTATTGTCTTTGTCGCCGCGGTGGTTTTTGGATTTCTTGCATTGCAGTTTAAAGGTCAACGCGATTCGGTGATGAACGCCTTTGCGGTCAACCAATCTGATCACGCCAATGCGTTAAATAGCGAACTCGGAGGGCTGCAGGGCAATTTGGTTGCGACCCAATCAAGCTTAGAAAATGTGCGCAACCAAGCAGCGCAAGCACTTGCGTGGGCCGTTAATTCCGATAATTATGTGGGTATGCATGAGGCAGCGTTTAGCGCCGGATTGATGGAAAAAGTATCTACCTTGATGTCTCACCTTGAAGCGTTGGGCTATATTGGCGAGGTGGAAATGTTAAGCCACTTAGGGCGGTTTTGCTTAACGATAAACGATGCAGGTGACTATGAAATCGCACCTGATGACTTGGCTGTTGCACGGTGTGACTATATTGGCCACATATTAGAGAATTCCCCCCATACCAGTGAACGCCTGTCCGTTCCATTTGCTCGATTCTATCGAGCAAATGAGCAGCAAGATATACACCTCAACCTGGTCGCGTTGAACGCTTCCGAGTCAGTGTCCAGTGTAGAATATCCCGATGCTAATAGTACCGCTGGCGTGTGGAATGCAGTTGCTAGGATGAACAATCGAGTCGAGATACGCATACTACGAAACCTCTGATTAATCGACGCCCGCATTGCTTATGGAGACACAATATAAGATGCGCTAAGGTGCGAGGTTTACTTGCACAGGATTTATTCAAGGTGACATTACAAGCATTTAATCTAAGTGGCCGAGTGGTATTGGTAACCGGCTGTAATGGTGGTACTACTGCCGAGACGTTTTTGATCGATGGGGGTTACAATGCGTTATAGGTTCCCTAGTTTGTGTGTTTGTTTGTGTTTGTTAGCGAGCGGTGTACTCGCTGACGACACTTATGTTGCCCCCCGAGGTCCTGGTGGTCATCCTGATTTTAACGGCGTGTGGCAGGTCATGAATCGGGCAAACTATAATGTGGAGTCACATGCTGCAGTGGCTGCGCTGGCCATGGTTGAAGGTGATTTAGGACCGATACCTGATAAGAGAGTAGTTGCACTTGGTGCGGTAGGCTCGGTTCCTGCCACCTTAGGTGTGGTGCTTAGCGGTCCACTGCCTTACACAGACCAAGCTAAAAAAATACAACAGGAAAATGCCAAAGACTGGTTAACTAAAGATCCGGAGATTAAG
Source organism: Gammaproteobacteria bacterium (assembly GCA_013151695.1). Lineage (GTDB taxonomy): Bacteria > Pseudomonadota > Gammaproteobacteria > Pseudomonadales > Azotimanducaceae > UBA4421. The sequence goes on from JAADHW010000246.1 coordinate 20,756, forward strand.
TGTTATCTGCCCGGTATTCCAAGGGCTACTTATATGCCTTTTCCATTTCAAATTGTGCAAAGTGAATCGGCACTGTTTTTCTCTTACGAATTTGCTGGCGCTGCTCGAAATATCTACCTACAAGATCCTGGTGAAGCCCCAATTGATTCGTGGATGGGACAATCTTACGGGTATTGGCAAGGAGAAACGCTTGTTATCGAGGTCACAGGACAGAATGATCGAACCTGGTTCGATCGTGCGGGCAATCATCACAGTGCGTTTATGAAGGTGACAGAGCGTTATACTCTAACAAGCGAACATACACTGCGCTATGATGTTGAAATAGAAGATGATCAGACGTACACCGCCCCTTGGCAAATGAGTATGACGCTATACAAGCGGGTAGGGGTTGATGCACAAATACAGCAGTTCAAATGTGTCGAGTTTGTAGAGGAACTCATGTACGGACATCTACGTAAACCGCAGTAACCCATGCAACGCAAGGTACTTTCAACAGTATTGCTGGCCAGTTTATTTTATTGCGCAGGCTGCATGGATGAAAATGCAGCCGGATCATCCTCGACTTTCGCCATTGCGACTGGTGGCCCTGCGGGTTTGTACTACCCCTATGGCGGTGGTATGGCATCCATTTGGTCAAAGCACCTTATGGGAGTCAATGTAAAGGCCGAAGTAACAGGCGGCTCTGTCACTAATGTAATTCAGGTTGCGCGGGGAGAGAGTGAGCTAGGCATAGCCATGGCTGATGTGATAACAGATGCGTATTTAGGCAGGGGGCGCTTCCCGCAGCCGCTGCCGTTGAGAGTTCTGTTTACTGCCTATCCAAATATTGTCCATATATTAACACTTGAACAAAGCAGTATTCGCTCAGTCACAGATATGGTGGGCAAACGAATATCTTTAGGGGCCGCCGGGTCTGGTACTGCTGTTGCTGCTCAAAATGTGCTAGTAGCTCTAGGGGTTTCACTTGAAGACATAGCGCCGGTATATTTGAGTTTTGGTGAAACCACTTCAGCTCTGAAAGACGGGACCATAGATGCCGGATTTGTTGTGGGTGGGCTCGGTTTGGCCGCAGTTACAGAACTGGCAGTGACCCGGGACCTACACTTGGTGGCCCTCAGTGATGCCGATTTATTAACCCTGAACGCTCAGTACCCTGCGTATGCAAAGTACATAATTCCACACAACACATATGGCAAAATTAGCCGCGACGTACAGGCACTGGGGATTTGGAGCGCTGTGGTGGTGCATGAGAACATGCCTGATTCTCTTGCCTATCAACT
>JAADHW010000246.1:22157-29351 GCA_013151695.1 Gammaproteobacteria bacterium
GCTGAAATATTTGCGTACTGGCAACGCGGATTGTGAGTTTTCATATGAGCAACCCCTATGAAGAAGGTTTTAAGGTTGTCTCCCAATGTGAGCTTTGTTGTGGTGTTGGGAGTTATGTTATCCCTGTTTCAGCTATGGCAGCCCCTTGTAGGCTTCTTTCCTGTTGGTGTCTTGCCTTTTGAACAAGTGATCGGCTTGCTACCGGCGACTTATTTTAGACCCATTCACTTGGCTTGGATTTTGTCGCTTGGCTTTCTGGTTTATCCCTTTCGTGGGCATGGGAGTGGGCGCTGGCGCTGGTTTGATTGGGCTATGATCCTAGCTGTCCTGGCGGCCTCCTTTCGAGTGCTACGTTTTGACTATCAGGGTCTAGATCATTTGCTGCATGGCCTCGACATGCTGGACTATGCTGCAGGATTGTTTTTGCTCGGCGCCACTCTAGAAATGGCCCGCCGAGCGGTGGGTCCGGTAATGATGATCATCGGCTTGGTGTTCTTGTTGTACGGTGCATTTGGAAATTTTTTACCTGATGTATTTGCTACCCGGGGCTTTAGCTTTGAGCGCATTGTGCGTTTTCAGATATTTACCAGCGCCGGGTTGTTTGGTGCTCCGATTGGCATCGCCGCTGGAGCAGTATTTAGTTTTGTGCTGTTTGGTGCTTTCCTCCAAGCCACCGGTGCAGGCAAGTTTCTGATCGATTTATCCTTTGCTGCGGCCGGCCGCTACCGAGGAGGGCCTGCCAAGGCGAGTGTACTTGCCTCGGCAGCAATGGGCTCTATCTCTGGCAGTGCCATAGCCAACACCGTCACTACCGGTTCGCTGACCATTCCAATGATGAAAAAGCTGGGTTTTTCCCCGCCTCAAGCCGCCGGTATTGAAGCTGCAGCCTCTACCGGTGGGCAAATCATGCCGCCAATAATGGGCGCCGGGGCGTTCGTGATGGCAGAGTTTACCAAAACACCGTATGGAGACATTGTCTGGATGTCTTTGGTGCCTGCGATTTTATACTTTATTTCGGTGCTTTTGTACGTTCACTTGTTAGCGATAAAGGCTGGTTTTAAGGGCATGCAAAACACCACGGCAGTGTGGCAGGTGATGAAACAAGGTATGCACTTCCTATTGCCTCTAATCCTAATTACAGCTTTGTTATTGCGAAGTTACTCGCCAGTATTGGTTGGGGTCAGTGGCTGTGGTGCCGTTGTATTAGCAAGCCTACTGAGAAAGCACACTCGTATTGGCTTAGCTGCCATCGCAGATGCGTTGTATAAAGGTGCTGTAATGGCTGTGCCAATATCTGTCGCCTGTGCTGTAGCGGGTATAGTGGTTGGAACCATTGGCCAGACTGGGGTTGGGTTACAGTTTACTGAGTCTGTGGTTGCCTTTAGTAATGGTCAGTTGTGGTTAGCTTTGCTTTTAGTCTCAATTGCAGCGTTGGTTTTGGGCATGGGATTGCCAGCAACGGCAGCTTATATTGTCTTGTCGGTCATGACCGGTCCGGCCTTACAAGAGTTAGGCTTGGCCCTGATTACCGCGCATATGATTATTTTCTGGCTAGCCCAAACTTCCAACGTAACGCCACCCATCGCCCTAGCGGCCTTTGCTGGGGCTGGTATAGCCGGTGCGCCACCCATGCGCAGCGCGGTCGAAGCCTTTAAGTTGGCCAACGGATTGTTCATCATTCCGTTAATGATGGCCTATACGCCTTTGCTGCTGAGTGCGGAAAACTCTTGGACAGATGTGCTGTTTGCTGGTTTGGTGACCCTGGCGTTGATTGTTGTTGTTGCCATGCTCGTCGAACGATACATGTTTGCTCGCGTTACCGCTGGGATGGCGTTTTGCTGCGTGTTGGTGGCTGGCTTACTACTGTTTCCTGATCTTCTAACGCGTATTGTTGGACTGATTGGGTGTGGAGGAATTCTGCTTACAAACTATTTGGCTAGCCGTAAGGATTCTACAGGGTAGCTTTTTCACGTTAGTATGGTTGCCAGGATAAATAGGGGGAACTATGCATCCAGGTACCGGACCTCTCCAAGATATCACCATCATCGATTGCAGCATGGCTTTGGCTGGACCCTTTGGTACCAGTCTGTTGGCAGATTTGGGTGCTAATGTGATTAAGGTTGAGCCTCCACGCGGCGATACCTATCGAAACTTACCACCGCTTCCACCTGACTATGCCAATGTTGCCGCTCATAAGTCAGCGGGCGTAGATTATGGCGGATCCTTTGCCAGCGTGAATCGAAATAAGCGCAGCATTGTCCTTGATCTGAAAAAACCAGCAGACAAAGAGGCGCTGATGTTGCTGTGTGAGCAAGCAGACGCAGTTGTGGAAAATATGCGTGTCGGCGTGATGGACAGACTTGGTTTAGGGTATGAAGAAATTGCTAAGCGCAATCCAAAAATAGTCTATGCAGCTATACGTGGGTTTGGCGACCCGCGTACCGGTGAAAGTCCATATGCTGACTGGCCGGCCTTTGACATCGTGGCGCAAGCCATGGGGGGGCAGGTNNNNTGACGGGCCCGGATGATGGGGTTGGATATCCTAGCGGCATCAGCATCGGCGACATCTACCCTGGAACATTGATGGCTCTGGGGTTGGTATCTGCCGTTCATCATGCCCATAGAACTGGCAAGGGTCAGTTCATGGATGTAGCAATGTACGACGCCATGTTGGCCTATGCTGAAACAATCATTTCTAACTACGGCTACAACCAACGTGAGTTAGGCGCACGAGATGTCCACCACCCTACTTTATGTCCGTTTGGAGTGTTCCCGACCAGTGACGGCGGTGTTGCTATTGCAGCTCCGGGCGCAGAACATTGGGCAGCACTTTGTGTGGCGATGGGGCGAGAAGATTTGATAGGAGATGCGCGTACCAAGAATACTTACGTGCGTGCGCGAGAGCAGAAATTCACTTTAGATATCGTAAGTCAATGGACGTCTACACAGACCAAGGCACAAGTTGTAGGCGTTTTGGGAGGAAAGGTGCCTTGTGGTCCGGTTAATCGCGCCGCGGACATATTTGCAGATCCTCATGTTGCAGCGCGAAAAATGATCACCGAATTTGATTTGCCCGGTGACAATCCTCGAGTGTCCATAGTTGGTACACCAATCAAGTTCACCGAAACTCAGGCTGGTTTTTATCGAAGGGCACCCAAATTGGGCGAACATAGCGCAGAAATTCGACAGCAGTTTAACTTACCCCTGGAGGGTTAAGCTCAGGAAGATGTGATTTGGATCGCTTGAAAATAGACCCATCGTCAAATGCACTCAGCATTGGGTATAAAAATATCAATTTTACACTGACCGCAAATTACTCCTGTGATAGCTTTGAAGATTAAATACACACCTCGTTGTTTAGGAGAGTTGGCATGGCGGAAGCTGTAGAATACAAACAAATTGGTACCCGACCGATACGCCCCGATGGCGTAGATAAGGTGACTGGTCGTGCCCAGTTTGGTGCAGATATGGTTTTGCCCAACATGATTCATGGCCAAGTACTGCGTAGTCCACATGCACACGCGATAATCAAAAGCATCGATTTGAGCGCTGCCCTGGTAATGGACGGCGTCTATGCGGCTATTTGTGGGGCTGATTTTGAGCCCTTCGTGGACAGTGATCTATCCAGGAATATTATGGCCAGAGATAAGGCTTTGTATCATGGACACGCTGTGGCAGCAGTCGCGGCAACCTCACTCACAATAGCAACTGCTGCGTTGGAGGCGATCACGGTAGAGTATGAAGTATTAGCCCCAATACTCGATGTAGTGGAGGCTATGGACAAAAACTCACCCCTGGTGAACGACAATAACTACACCAAGTTGCCGGAGAAACCTGAAAAACCAAGCAATATCGCCAACATTGGGAAGCTAGAGCGAGGTAACGTCGAACAAGGTTTTGAACGAGCGGACATTATTGTTGAGCGAGAATACATCGTGCCGATGGCTCATCAAGGGTATATAGAACCCCATGCTTGTACGGCCAATATTGATGAGACCGGGCGCGGCTCTGTTTGGTGTTGTACCCAAGGACACTTTGATTTTCGAACGGCCACAGCAAAATTGCTGGGCAAAGACTTGGCGGATTTGAAGTTTATTGCCAGCGAAATAGGTGGCGGTTTTGGCGGCAAGACAGTGGTTTATCTTGAGCCCCTGGCAGTCATGTTATCTGAAAAAGCAGGTAGACCAGTGCGCATGAAGATGACCAGGGAGGAAGTGTTTCGTGCCACCGGCCCAACCTCAGGTACCGTGACGCGGGTGAAGGTGGGTCTTCAGAATGATGGCACCATTACCGCTGCGCAAACTTGGTCGGCATTTGAAGCTGGCGCCTTTGAAGGTGCACCTCACATGCCGGGGATCATGTCCATCTATGCGCCTTATGAAATAGAAAACTTTGTCGTCGAAGCTTTTGATGTGTTGGTTAACAAGCCAAAAGTAGCCGCCTATCGCGCGCCAGGAGCCCCACAGACGATGCATGCTTTTGAGTGTGCATTAGATGAAGCGGCAATTGCGTTAGACATGGATCCGCTGGATCTGCGTTTGGTGAACGCCGCAGACGAAGGCACCCAAGCCCCCTATGGCCCTAAATTTCCACCCATTGGTTTTAAAGCCTGCATTGAGGCTGCGAAAAATCATCCCAACTATAAAATGCCTGTGCCTGACGGTGCTGGTCGTGGCGTTTCTGCGGGCTTTTGGTTCAACGTTGGCATGCAGTCTAGTGCTGAAGTGAATGTGAATGAAAACGGTACTGTGATGGTGATAGAAGGCAGCCCAGATATTGGTGGTTCGCGTGCCTCTATGGCGCTAATGGCTGCGGAAACCCTTGGCATTGAATATGAAAATGTACGTACGCAAGTGGGCGATACTGAGAGTACCGGCTTTTGTAACGTGACCGGTGGAAGCCGTACCACCTTTGCGACAGGTATGGCTGTTGTCCAGGCGTGCGAGGACGTTATCGGTGAGTGTAAAAAACGCGCCGCCATGACTTGGGCGGTAGACGAAGATCAAGTTGAATGGAAAGATGGCTCAGCGGTACCCGGTCCAGGTGTTAACGCAGATGTGAAGCCTCTATCCCTGGCTGAACTTGCGCGCAAGGCGGGTAAAACTGGCGGACCGATTCAAGGTCGCGCATCTGTGAATGCTCAAGGTGCAGGTGCAAGTTTTTCTATCAATTTTGCAGATCTTAGAGTTGACCGTGATACCGGCAAGGTCGAAGTACTCAACTACACCGCAATTCAAGATGCAGGTAAGGCCATTCATCCCGCTTACGTCGAAGGACAGATGCAAGGTGGTGCTGCTCAAGGCATTGGTTGGGCATTGAATGAAGAGTATGTTTACGACAAAAATGGGGTCATGGAAAATGCGGGCTTCTTGGATTATCGAATTCCAGTTGCCTCTGATTTACCCATGATCGATACACACATTGTTGAAGTCCCCAATCCGAGCCACCCCTATGGCGTGCGCGGTGTTGGCGAAACCCCCATCGTTGCGCCCCTAGCGGTTTGTTCAAACGCAGTTTCGCGTTGTTTAGGACAACGCCTAACCAATCTGCCGCTTTCGCCACCCAACATACTAGAGGCTATCGATTAATTGAGTTTGCCTTAGAGCACTTGGTATGGCGACCGTAGTTCTACCTGACAACTTTAGCGCTCTCACCAATGGCGAGCGAGAGCTGTCCACCAAGGCACAGACCTACCGAGAATTGGTCGCAGAACTAATTCTACGCTGGCCACAGCTAGAAGACCTGCTCGACAAAACTGCCGTGGCGATAGATGGGCAGATCTATCAGGAAGCATTCCTAGAAGAGATAGGTGCAGACAGCGAAGTCTTCTTTATGGCACGAATTGAAGGTGGGTAAGCATGCGCAAACCACTGTTGCGAGCTTCACCAGTCAACGTTGGTGAACGTTTTGAGTCGTTAGATGTGTTGCGTGGATTCGCATTGTTGGGAATCTTGTTGATGAACATCATGGGCTTTGCGTTTCATTCCTCGGTGTATTCCTATCCGGTCTTGGCTATTAACGGTGTTACCGATCAGGTGACCTGGATAGGCGTGGAGCTATTCGCAGAAGGGGCTATGCGGTGTTTATTTTCCCTGCTTTTTGGTGCTGGGGTTGTTTTGTTCACCACTGGCGTGGCGGCAAAAGACGCAGCCCTGCACTGTAAAAGAAACTTTTGGCTGCTTGTCTTCGGCTTATTCAATATGTATGTGTTGCTATGGCCAGGTGATGTATTACTGACCTACGCCATTGCAGGGGCGATATTGTACCTGGTAAGGAATGCGCCGGTTAAACAACTGTTGATCAGTGCTGGGCTGCTGATCGCTCTGATGTCTGCCTTTCATGGTGTATCTAGCCTCGGTTTATCCATGGCGAAAAATGCAGCTCACACCGTGGCGCATGCTGCTGATCCGACGAGCTTAGACTTAGATGTGCATGAGACAGCGCAGGTATGGCAAGAATTTGCTGATGAGTATCTAATTTCTGAAGAGATCATGGCGCAAGAGCTCGAATTGCGCCAGGAAAGTTACCTCACTGCTTTCATTTGGAATGCAGAAGTTGCAAACGAAGTGCTGCTATTCGTGGTTCCGCTGTACTTGCTATGGGATTCGTTAGCGATGATGTTGCTGGGTATGGCGCTGTTTAAAAGCGGTGTGCTACAAGGCGACAAACCCTTGGTTTTTTACTACAAGCTCATGGCGCTAGGTTTTACCGTAGGGTTGTTGGTTAACGGCTATGAAATTAACCAGGCCATATCGAGTGATTTCGCCTTGCTCAGTGTTTTTGCACAAATGCAACCCACATATCATATTGGTCGCCTGGGCATGGCCATCGGCTATCTTGGGCTTTTGGTGGCACTAATGAAGATGGCAAAAGTGATCCTGCTGCGCCGGTTGCTTGCAAACGTTGGCCGCATGGCGCTAACAAACTACCTAATGCAATCCTTCATTGGTCTGATGTTGTTCACTGGCGCAGGCTTAGGCATGGTTGGAATGTTTCATCGCTGGCAAGTGTATGGGTTTGTCGTGGCTATATGGGGGCTGCAAATGTTGTTGTCTACCTGGTGGCTAACGCGGTATCGACTTGGTCCGCTCGAGTGGCTATGGCGTGGACTGACTTACGGTAAATTGCCGCCGTTGAAGAACGCGTAATGGCGCATGGCTTCTTCGTATCCTTGAATTACTCGGATAAAATTAT
>JAADHW010000364.1 GCA_013151695.1 Gammaproteobacteria bacterium
ATCGGTCCTTCTGTGCAAGGTGATGTGATCGACTATGATGAATATAAAACCGGTGAGCGCAAAGAAGGCGCCTATTTTGCGGCTTGGAATTTTGTCTACAAGGGTGCGCTTGGTTTGATGTTACTGCTCACCGGCTTTGCCTTAGAATTTTCTGGTTTTGTGCCTAATGTAGAACAAACAATGACGGTTAAGATGACCATGATTTCATTGTATGGTTTGTTTCCATTGGTCTGTTACACAATTGGGGCGTTTCTGTTTAGGCGCTTCAAGCTGGATGAGGCTACCTATGCAGAAATACGTGCGGAACTAGACTCTCGGTCAACAGCCACGGCCACGGGCTAGTGAGGCTAACCTGACAAATCTGAGGTTTAGAGTTAAAGGTCTAGGGTAGCGGTTCTTATATGCGAGGGGCCTTGGACTGCGTCAGTTGATGATCTCTTGTACCATGGGGAGTCGGCCGGCGAGAAGTCGGTCCAGGCGAATATAAGCCTGTTGCCATCGGCTACCATTTGTGGGAAACCAGAATTTCTGAGTATTTGCATCGGCGCAATACCCACTACGGGTCCGAGTTCGCCGCGTGTAGAAACACGGCGTACAACCAACCGACCAGGCGATGCACGCTTGAGCCAACTCACCATCGCATCGCCGCTTTCTAACAAACTAATGTCAACACGACCCATAGGCTGATCTGCCTGTAAATCAATAGCGGCGCTAAAAGTCTTCCCGCTATCTGACGAAAATGCGATTTGAATGCGATTAGTTGGTGTGGCGGTAAACCAGGCGACCGCTACTAATTGCTTTTGAGCGGCAATGGCAGGACCATTTACCGGGCATGCGGTGATCTTCCAGCCATCATATGCCACGGCCTTGCCGCGTCCCCAGCGTCCGTCTATTAATCGTGTGACAAATATATCCCGAATCTCCTCAGACGACCGATCTCTATAAACTGCAATGGGTCCGCTGGCAGCTATGGCTATGTCCGTTTGGCAACAATCGCATACCCTAGCGTCGACAACTTGTGCTTCGACTAGATTGTTCTGCGAATTGCTAACCACGCTACGAAACGCAGTGCCTGGAGATTTAATCGCAGTGTTAGCCATGTCGCGGCCATCGAGCCACAAACTGCCAACACCGTTGTTAAACGGATATAAACTAACAAATCCGTGTTCTACCGATTTGCCATCGGTGTGGGGTTTATAGGGCGCTTGCCAGGTGTGTCCACCGTCTAGTGATTTGGAAATCATGATGTCGTAACCAAAGCTGTCGCTGTCGGTTTTGACCAGCCAGTGTGCTGCCCAGGTATTGCCGTGCAACGGCACAACTGAGGGGAAATCTGCCCAGTTCACAAACCAGTTGTTACCTTGCGCTACGGTTACAGGCGCCCGCCATTGGTTTGCGCTTAGAACCGAGTAGCGCAATGCAGAACCGGTGCCGCTAGGTGCTAGATAGCTGAGCACAATTTCACCAGATGATCCGCGCGCGAGGTGTGGCTCAGCGCTGCCTGGAGCAGTGTCGATTTGTAGCAGTGAAACAGCGCTAGGCTGGCATGCTGCTGCAAATAGGATGAGTAAGCTGATGGTCAAAGATCTTAATTCCGACATGGGGGATACAGCGCAAATATGATTGGTTATGTTTTTCATTCCACAGTTCACTTGGAGGAGGGGGGCATGGCAGAGAATTCAAATAAATTAGTTTTGCCGTTGCTGCTGACGGTTCCGGTTCTGCCAATAGGATCGTTGCTCAGCAGGTCTTGCAAAATAGACGGCTCTGACTTGGTGTAGGCAACAAAACGATCTGTATTGTCCAATCGGCCGACAATCAAGCCCTTTTCTGCTTCTCCGTTTCGCCCAAACAATACGGTATAAGTTTCTACCTGCCCTGTTCCGCTGGGAGCAGTACAGAGGGTTGGGTGGTCTAGTGCATCAAGTTGTTGCTGAAGAACACTTGGTTCAGTACGTACGAATTCTGTGTTTGGTCGCTGGGTAGAATAAATCCCGACCGAATGTTTGGTGACATACCAACCATTTGCGGTGACCAGCCCCATGGTCCCAGGTGCGTTGCGCAATCGTTCTATCATGGCGGCAATGCCGTGCATCGAGTAGTTGTTACCTGCACCGCCGAAGTAGGGGAGGCCACCCGTTTGTGTTAGAGCGCGTGGATCATTCTCGGTAACGCCCAATACGTCTTTAGTAATTTGAACAATGGCTGGGAAACAGGAATACAAATCGAAATAGTCGATCTGTTGGGTGGTTACTTCGGCCATCTGCATGGCTTGTGATATTCCCGCCGTCAACGCAGGGGAACTATGGAAATTAATGCGTTCAGATACATGCCATACGTCGTGCATGTCCGCACAACCGTGTAAATACACCCAGCGAGACGCATCAATGCCCAGCTGTTGGGCCTTGGCTTCACTAGTTAGCAACATAGAGGCGGATTGGTTTACCTGTATGACAGAATTCAAGTATTTGGTATATGGAAATCCAACGTAGCGATTGCTGACGGAAACTGTCGAAATCTCTTTAGCGCTGCGTTGGGTTGGAAACCAAGCATAAGGGTTGTTGGCAGCAATTTTGGTGAAGGGGGAGAACAATTTACCTAACGAGGTTTGGTGCGCCTCCATTGATCTTCCATAGTGATGGCGCAGTGCGTTTTCAAAAAGAGGGTAAGCCACTATAGGCGCCATGAGCCCATGTGCTTTCTCGGTTTCGTTGGTGCCTTTTCGTTCGGTACCAAACAACACAGGTTCGCCCTCAGTATCTTCATGCCAATCTACTGGTTGACCTGATTTGGTTGCCTTAATTAGCGTATCAAGTGCTTCCGCGCCAGTTAGTAGAACAAATGAAGCATCACCTTTGCTAATGGCACTGGCATAGTGATTGACCAGCAATTGAGGTGTGTTACCGCCGACTGAGGTTAGTTTTTGTTCAGCCCTTGTAATGCCTAGCCTTTTTGCTAGAGCGGCGGGTGGATTCTGCACCATGGCGTCCCCAACGCTACTGACTACAGCAAGTGCATCTATCTCGTGCAGCACATCCACGCCTAAACCCGCGTCCAGTATTGCCACGCGTGCGGTAGCCGCCATCATGTCTAGCGGGCTCATGGCTTGCTTTAGGTTAGTTGGGCGGTCCAAGAGTTGCCCGACGCCGACCAATATTGGGCGATTGGAATTGGTCATGAAGTTAGGTTCCATGGTAATTGTAAATCAGGAGATGCATTTACATTGATCAATTGTTGCGCGAAAGTACTCGTTGGTGATTATGCCAGCTTACGGAGGTTTTCATGAACAACGAACAAATCATACGAGATTTTATCGCCGCCTGGTCACGCCTGGATGTGGATGAACTGGTCAGCTATTTCACTGCAGACGGTACCTATCACAACATGCCAATCGCTCCGATCACTGGTCACAACAACCTTCGGCAGTTCATAAAAAATTTCTTAAGCTCCTGGGACCAGACAGAGTGGGTAATTTTAAACATTGTAACCCATGAACAATTAGTCATCGCCGAGCGTATCGATAAGACCGTAGTTGCTGGTCGAAAAGTTGATTTACCTTGTGTAGGCGTGTTTGAGATGCACCAAGGTAAGATCAAAATGTGGCGAGATTATTTTGATCTGGCCACGTTTACAAAGGGCGCGTAACAGTCAACAACTACGTATCTATCTATTTGCCGATAAAGTTTCCTGGCCGTCGTTGCGCCACAGACTTTAGACCTTCTTTGTGATCTTCGGTTTGTTGCAGATGAAACTGTTCGGTATTTTCGTGATCGGTTTGTGCTTTAACTGCGGCAGCTAAACCTTCGCGCATGGTGGCGCGGACAGACTTCACAGCCAGAGGGGCATTCTCTGCGATTTCAGTGGCCAGTTTAATGGCTTCATTGCGCAGGTTATCTTTGTCGGTGAGCACGTCGACCAAACCTAAACGATGGGCTTCTTCCCCTCCAATACGCCTGCCGGTGAGGAACAGTAGATGTGCTTGTTGATGGCCGATGAGCTTGGGTAAGGTGTGAGTCAGACCGAAGCCCGGGTGAAAGCCAAGCTTGACAAAGTTTGCTGTGAAGCGAGCTTCTGGACAGGCCACCCTAAAGTCTGGCATGACGGCTAAACCGAAACCACCGCCAACGGCGGCGCCTTGGATCGCTCCGATAACAGGTGTCTTAGTATCAAATAGCCGGGTAGCGGCCGCATACAAAGGGTTTCCGGCTCCTGGCTTGCGTTCTCCGCGGTCTTCATCTCGCGCACTGCTGGAAAAGTCGTTGCCTGCGCAAAAGTGCTTACCCTGAGAACATAGGACTATCGCGCGAACTTCATCGCTATCGTCCCATGCGGCAAAGGCGTCGGCTAAGTTGCTGATCAGCGCGAGGTCAAAAAAGTTATTGGGTGGCTTTTGAATTTCAACCACGGCCACTTTATTGTCGATGGTGATGCCAATGTCTTGGTATTGCATGGTGTTTCCTGGGTTGCCTAATATGCCGTAGTGGATGTTTGACCATGCGGTCAGAATTTGCAACGCTGGCGTGGTCAAAAACTTCAGGAGCAAGGGTATGCTGAAATGGAAAGTGGGCGAGGTGCGTGTCACACAGATTGTCGAACTCACCACAGCTTCCCTGGGGCCACACCTTTTGCCTCAAGCCACACCTGAAGTGCTCAATGCCATTGCTTGGATGAGTCCCTTTATTGATGAAAATGGCCGCCTAGTACTGAGCATGCATTCCCTTATTGTGGAATCGCAAGGTCAAACCATCATGGTAGATACCTGCATAGGCAACGACAAAGTACGCACCTACCCTAAGTGGAATTTGATGCAAACTGACTTTCTCGACCGATTTCGAGAATTGGGCTTTTCAACTGAGCAAATCAACACTGTTCTATGCACGCATATGCATGTCGATCATGTGGGTTGGAATACGCGTAAAGTGGGCGACAAATGGGTACCCACTTTTGCAAAAGCCGAGTATTTGTTCGCCGAAGATGAATGGAACCATTGGCGAGTTGAAGAGCAAGACTATGGGCCGGTGATTGAAGATTCGGTGCAACCCATATTCGACGCGGGCAAGGCTGTCCTGGTAAGCAGTAGCCATCGGGTAACGGATGAAGTGTATTTACAACCGACGCCAGGGCATACGCCAGGGCATGTCAGCATTCACATCGAATCAGGTGGCGAACGCGCCATCATTACTGGTGATATGATCCATCATCCTTGCCAAATCAAACACCCAGATTGGTCGAGTCTGGCCGACACTGACCCCGACATGGCGGCAGTTACACGAGGCGACTTTGTCGAAAAATATGCTGACCAGCCTGTACTCATCATTGGCACTCATTTCGCTGCACCCACCGCTGGTAAAATTGTACGAGACGGTGACACTTACCGGTTGGACTACTAGTACCTATAAATTTAACGTTGACGGAGTTCTAGGTGAGTAAGCTTGCGATTTCACCCTTAGGCGTGCAAGACATTGTCTTGTTTGATCAACACATGCAGCGACATGTGGCTGAATCTGGGCGAGGCGATTACCACTTTATGCCTTTTGAGCCAGATGGATCAGAGGGGCCAAAAAGCCTCGATGCAAGCAAGCTTGCATTAAAATTAACCGATAAATCGTGGCAACGATGGTGGGTGGCGCGCAGCGCAGACGGGCAAAAAATTGTGGGTCACATCGACCTCAAAGGTGGCGAGTTGAAAACCCAACTGCATCGCTGTGAATTAGGTGTTGGCATCGAACGAGAATGGCGAAGCCAGGGCCTTGGCAAGAACTTAATGCAAGTCGCGATTCGCTTTTGTAGGTTGGCACCGTCCATTGATTGGCTGGATCTCAATGTATTTGCCCACAATAAGAATGCGCGAGCCCTTTACGCTAATTTAGGTTTCGTAGAATTAGGCACCTATGTTGATCGGTTTCGTATTGGCGCCGGTTCCATCGATGATGTGATTATGGTGTTAGATGTTCGAGCTTAGTTCGGTACCGTATATTGGGTAGCTACTCACCGTCATTGGCAACTGCCTGGTTTAAGTATTTAACAAAAGGGTCAACGTCTGCCTGGCGATGCCATTGAAACTCGGTGAAGCGGGCGATGGTTTCGGCTTGTTCGTCGCCAAAGAGCCTGGCAATCACCGCCAGCGCCATGTCGGTTCCGGCAGAAACGCCTGATGAGGTAACATATTGACCCGCGTCCACCCACCGTGCTTCTTCCACCCATTCAACCGCGTCACTTTGGCTACGGGCTAAGTCGAAATACATTTTGTTGGAGGTGGCAGCTAAACCATCTAACAACCCGGCTTTGGCAAGTATGGCTGAGCCCGAGCACACACTCATGGTGATTTGGCTGGCTGGGCAACGCGCCCGCAAGAAATCTAACATAGCTGGGTTTTTCAGTTCGCCAATGGTGCCTATGCCCCCAGGAATGAGTAGAAGGTCTAGTTTTGGCGCATCAGTAAAGTCATATTCCGCCAGAGTTTGTGGTCCGGCTGATGACTTCACGCCGCCTTTGTCTTGCGCTATGACCACGATTTCGATTTCCTCGGGCACACAGCCAAACATTTCTAGCGGTCCATAGGCATCGAGAAGCTCGAAGTTGTTGTACAGTATTACGCCTAATCTCATCAATGTTGGTCCTCCTATTTCAATCTGAGTCTACACAAAAACGTGTAATGATTTGTAACTTCGAAAGAGGAAATTTCGATTTCTTTGGTGAGTGTTTAAACGAGTTTGCGGGAATCGTACCAATTAGCTTGAATCGACCTCTTATAGATTTATTTACCTAAGTATTTTGCTGCTGAGCCCTGATGAAGGCGGTAGCGTGTTATCATACTCGGCTTTTCTCGATCGGACTTTTCTTGGCATCTCGAGACATTAAGCATGTGTTAGCTGTCCGCAATTTTATGTGGTTGTGGGTAGGTAGCTTAGGATCTGCGTTCGCAATGAACATGCAGATCATTGCGCGCGGCTGGTTGGTATACACCCTCACTTCCTCGGCCATAGATCTAGCCTGGGTGACCATGTCATTTATGGTGCCGACGGTGCTTTTTTCCCTCTATGGCGGTGTCTTAGCAGATCGCGTGCCGAAGAAGCGCATCATCATTTGGGCGCAGGCGTTGAACTGCATCGCTACCATTGTTATGGCAATGATCATCTTTAGCGAGCAAGTCGATTTTTGGGACTTCATTTGGTTCGGATTCTTCAACGGTACCATTCTCGCGCTGTCCATGCCTGCGCGACAAGCGTTTGTACCCGAACTTATAGATGAGCACTTGGTGTATGCCGCTATGGGCCTAAACACAGCGGGTTGGAATTTGGCGAGAATTATCGGCCCAGCATTTGCGGGTTTGCTCATCGCATTAATAGCAGATGGTGACAAGACTTCACACTTCGGTGTAGGCGTGGTGTATATCGTCATCGCGACTTTATATTTTATTTCTGCTGTTACCATGTTGCTTATAAATCGTAGTGGTCGGTTGAAGCGAGAAGGTCGGAGCAGTGCTTT
Source organism: Gammaproteobacteria bacterium (assembly GCA_013151695.1). Lineage (GTDB taxonomy): Bacteria > Pseudomonadota > Gammaproteobacteria > Pseudomonadales > Azotimanducaceae > UBA4421. The sequence goes on from JAADHW010000364.1 coordinate 7,489, forward strand.
GGCAGATATGAAAGAAGGCTTGAGTTATGTGGTCGCACGTCCACCGTTGATAGGGTTGATTGTGCTTTCAATTATCCCGTTTTTGTTTGGCATGCCGCTGACCACATTGTTACCCGCGTTTAATGAAGAAATTCTAGGCGGGCACGCCGACGATTTGGGTTTTTTGGTTTCAGCCATGGGTGGTGGAGCGATCATCGGCTCCTTTGTGATGGCTTCTATGGGCAGCCTTCAACGCAAAGCCATGTGGTTGATTCTAACTTGTGTGATATGGGGGGCTTTGACCTCCGTTTTTGCCCTATCACACACCCAGTCATTGGCGATGGGGCTCATAGCGCTGGTCGGTTTCTTTAGTAGTTGGAACATGTCGATGAACCGCGGCATGTTACAGATGCAAGTGGAAAATCATATGCGTGGGCGAATTATGAGTATCGACATGATGTCTCACGGGCTGATGCCGTTGGGGGTATTCCCCATCAGCTGGATCGCAGAAAATTATGATGTTGGCACAGCTTTGATGGTCAGTGGATATGCGTTTATGGCACTAATATTGCTGGCCGTAGTGTTTATTCCTTCGGTTCGAACCACCGATCGTTTGCGCGCATAGCTGACAATATTCGCTTAGGAATTGGCAGCTCACCAAGAAGACGCTCGAATTCCGGCACGCGAAAACCAGGCTGTGTGACATCTATCTCAGGCATGTGTGCAAATCGTCTGTTCTTGCGTGTGGCGAGATACAGGGTGTCGAGTAACGCTTTTTCCGCACCGGCAACCAGATATGGCAGCCGCGAATCGCTCCAGTCAACACCTTGCGTCATCAGTTCTGGCTTGATCTGAAAAAATTCGTAGCGGCCAACGGGCGAATTTAGTGATCGAGCACGGCCTGTTGTTGCAACCTGGATCGTCTTCGGAATCTGTGAGACCACACCGTGCAAATGTAATGCGGTCAGAAATGAAACGTAGCCCTGCTCTTTACCCAACAGATACGGAACGCAGCACAGCGGATGAAAATATGGGTGACCTGGATTTACCCAAACACCTTTTGTAACGCGAGTTAGAAACTCCTTCCCAGACAGCCGAGACAACCGTTTGGTAGCCGCCGACACCGAGATACCAGCTCGATTCGCAAACTCGCGTGTCGTGAAGACAACAAAATCATCCGTGTTAAATAGTTTAAGCATCGGTTTCCAACCGACTCAGCACCAGATTCTGCAATGAACTCCAGGCGTCCTTGCTGCCATACTCCTTGCGAGAATCCAATTCCAGAAACTCCACAACCTGCCCTTCGTATTCCTGCCAGGTTAATCCTATCAGGCACTCCATTGCTTTCGCGTGCTCTTCGTTTGCGAACAGTTGTGACCAGGCTGCGGGTGGGCTGTGACCTCCGCGAAACAATATGGCTAAGTCGAATACATCGCGTGCTTGGGTCACGGGGCGACCAGCGAGCGCCCGCACTTTTTGCACAACCGCAGCACCGCCACTGTAGTGCGGACAGCGAAACGAAAGTCTTCGATAACAACGCGCAACCTGCGTGTCGACCAAGGCGGATTCCGCCTCGCCATCGCTGCGCTCATTGCGCCGAGAAAATTCAACTTTGGTTGGAAGGCGATGGCCCGCGGGAGTTATCAAGCCGAATCGGAATCGTTGGGTTGTTTCAGTCTGCTTGGCTTTGGCCGGGTCGTTGACTTCAATATCGGCTATATCGAACGATCGCAGGCTACGCTGGAAAGCCCCATCGTTAAGAATTTTGTAGCCGTTCTTTCTCAAAGTTTGCACACTGCCGGCCACAACGTCGATATCCATGTCCTCTGAGTACCGAGGGCTTCTGAAAAAGAAACGCAGATTGACGCCGCCTTTGAGTATGTAAAGGCCGGGATCGGATAGGTTCAGAAGCCTGTCGAGAAAGTAGAAGTGAAAGACTTCCCTTATTTGGGTATCGGTGAACATGATTAATAATACGTTTATATTGCCGTATACGTCAATGTAAACGTATTATTAATACCAAGCCTACCAGCAGCAACTTTTAGCCAGAATTGTGTCGGGTCCGCGTGCTAACGCTAGCATTAAGTTGAACTTTTCTTTACCCAAATCCCCAGCTAGAGTCTCGCCATGGCATGAGGGGTCTCTAAAGTACCCTTGTTTTAGACATTTCTATCTGGGGATTGGGGTAAATCACTTTTTGGAACTGTGGATCCCGTACGTTGACAGGTTCCCATAATCTATTACTATAGCTATATTCCACCCAGCGCTTTCGGGCGTTGGATAGCAGCCCCCGAAGGGGGCTGTTTCATTTCTGGTTTATGAACATCAAAAAACGCCGCGTAGCTGTGTACATCGATGGTTTCAATCTATATCACGCGATTGACGATTTGAATTGGGTTTCGAGCACCGTCGTAAAATCCGTAAGAAACCGATTGATAGACAAGTGTCACACTACAAGTGGCTCGACTTGATGAAGCTATCCAAAACTATCGTTCGCGATTATCAAACCGTAATTTCTGTTAATTACTATTCAGCATTTGCAAAGCATCGTGGGGAAGACCCGCTCCGCCGTCATCAAGCCTATGTACGTGCGTTGAAGCAATCTGGTGTTCGTGTTGTTATGGGTGTGTTTAAAGGTAGCCCACAAAGATGTAAAACTTGTGGTGCTCGTTGGACAAAATACGAAGAAAAAGAAAGTGATGTTCGTATTGTTGCTGATATTGTTTCCCACGCTCTTTTAGATAAATTTGATGATGCTATGTTGATCTCCGCCGACAGTGATATGGCTCCTGCTAAAGAACACATAGACCTAAATACGCCTAATAAAAATATTTTTGTTGTGGCGCCACCCGGTCGTTTCGGGCACGCCCGAGATTTAAACCCGATAATAGAAGCAACCAAAGGTCGTATTGCGAAATCTCTTTTCCCGGAAGTTTTTACTAGCAATGATGGCCAAGTCATCGTCCGTAGACCATCTCAGTACGATCCACCGTAAGCCCCCCGTTCGCCCCATTGTTGACTATCGTGCGTGGTGTAGATTGTTAGCTCGAAGGCAGTGGTGCGTATCTGCAAACAAAATATTTTTTGCGTGCCACCGCAATGGTCTTGGCCATGAGCTTGAAAACGCTGCACCCAAGGTGTCTGCAAAGCCCATCACTTACATCGACTAGTGCTTCCATCCACTGGGAATTTGAGAGCCAGCACGACAAGCCCGAGGAAACGTCCCTCTATCCGATCTACGTGTTGACGGGCTTGAGAAGCTGTTGGTCGATGAGGATACGAATTAGAAGAGTGCTTTTCAATGATTCGACAATGTATAGAAAAAGAGCAGTCGAGTTAATTTGGATGGTTAGGCTATTGGGTTTGGCAAGAGGGGTCAGTAACCCCTTGGCGTCTGATCAGGAAACGGGTACTGTCCCGGGCTGACTCGCACGTTGGCACCTAACCCCTCAGAGGGTAACCTGCTTCGTTTACGACGTATTGAGTGGAAATTTAAGGGATATAGGTGGTTTAACTTTCTCAGGCGAGTCACTGTGTGGTGCCTGTTGTTGATGCACATGATCGGCTGCGTTTAGGGAGAATCCATCCCAACTGGCGGTGAAGGGAAGGTGCGCGCAATATTGTGTGCTATCCGTATAACAAGGAGTTGAACTTTGTCAGGAACGACAGATTCGGGTAGCAGTGCGAATGATAGCGACAAAAAATCTGACAATCTTGATACGGGCCTTGCCTGTCTGATATTGCTCGCTCGTTTCCACGGTGTAGCAGCAGATGCGGACCAGTTGAAACACGAGTTTGGTGTTTCCAACAAAACCTTTGGCACGGTAGAGCTCATCCGTGCGGCAAAATACCTTAACCTCAAGGCAAAACGTGTTTCTAGTAATGCCACGCGCCTGAAAAAGGCCAGCTTCCCACTCATCGCGATAGACAAAAACCAAACCTACTTCATTATTGGCAAAGTCTCGGATACCGAATTGCTCATTCAGCGCGCGGATGATCGATCTCCATCTACATTGTCTTGGCAGGCGTTTACGGAACTGTGGAGTGGTGAATTATTCCTCGTCACGCGCCGCTCACTGCTTCCGGGGGATACGAAGAAATTTGATTTCAGTTGGTTCATCCCTTCCATATTGAAGT
>JAADHW010000178.1:0-6665 GCA_013151695.1 Gammaproteobacteria bacterium
CAATTTACCTGGTGTTGTACCGCTGTTCTGTGATGTTCAATACAATTCGAACCGGCAATGGACTAAAATAGTGTGATAAACGCCTCACTCTTCCTCTGCAGCCTTCTCAAGTAATTTGTCGGGCATAGGTTTCTTCACCTGGGCGCCTAGCTGGCGAAACTGTTCTACTTGCCTAACCAGATTGCCTTTGCCTGTCGTGAGCTTTGCAAACACACTCTCATAAGTTTTACCCGCGGTACCCAATTGTCTGCCCAGCGTCTCCATCTCATCAGCAAGTACCCGCAGTTTGTCGTATAGCGCACCAGCACGTGTGGCAATCTCTTGTGAATTGCGGTTCTGTTTTTCATAACGCCAGACATTGTTGATGATACGCAAAGTCATCATTAGCGTGGTCGGACTAACAATAACTATTCGCTGATTAAACGCCTCGGTGAAAAGTCGGGTGTCTGTCTCCATGGCCAAGGTGAAAGCAGATTCGATGGGGATAAACAGCAACACAAAATCTAGCGAGCGCACATCTTGCAGCCGATCATAGTCCTGCTCTCCCAAGCGTTTAACATGGCTGCGCAGGTTAGCCAAATGTGTACGCAACAGTCGTTCACGCTGCAATTCATCTTCGCTCGACAAAGCCTCTTCGTACGCATTTAACGAAACCTTGGAGTCGATGATCACATCTTTATTGTCGGGTAAGCGAATGATGACATCCGGACGTTTGAGGTCTCCGGCTTCACTACGGTGACTTACCTGGACAAAGTATTCGTGATCTTTGCGCAACCCAGAGTCTTCTAACACTCGCTCTAGCACCATCTCACCCCAGTTCCCTTGCAGCTTCTTATCACCCTTCAACGCTCGGGTTAAATTTTCTGCTTCTTGGTTAATTCTTTCACTAGCTTGCTGTAAGTTCTTTATTTCAGTGAGTAGCGACGCCCGCTCCTTGGCGTCGGTGTGGTACACCTGATCAACACGTTTACGGAAATCCAAAATTTGATCTTTGAAGGGAGTCAGCACACTCGTGAGTGACGCTTGTTGCCTTTCCCCTTGAGTTTCAAAGACTCGATTTGCCAACAGCTCAAACTCTTTCTTCAGTTGGCCACTGGTTTCCTTGAATAGTTGCTCACGGGCTGCAAAGCCTTTTTGAATTTCTTCCAACCGAGCAGCCGCAGCGGCAGAGTCTGCCACCGCCTGCGACAACAGACCACGATTCGTATTTAGCTCTTGCTGGGTCGCGTGCAGTTGTTGTTGAAGATTGGAGAGGCGTGTGGTGTCCACGACATGACGTTCTTGAGCGCTGGCTAGCTGTTCTTCGAAACGTAGCCGCACCTGCGTCTGTTGCGCCATATTCTGCTGTAAGCCACCCTCAAATGCTGCGGTTACCCTGGATTTGTGGCGGCGCATCAAAACAGCAAATGTCGCCAGAACTCCGATCACCAACCCACCCAAAATCAGCACGCCTGGCTCTACCTGCAACAGGTAAGCTTGCAGTTGTTGCAGAAAACTCATCCAATCCACACACTTCATTTGAAAGTGCCAAGGCTACTCCCAAAACGCCGACATAGGGAGTATGCTTTGCAATCAATGGAGGGCTGAGATCAAGGGCTAACGCTGAAAATTCTCATTGTTGACGACGACGCTAAACACGGCCGGAGTGTTAGCGACCTCCTGGCGGCTCACAACTACCCGTCAGATGTAGTAACCAGCGGCATTGATGGTTTGGCGACCCTACGCCAGGCTGATGCTGATAAATCGCCATATCAAGTACTGATCCTTGACCTTCATATACCAGACCTCAGCGGCATTTCGATACTGCACGGTGTGAATGACAGTGGCCTCAAAGTTAAAACCATTGTACTGAGTGGTGAAAGCGAACTCGCCACGGTAACACCAATTCTGCAACTCGGTGCGATTGACTACCTGCGCAAGCCATTCGACGCCCGGCAACTCATCAATAGTGTTCGTAATGCCCTGTCGCGCTTTCAGCTAGAGCAAGAAAACCTGCGTATGAGTGCTGCGGCGGCGGAAAATGCAGAACTGTATGAATTTTTATTGAATGCGTCACCTGACCTGGTTTACATGCTTGATGCGCAAGGTTGCTTTAAATTTGTAAATCATCAGCTCGAAAATATCTTCGACATCGATCTAGCCAGTTTAAATGGTAAGACTTGGACATCTCTATTCGAAGGGCACCAGGCGCTGGCCCATAAATTAGTGCACCACATCGACGAGCGGCGTACCGGGGTACGGGCGACCGTGGCAGAAGAATTTGATTTTACCTCCAGTGTCGGCAATAAACATATTCTTGAACTGTCTGCCATTGGCTTGTATGAGGGCAGGAGCCGCGACGACATCGGCAGTTTTCTGGGTACCTACGGCATCGTGCGTGACATCACTGAGTCTCGGCGCACCCGCCGTCAACTGCAGCAAAGCCAGCGTAAGTTCTACTCCTTGTTTGTAGACAGTCCAGACGCAGTGTTCATCTCTCGTCTAGACAATGGTGACATCATTGAAAGCAACCCTCAGTTTGTCAACATACGCGGCGCCATCGACAACGCCCACGACACCACGGATAAATTTTTGTGGGATGAAGTTGAATCTCGTCAACGTTTCGTTAATTCGTTACCTGATAACGCTGAGTATCAAGAATGGATGTTCGACAAAAATATCCAAGGTGAGAAACATTTTTTCGAAGCCCGCGCCCGATATCTCGAACTCGAGGGGGAACGTTACATGATCGCCACTCTTCGCGATCGAACCCATGAACGGCGTGCGGAACAGGACCGCCTGGCCCTGCAACAGCAGCTACAGCAAGCAGGTCGCATGGAAGCCATTGGGCAGGTGGCGGGTGGTATCGCCCATGATTTTAATAATATTTTGGCCAGTATTATTGGCTATGCAGAATTGGTGATGAACGCACGCGGTCGCCTAGCTGAGGATCAGGTTGATCAATATCTGGACGAAGTGGTGACGGCAGGACATCGAGCCAAAGATTTAATAGCACAGATGTTAAACTTTACCCGTGCTCAAGGCGGCGACACAACAGCCATAGATGTGACCAAAACCATTACAGATGTGTCTCGTATGTTGCGCGCGGCAATTCCAAGCACCATAGAACTCAACACTACCTTTGCAGACGATTTACCTGCTGCCATGGTTGATCCGATTCAACTTCAACAAATTATCATTAACTTGCTTATCAACGCGCGTGATGCAATCACCGGCAACGGTCGCATTGAGATGAGTGTTTATGGCACCCAAACACCTGCAACTTGTCAGACTTGTGGTGAACAGACTGCTGCCGGAAGCGTCGTCGTCGCGGTGAAAGACAACGGCCATGGCATCGATGCAAACATCCTAGACCGCATCTTTGAAATGTACTTTACCACCCGTGCATCTGACAACGGCACCGGCTTTGGCTTATGGATGATAAACAACTTAGTCCACGAACACGGTGGACACATCACCATAGATAGCGCTGTAGGCAAGGGTACAGAATTCAAAATCTATCTCTCTAACGCACACACGCCAGCTGAAACCGTGAACATGCTCTCGGTACCAGTGCCACAAATTAATGGTCGTATTGTGGTGGTAGACGATGAAGTTTCCGTTGCTAATTTTATTGGGGAAGTACTTCGAGACAGGGGGTTTCCAACGGTAGTGTTCACGGAAAGTCCGGAGGCGATGAACTATCTGAAAAAGTACGGTGACGAAATTGCACTGTTGCTCACAGATGGTGCAATGCCACTCATATCAGGCTTGGAACTCGCAGAATTTGCGAAGGCTCAAAACCCTGCGCTACCGATCATATTCATCACCGCATTCACGCAAAGTACCGATACCCAAGCATTAGAGCGCATAGGTGTAGACAAGTACCTACAAAAACCTTTCAGTATCGAAGAAATGATTTCCGCAATTCACGAATTCACCACACAAACCAGTGATTCAACGACGCAACCTTCCTGAGGAAAAGGCGCTCGCTCTAAAAAGCTACCCGATTAACGCTCGCTTGAATCGCGACCATCTTTAGGCGCGCCAGTGCCAGATGAGCCAAGGAAAATCTTGCTACCATCTTCAAATGTGACGTCTCTTCCATTTGCCCGATTAGAACGATCTTTGGACTGATACCCATCCACCACAATAATGGTGCCAGGCAGTAGAGATTTACGATTTAGTCCACGACGAAGTAGTGTATTGGGTGTTCCGCCCTCTACCATCCAGCTTTCCACTTCACCGGCTTCGTTGGTGTGATCTAAGTGAATCCAAGCATGAGGATTAACCCATTCAACCTTGGTCACAGGACCCCTTAATACCAGTGGCCTGTTCGGGTCAAATTCTGCACCAAACGCATGGTGAGCTATTGCAGAACCAGACCCAAATATGACGCTGCAAAGCGCAGTTACGGTTAATAATTTCGTCAACATGGCAGTTCTTAACATGGAATGTACTCTATTTGTCTTTGGCCTAATGATACGTTTTTGTGCGAATTATAATATGCCTTTCTCTACATCTTCCTCCAGTATACGCGCGCCCCGCATAATGTTGCCAAAAGCATAGTTGCCTTCATGGCATGCGTATTCAAAGGCTTTTTCATCAGATGCAGGCCATGGGTATTCGCCACTCCACGAATCACTCCAGCCAGGGTCAGACACGCTAAACTTGTAATTCAGATCGCCATTTTCCGTTCGGCTAAGACGTTCTATTACATGGAGGTCTTTACCTGCCCCGTAAAGGGCTGGTCTGGATCTAAAGTTAGTGGTGTCGATAACCAAGGTATCGCCTTCCCACCAGCCTATAGAATCACCCATCCATGTACGAATATGTTCGGGGCGGTGTTGCGCATTTAAGCGCACAACCCGGGCATCATGAATCATTTCAGCAAATATCAAAACGTGCGTCGGGGTCTGCACAATACGCTTCATGTTGTTATATAAAGCCGGCAACATTGGTGGGCCTCCTGACGAGCTAAAGCCTAACAAGCAACGCTCGCCTAGCGGCCGTTGTTCCATATTATCGTAAGGACCGGGTCCAGGACGGTCTAACCACCACGCTGTACCGGTGTTGCTGCCAAACAGACTTAGCAAGCTCGCCAAGCGCTGCTGGCCAAGCTCGGTGCGAGGTGGATAGCGGCCATTACTCGGCGAAGTGATGATCGACGTCCTGAATTTACCGTCTACCATCGCCGCAGAGTCGCCGTTGTCGATCCAAAAGGTGTTATAGCCACCAACATTACCTGCTGCGCCAGCCGAACCATCGCCACCTGGCGGGGGTGCTTCGCGGTCTGGATCGCTGTCCGCTTGATTAGCCGCCCGTAATGCAGACATCTGCGCCGACATTTTTTTTGCCTGGTCCGGGCTCAGGAACAGATTATCACCAAACTCTTCAGGTCGTTGGGTTGGTGTGAGGGTGGCAACATTGTACATGCCTGACAGGTCCACTTCTGCACGTACCTGGTAGCTTGTCACTGCAAACAACGCTAGTAGAAAGAACCGTAAATTTATAAACTTCATACCACCACTCGATAGTTCATAGCTGGAGAGTTCCTGATAGGGATTTATTGTATTAACGAGGTAGCGGTTCGCGACGCCATTCTCCATACAACAATTCTTCAACAAATTCCACGCATCTAAACTCCATGAGCTGCGCATTAGCCTCCATTCGACGATACAAAGGCATGCGTATAGTCCAGGTATCGGTAAACGTTTCGGGGTCTTCAATGGTTGCTTCATACTGCATGTGATTTGGCCCTAGCAGCGTGTATCGCTCAGTCACTTTCATCATCGCGCTATGATGATTTCCCGCACGATCAAACCAAGTAGAATCTAGTTGCCCAGTCACATCGACCACCAGTGTATCGCCTTCCCACTTGCCGTGTGACCAGCCCATCCAACTATCGATAGGCGCTTCCCCAGGATCATCCATATAGATTTCCCGAGTAGCACCAGCATATTGGTAGGCGATAAAAATAGAGTCCGCATTCTGAAATATTTGAAAGGGCTGAGGCATATAAGTGGCGCGCGGTACACCAGGTAGATAACACTTCACTTCGGGGTCACGATCAATCCAATTGGCTTGGTTCTCTTTCTTCTTTGCGAGCGCTTCAGGTTTGTACGGAATACTACCCCCTACCACCACGCCTAAGCCTGGAGGTACAGCGCCTACAGCACCTAGATACATTGTTTTCACTGCGGGTAGTGGACCCAAAGGACCTTCACGCAATTGCATTGAATGAGACGCTGTATGCATTTCAAGATTATAGTTCGCCGAGTTTAACGCCTGCCAAATACCGTTTAAATCTGGGTGTTTGCCGTCGGGGCCACGCGGAGCCTCATAACCCTCTGCCCCGTGGGTCAGGCTACTCACACTCACTAACACACCAACGCTAACCGCGAGCAATAACCTCATCAGGCGCATTGCAATACCCCATTCATTGTCTTTGAACGCACAGATCTTAACAGGCACGCGCTGAAGCTGCACCTGTAGCTAGTGCTGACAAATTCGCACTTGCAAAAACATACCCGATAGAACGGACATACCACGTCCACATTGGAACGCATACTGTCACGAAACTGTCACAATATAAGTTCATCCTGCTCCAGTACTTATCTATTGGAGAATGTGGATGCGATATGGGCGAATTTTATTCATCCTCGCCCTGGCTGTTCAGCTCATAC
>JAADHW010000178.1:6683-18274 GCA_013151695.1 Gammaproteobacteria bacterium
GCTCATGCAGACACCGCTACGACGGAACTGATCAAGATACTCCAAGCGCAAATAGCGACTCTAGCGGAACGCATAGAAAACCTCGAACAACCCGGCCCAATACCCACCCAGACGTACCAGACACCAATGGTCAGAAAACAAGTAAGTAGGCCCGCTTCCTGGACCGAGGCCGTAAGGATAAAGGGAGATTTCAGGTATCGACATGAAGCCTTCGACATTGGAAATCGGCGAGAGCGTCAGCGGCAGCGAATTCGTGCACGCGTTGCGTTGACAGGACAGGTGAATGATACGGTCATGGCCGGTTTTGCGCTAGCCAGCGGCAGCAGCGACCCCCTTTCAAGTAATCAAGGATTAGACGATGCAGCATCCTCTAAAGGCGTGGTCCTTGACCTCGCCTATGTCAAGTGGCAAACGCCGCTAGAGGGTGTGACGCTTATTGCCGGTAAATTTAAAAACCCAATATATCGGCCCACCGGCATCGATTTGTTATGGGATGCGGATTTGCACCAAGAGGGTGTGGCAATCACTTACAAACAAGACAACCTGTTCGTCAACACCATAGGAACATGGTTAGACGAAGATGCCGACGATGATGATTCGTTCTTAGTCGGCACTCAAATCGGCATGAACTTTACTCCGAAACAAGACCGTAAACTCATAATGGGGCTTGGTTACTATAATTTTCTCGACAGTAAGGGCGAACCCGTCTTCTTCGACGGTGACCCAAGCGGGAATCGTACAGATGGTTCCGGAAACTATCTCAGTGGCTTCGAAGTCATTGAAGCTTTCTTAGAATATTCGCTGCCTATCAGCCAAGGGCAGCTGTCCCTATTTGGCGACTTCGCCCACAACCTAGATGCCGACCAATACGAAAATGGATTCGCTATAGGTGCCAATTACCGAGCTAAGAGCTGGCAGTTTGACTACAGCTACCGAGACCTCGAAGCTGATGCTGTGCTTGCCACATTCAGCGGCTCTGACTTCTTAGGTGGCGGTACTGACGGCAGAGGGCATCTCCTACGCGCGGGCTATTCACTCAGTCCAAGCATTCTCTTGAGAGGAACTCTGCACCTCAACAAACGCAATATCGATATCGGCATAGAAGAAGACTATAAGCGACTGATACTTGACATCAGCTTTAAGTATTAGGCCAACGCGAGTAGCCCCCTTGGACTCACTAAAAGAAATTTTCATCATCATCACTTTGATCAGCCTAGCCTTCATACTGGGCCTTCAAATCGATGCGGTAGGATGGTCTCTATTCGGCGCAAGCCTAATTTGGATCGGCTTACAAGCTCGAGAATTTCGAAAAATTAGACAATGGGCGAACAGACCGTTACAACGACCACAAAACGGTCTTGAAAGCTGGGCTGCACTTGCATACCTACCCTTTCGCTCACTAACAAGAGAGCGTGAGCGGACCCGAGCAATGGTACTGCGTTTACGAGAGATCCTTAGCCTTACCGAGATTATTCCCGATGGCTTTATCGTTTTGAATAGCAGCGGCGATATCGAGTCTCTCAATGCGGCAGCAAAAAAGCTGTTGCACCTGAGCGACAAAGATGTCGGCCTAGGCTTGGGAACCGTGGTCCGAATTCCAGAGTTCCTTAACTTTATTCGCACAGACCAGCAACAAGATCCTATTGAGTTTCAGTCACCTTTTGCAACCGACACTACCTTGGAGGCTCGGCGTCTAGACACAGAGCTAGGCGGTGCAATTGTTATTGTTCGAGATGTCACAACCCTCAATCGCTTACTCACCATGCGTCAAAATTTTATTGCTAATGTATCTCACGAGCTACGAACACCGCTCACCGTTGTATCAGGCTATATGGAGACCCTAACCGACCCGGATGAAGACCCAGCGCTAAAATTAGGTCTCATTAAACGCCTGCCATCACCGCTACGCCGCATGCAGTCGCTGGTGGATGACCTACTGCTACTCACCCAGCTCGAATCAAGCAGCGAAGTGAAACAAAGTGCTATGAGCCTCGCCGAGCCCATCAAGTCGGCAGTGGAAGAACTACGCCCAATGTTCAGCGACAACAGCCAAATCTCTGTCCTTATCGATACCAACAGCCAAATCATGGGCGCACAAAGCGAGCTTCACTCCGTATGCGTCAATTTACTCGCCAACGCTATTCGATACAGCCGCAACAACGGACCAATCACAATTCGATGCGAAGATCTTGGAGGTGGCGTGCGGTTATCTGTTAAGGACGAAGGCTTAGGTATTGCGCAAGAACATTTAGGTCGACTAACAGAACGTTTTTATCGCGTTGACATGGCCGGTTCGCGAACACGTGGAGGAACAGGACTTGGTCTCGCGATCGTTAAACACGTCCTACGCCGTCACCACTCCACCTTGCAGATACAAAGTAGCCTCGGTGTTGGCAGTACATTCTTTTGTGACTTCGAAAAATTCTCACCCGGTGAGAATTCAGAAGTGAACTTAACCAAACAGGACAAAACCATATGAAGCAAGTTTGGCTAATAATTTGCCTTGCACTAGTCGGCTGTTCAGACCCTGCAACTTCAACAATAAAGAAACAACCAATCACAGCACCAGTGGTAGACCTAGTACCAGTTGATGTTGTCAGTGCATCTCAAGACGTTCTAGAGAATAAAAATACGCTAGACGATTATACAGTAGTTGCCGACATATCTGGCAACCTGTCCAGCATTGGGTCTGACACGTTGGCAAACCTAATGACATTGTGGGCAGAATCGTTCAGAAAAATCTACCCAAGTATAAACATCCAAATCCAAGCAGCAGGCTCTTCCACAGCACTCCCAGCTCTGGTCGAAGGCACAGCCAACTTCGGACCCATGAGTCGCGCGATGAAGGATAGAGAGGTGGAAGCTTTCGAACGAAGGTATGGCTACAAGCCTACTGCAATTAAAGTTGCCATCGATGCATTAGCGCTATACGTGCACAAAGATAACCCTGTTAACGAGCTGACCCTCGAACAAGTCGACGCAATGTTTTCCGTCACCCGCAGGTGCGGATCAAACGAACAACACACTGCCTGGGGAACATTAGGCTTGGGCGGTTCTTGGAGCGATCGACCGATTCAACTCTACGGTCGTAATTCTGTCTCGGGCACGTATGGATACTTCAAAAAAGTAGCCCTATGCGGAGGAGATTTTAGGAATAGTGTCAATGAGCAACCAGGGTCTGCTTCGGTAGTTCAAGCGGTGGCGTGTTCCCTTAATGGCATCGGCTATTCCGGTGTGGGTTACATCACCTCCGGTGTTAAAGCCTTATCGTTATCTTCACAAGGAAGTGAGGCGGTGGAAGCCACGCCTGAAAATGCACTCAATGGCAGCTACCCACTATCTCGATACCTTTATGTCTATATTAACAAGAAACCCAACCAGCCGCTTGCACCGATCGAAAGAGAATTTGTTCGCTTTATTCTTTCAAGTGCCGGTCAAGAAACCGTACACAAAGATGGTTACGTGCCTCTTTCGAGCCAAGTAGCCGGACGCGAGCTTGCCAAACTTACATAACATGACAATCGACCAGCACGATATATCTTGTAATGACTGAATCTCTTCTATTTAGTCGCATGTCTCGCCGACGACGCTGGCTGAACCAAACCACTCGTTGGATCGTTGGGCTAGGCGGCGCTGGCGTGATCGGTGCCATAACATTGATCTTTGGATATTTGCTGTGGGTAGTGGCGCCGATATTCTCATCAGGGGAAATCGCCTCCAACCCAGACATTGCGGTTGTCGAACGAGAACCCGTACTTGTCGATGTTAGTGAAAACGGTGATGTATTTTTACGACTGAGCCGTCAAGGCATCCTAGAATTTTATGACGCTCACAGTGGCATACCTATTGCCGCATTCAACCTCAATACCGAAGTGGTACACGCTCAACGGGTCTACCCTTTAGTTGATGTCTACGCAATTTTGGATGTCCACCAACAGCTCACCTTCATTCGCACCCAGTACATAGTGAGTTTTATTGATAATGAACGGAAACTTACAGCACAACTAGATTATCCATTTACTAACAAACCGATAGAAGTTGGTTCAACTAGTGGATTCGACGTTCATCTAAACGACAATGAGTTGCTGGTAGCCGCCAGCGACGCCAGCACGATAAGATTGTATCGCTTTGAAGGCGTCGAAATGGGATACCCATTGCCAACGCCACAACGTCAATCTATCGTCACAGATCAGGCTGCTTACCACCTTTATTTGGGTGCCAGGAACGAGTGGATATACGCATTATCCGATCAGGGCGATGTAGAACTGTTCGACATCAAGGCATTGTCCCAACCCCGAAAACTCTTTTCCGCAAACCTCCTACCACCAGGCGCGCAGCTGACCGCGAGCAATGTCATTCTAGGACGATACTCTTTGCTGATAGCAGATAGTCTGGGGCAGGTTGTGCAGTGGGGCTTGATTAGAGATTCAACAGGTACCCGGCTTGAGCCGCTTCGAGCCTTCGAATTTGACACCTACGTGCATAGATTTGTCATGGAGCCTAGGCGCAAAGGCTTTGCTGCATTAGAACACAACGGCAATATGACACTTTTGTACCCTACTTCTCAGCGTAAAATCGCAAACCTAAAAACCACCATTTTTTCAGCTTCGTCTAGCATGGCCATAGCACCACGGTCCAATCAGCTGATTGTCGCGAACAACCCTCAATCTATAAAGATATTTGACCTAGACAACAAACATCCAGAACTATCGCTGCGCAGCTTATGGGCGCAGGTGTGGTATGAAGGTTACCCAGAGCCTAGATACAGCTGGCAATCTTCATCCGCAGACAATGACTTCGAACCAAAGTTCTCTTTGGTTCCCCTCGCCTTTGGCACATTAAAAGCCGCCTTCTACGCGCTCTTGTTCGCCATACCCGTAGCGATTATGGGCGCCATATACACAGCATATTTTATGTCGCAGAAGATGCGCTCGTGGGTGAAACCCGGTATTGAAATCATGGCGGCATTGCCCACGGTGATACTCGGGTTCATTGGTGGGTTGTGGCTCGCACCCATAGTAGAGGCTAACTTGTCGAGCGTGCTGGCCATATTTTTTGTGTTGCCCACACTGCTGGCGTTGTTTGCGCTGTCTTGGTCACAACTTCCTGAAAGAGCAACCAAGCCGCTAGCAGGTTGGTACGGCCTCATTGTTACTCCAATTATCGTCCTCGGCGTTTACCTAGCATTCGACATTGGTCCAGTTTTAGAACAATACTTTTTCGGCGGAGATAGCCGAACATGGTTCCGCGAAGTTTTGGGGCTCAACTATGACCAACGCAATGCATTAGTCGTGGGCATTATTATGGGGCTGGCCGTTGTCCCAACCATTTTTTCCATCGCAGAAGACGCCATATACGGCGTGCCTACCCACCTGACAAATGGCAGTTTGGCTCTGGGTGCAACTCGCTGGCAAACTTTAGTGCGGGTGGTGTTACTAACCGCCAGTCCAGGTATTTTCTCTGCGGTGATGATCGGCATGGGCAGGGCTGTCGGCGAGACCATGATCGTACTCATGGCCACTGGCAACACGCCTTTAATGGACTTCAACATCTTTGAAGGTATGCGCACCTTCGCGGCTAATATTGCGGTCGAACTGCCGGAGGCAGAAGTAAACAGCAGCCACTATCGCATCTTGTTCCTAACAGCCCTGGTGCTATTTATCCTCACATTCCTATTTAACACTTTCGCCGAACTTGTTCGTCAACGTCTTCGCTCTCGCTACGGTAGTTTATAGCCATGACCCACTTTTTTCGTAAATGGTTCGCATCTGGAGAACCTTGGATTTGGATGAACGCTGCTGCGGTCGGTATCAGTATAACCGCAGTTGTAGGCGTTCTCGCGTTGATTGCTTACCAAGGTTTCTCGCACTTTTGGCCCAGCGATGTGCAGTTAATTAAATTTGAGGATACCCAGGGCCAAACACATGAAGTATATGCAGAGCTTGTAGAACTAGATCACCTCTCAGTTCAGCAATTCCTAGAATCTTCAGGTAATGCTAAGTGGGTTGAGCCAGATACCCAGGTGTTGGCACGCTGGTTACTTAAAACCGGTAACAGACGAATAAGCCCACCAGATTTTCGGTGGATGTATCAGAATCAGATTTCTAGCATGGCTCCGCAAGCTAACTTGCTCGCTATCGAGCGGGTGGAATGGGGGAATGCTTACGGGCTACCTGTAGGTGTAACGGTTAATGGGGTTGATGCGACATTGACTGAACCAGCCCAACTCGGTGCCCTGTTGATACAACGTGTAAGCCGAGCTGCGGTCATTCGCACGGACATTGATGCACTAGAAAGTGGCCCCATAAACCACATTAGCTACCGTCTTGAAAGACTGCGTCTGCAAGAGCGTGCGTTACAATTATCCGGCGACAACAACCTACAACGCTCAAACGAGATCAAGGAAGAAGTTGCTGATCTGCATGAGCAGTACACACAGCGTAAAATTGAACTTAGCAACCTTTATAAATTATTAGACCAAGACCAACTCACATTGAGCACAGCGAGTGGCGAGTTATTCGAACTGAAAGTCGCTGATATTCTGCATGCTTGGCAACCCAACGATATGTCCACTTGGCAAAAGAGCGCTCATTACATAGGCGCCATAGGGCGTTTCTTGACTAAACCACCACGTGAAGCAAACACCGAAGGAGGTATATTTCCCGCAATTTTCGGCACCGTGTTAATGGTTTTGTTAATGTCGCTATTTGTCACACCCTTTGGTGTGATCGCAGCAGTGTATCTCCGCGAATACGCCAGACAAGGCCCTTTTGTAAGATTCATACGCATCGCGGTAAATAATCTCGCCGGTGTGCCCTCTATTGTATATGGTGTTTTCGGTCTGGGGTTTTTCGTCTACTTCTTAGGTGGGAATATCGACAGGCTATTTTTTCCAGAATCACTCCCCGCCCCTACTTTCGGCACACCTGGCCTCATGTGGGCTTCACTCACCTTGGCACTATTAACTGTGCCGGTTGTCATTGTCTCTACCGAGGAAGGGCTCACACGCATTCCTCGGTCCCTGCGCGAAGGCAGTTTAGCTTTAGGCGCGACCAAGGCAGAAACGCTATTCAAAGTAATATTGCCCATGGCAAGCCCATCCATATTGACTGGTGTCATTCTCGCAGTAGCCAGGGCCGCCGGTGAAGTTGCCCCTCTGATGCTGGTCGGCGTGGTTAAACTCGCCCCAACATTACCCATCGATGCTAACTTCCCATACCTACATCTGGATCGAAAGTTCATGCACTTGGGTTTCCATATATATGATGTCGGTTTTCAAAGCCCTAATGTAGAAGCCGCCCGCCCGCTGGTATATGCCACGGCACTATTGCTGATTATCATCATTGTCGTCCTCAATCTAACAGCAATCACTTTACGCGGCCGCCTAGAACGCCGCTATCGTGGAGTCGAGAGTTAACTTAATGACACAACAAGAAAACAACAGTATGCAGTCGAGTTTACAAGTACAGGATCTATCTTTGTTTTACGGTGACAAACAAGCACTCGCCAACATCAACCTAACCATTGCGACCCAGCGTGTCACCGCCTTCATCGGTCCTTCTGGGTGCGGGAAATCTACTTTATTACGGTGCTTCAACCGTATGAACGATCTGATTGATGATGTCTCTATCACCGGTACCATTACCTTTGGCGAAATCGATATTCACGATCAACGTGTTGACGTTGCCGACCTACGAAGGCGAATTGGCATGGTATTCCAACGCCCCAACCCGTTCCCTAAAAGTATTTACGAAAATGTTGCCTACGGTTTACGCATTCAAGGAGAATCGTCGAAGTCACTGTTAGATGAGCGTATTGAATGGGCTTTGCGTAGCGCAGCACTTTGGGACGAAGTTAAAGACCGGCTCAAAGACAGCGCATTGGGTTTGTCTGGCGGACAACAACAGCGCTTAGTCATCGCACGGGCAGTTGCCATCAAACCTTCAGTACTATTATTAGACGAACCAGCTTCGGCACTTGATCCGATATCAACCCTGAAGATTGAAGAGCTTATTCATCAATTGAAAGATGAGTACACTATTGTGATAGTCACCCACAATATGCAACAGGCCGCGCGAGTTTCCGACTACACCGCGTTTTTGTATCTTGGTGAACTCGTTGAGTTCGCCGACACCGATTCCATTTTCCGTAATCCAAAAGAAAAGCAAACCGAAGACTACATTACAGGCAGATATGGCTAGCGCTATGACAAAACATATATCAGAACAGTACGACACTGAACTCGCGCAAATTCGAGAACTATTGATGGAAATGGGTGGTTTGGTTGAGCAACAAGTAAACAATGCATGCACCGCCTTAATTAACCACGACGCGAAAATTGCAGAGGAAGTACGCGACGTCGAAGCTCGCCTAAACCAGTTCGAAGTAGATTTGGACGATCGCTGTGTGTCTATCATTGCAAAGCGTCAACCGACTGCAGGAGACCTACGAGCTGTAGTCAGCGTCATGAAAGTCATCACAGACCTAGAACGTATCGGCGACGAAGCCGAACGCATTGCGCGTATGGCTCTCGCCTTAGCAGACAACCCGATACCGGAAGATCAATACGCAATATTTCGAGGTATCCACAGCAACGTGGTGAAGATGTTGAATCGTGCCCTAGATGCATTTGCACGCTTAGACATCGAAAATGCGCTACGCGTCATACGAGATGATGCGGACATAGATCGCGCTTACAACGAACTGGTACGACACTGCATTGGCAAAATGCGCGACCAGCCTGATGAGGTTGAGATGTCTGTTAGCCTAATGTGGGCAGCCCGCGCCCTAGAACGTATTGGTGATCACGCCAAGAATATTGGTGAATATGTGATATATCAGGTAAAAGGCCAAGATGTTCGTCACCGTGGTATTGAAAGACCAAACTAAGCCTCGTACTATGCGCGCCTCACATGCCCAGGTGTTGGAACTGGTAGACAAGCTAGATTTAGGTTCTAGTGTCCTAGTGGCGTGAGGGTTCGACTCCCTCCCTGGGCACCACTGCTACGATTCCTACATCGTAATCTGCCCGGGTGGTGAAATTGGTAGACACAAGGGACTTAAAATCCCTCGGAGGCAACTCCATGCCGGTTCAAGTCCGGCCCCGGGCACCAATAAAAACAATAGCTTACGACTTTTATCTAGATTCTCTATTACTGCATGGCGATAACCGCAGACGCCTTTGGGTATCTAAACAAGCACAGTAGTATGCTGCTTGGCGGGCGAAACATTTTTGCGGGGGTATAACGTGGATGGTTTTCTAGAGATCGCGGAAGTCGATCTCAGTTCAATGCGGGGTTGCCACAATGATCGCAAGCAATTGGGTATTCGACTGGCTGAAATATGCCATCATGTAGGCTTCTTTGTCGCCAAAAATCATGGCGTGGACGCGGCACTGATTGAAACAGTATTCGAACAGTCTAAGTCTTTCTTTAACCTTCCGCTGGCGCAAAAACAAACTATAGACAAATGCCATTCGCGACACTTTCGGGGTTGGGAAAGCGAAGGCACTGAATTCACCAATGGCCGCACTGACGTACGTGAACAAATAGATTTTTGGAGTGAGCATCCGAGCAGAGACGAAAACGTGAGCCCACAGTATCTAAAACTGCTGGGTCCCAATCAATGGCCGCAGCCATCTGATCTACCAGATTTTGAATCAGCGTTGAATATCTGGTTTGAGAAGATGGGGGCACTCGCCGACGAGTTGCTCGTTTTGTTAGCCCTAGGTCTCGACTTACCCGAACGCAGCTTTGAACATTTGTTTGGCGATGAGCGAATGTCGTTGACTAAGTTGATTCGCTATCCGACCACACCCATTGGCAGTTTTGGTGTAAATGCGCATCATGACACTGGCTTCCTCACACTTTTAGCGCCGGGTAATGTGGCAGGTTTACAGGTCGAAAATCCGGACGGCAAGTGGGTAGATGTGCCTCATGTACCCGGTGCCCTGGTGGTCAATCTGGGTGAAATGTTACAAGCAATCACCAGTAATTTTTTCGTAGCCACAGCGCATAGAGTTGTAGCCCGACAGGAGCGATACTCTATCGCCTATTTCCATGGACCGTCCCTCAGCACGGCCCTCAACCCTATTCAACTGTCTTCGAACAGGCTAGATCGCGTGACGAGCAGCAACAGACATTCACACGCAGGGTATATGGCACGGCGTGAGGAAACAGCCGCCGGAATCCAGGACATGAAAAGTGGTTACCGAGCAGACGTCTATGGGGAACAACTGTGGAACTACTTTCAACGTAGTTATCCTGACAATGTGGAACGTCACTACCCAACGCCACAATAGGTGAATTGGAGGCTGAGACCGGAGTCGAACCGGTGTACACGGAGTTGCAGTCCGCTGCATGACCACTCTGCCACCCAGCCCTTTTTCGTGGACGCGCATTCTAGCCATATTCAACTAGAAATGGGAGGGTTAGGTCTATCGTTCTGCGAGTTGGCGTGCCCGAAGGAGTTCGTTTAGGTCTTTTGCACCTGAACAGACAGCAGATTGCATATCACTTTGGGTAGAATTGAGGCGTTGCTTGTCACCGTAGTAGTCGCATTCGGCTGCTAGCCAGTCTGCGGCTGCCAATTGGCACTGGGTTTTTTGGCCTACAGGAGCCTTTCTACAGGCACCACGCGCGACTATGTTGCGATTCTTCCAATCGAGGCCAATCTTGGTACCGTTGTGCTGAAAGCCAACGGTATAAATCATACCTGGATCCGCAGGAAGTCGAGTTTCGATACTCTCGCTAAGCCCAAGAGCCAATGTTGTTACAATAAGTAATTCAAGCATCCCAACAGCCTAACGCGGTCAGTTGCCTAATTATGTGATGACGCTAGCAGATTGGGGTGTTACTTATCCGCATCGGAACCCGATTGTAATCCTTCAAGCAAGGTAGGCCACGCAGTTTTTAGATAAACAGTCATGGACCAAAGCGTCATGAAAGCCGCCACATAGATCAATACATAGCTACCAATCACCCACACACTCTGCAAATCTGGCTCATGTGCCAACAGTAGAGCAATCGCGATCATCTGAATGGTGGTTTTGACCTTACCCAGTACGCTCACCGCTACTGCCCCAGACCTGTTCATTTCGGCCATCCACTCACGCAAGGCACTAATGACAATTTCTCGACCGACAATAATGAGCCCGGGTAACGTGAGCCAAACAGAATCATGATGAGCGATGAGTACAATTAGCGCGCTGACCACAATGAGCTTGTCCGCCACC
This sequence comes from Gammaproteobacteria bacterium, assembly GCA_013151695.1. Classification (GTDB taxonomy): domain Bacteria; phylum Pseudomonadota; class Gammaproteobacteria; order Pseudomonadales; family Azotimanducaceae; genus UBA4421. The sequence continues at coordinate 17,917 of JAADHW010000178.1, forward strand.
GGATCAAGGAATGCACCAAATGGCGTAATTTGATTTAGCCGTCGGGCGAGGAAGCCATCCAGCCAGTCTGTGAATGCGGCAAGACCAAACAGCAGTGCAGAGGCAATATAGGTCCAGCTACCTGGCATGAGATAGATTATGACAAATACTGGCACCAAAAGGATTCTTGCCAGAGTAATAATGTTTGGTAAGTTCATTTGACTAATTTACTAACACTCGATCAGTGATGGAGAACCCCGTATATCTGTTCAGCTAGTTTACGGTTGATACCGGGTACTTTAGCAATTTCTTCAGCACTCGCCCCCTTTATCCCTTTAATCCCACCAAAATGAGTTAACAATTCTCGACGACGTTTCGG
>JAADHW010000147.1 GCA_013151695.1 Gammaproteobacteria bacterium
GACAGCAACCAAAACCAAACAACGAAGCCCACGGATACTACCGCTAGGACTTGAAAGCTAAAAATTAGCGCGATGGTGGTGGTGGGTTCTCGAATGGGTTCACCAAAAAGAGGAGAAATCAACGTCAGCACTATGGCCGATACCGCTAGTTGGTAGAGCAAGTTCATTTCTGCAGAACATGCGCTCAATTTGGTTCGGGTGGTTAGCGCGATGGCAGCCCAGCATACGCCTGCAATTAGAGCAAAAAAGTCACCAAGAATAGAGCCCGAAGCGTTGGATGAGTTTTCGATGAAAGCATATGCAACGCCCACTAAGGCCAAAGTTAAGCCGATTACTTTATAGCGATTGAGGTGTTCACCGGGCACCAAAAAGTGTGCCCCTATCGCCACCCACACCGGCATGATGTAGAAGAACAAGCTGGCTCGAGCAACGGTTGTATAGTCTAAAGCAAGAAACAAAAAGGCGAATTCCAAGCAGAAGAAAACCCCGTTGAGTATACCGTAGGCAAACGATCCATCACGCAACGTGAGTCTTCGTTTCATTACCAAGGCAAATAGTAGCACTGGTAGAAAGGCGCATGCCGAGCGCAAGCCACCTTGAAAAATCGGCGCGAAGCCTTCGTTTACAAGCTTCACCAGGGCTTGGTTGAGGCCAAGCAGAACACTAAAGCCGACGAGTATACATGCGCCTAGCATGTCGATGTGTTGTTTTCGTTGCATGAATCGTTGCAAGTTAAATGGTTGGGATCATAAACAAAAAATTGCTAATGTGCGCTTGCTATGAACCGTCAAAAATACAATCGTACCAATGCCCGAGCTATCGAGCGCAACGAAGCAAGGCGACAAGGTAGTTTCCGTCTGATTCGCACTATTGTTTTAGGTGTTGTGGCGTCGGTGGTGGCGATTATTTGGCTTGGCGATCAATACGGCATTGATCGCCAGGTTATGCTCGAATTTTTGGGTACCAGTGCTTTGTTTGTAGGGCTTTTAGTGCTGTCGGGTCTGGTAGGGGCGGTGATACTGAAATTGATTAAGATTATTCGAGGTCTTTGAAAAACCGATCTCCTCGCGGCTTATAGTAATTGTCGTAATCTAAAGAGAATGCAATAGAATTGGCTTTGCCGAGAATGAGTTCTCGATCAATAAACCCGATGTAGCGGTAGTCTTGACTGTTGTCTCGGCTGTCGCCTAACACAAGGTAACTGTTCTGGGGCACATCTATAGGACCGAAAGAAGAGGCCCTTGAAGGGTGACGTAGGTTGCGCACCATCACGGTGCGCTTGGCACCCAGTATCGATTCCAGTGCGACAGTCGTCTTGGAAGGTACCTGTGCTGTTGTTAAGGGTAAATACTCGGCTGGTTTACCGTTGATAATGAGTTGGTTGTTAAGCAATGCGACGACATCTCCGGGAATACCAATGACTCGCTTTACCAGCAGTTTGCCGTCTACTGGCGACTCGAAGGTAATGATGTCAGAGCGTTGTGGATCAGCCCAACGAGCGACTCGTGTAAAAGTGAAAGGGATGCGCAGATCGTAGGCAATTTTGTCCACCAAAATGCGATCACCTTCCAGGATGGAGGGAATCATCGACCCGGATGGAACGTGGTTCCAGTCGGCTATTGCCGATCGAAACACCAGCATGATCACAACAAAAAGGACGAAGCCTCTCCATTCGCGCCAAATACGCGCTGTGGTTTCTTTCTTCATGGGTATTTACTGCTCTTTACTTTGCGCGGTAGCTGTCTCTAATGCGGCTAGTTGTTGCGCAGTGGCCGATTTTTGATGCTTTGATTTCCACTCATCATATGGCATACCGTAAACTTGTTGTTGAGCATTGTCCATATCGATGTCCTGACCCAGGTCGTGCGCGGCTGCTTTGTACCATTTTGATAAGCAATTGCGGCAGAAGCCGGCGAGTATCATCAAATCGATATTTTGCGCATCTTTGCGATCGTCGAGGTGCGCAACAAGGCGACGAAACACAGCGGCTTCGATTTCGGTGGTTTGAGAATTTGTCATGGTACAGGGTGCCTTAATTTTTTCGGGTAAATACCCAGTTGTCCCCTTCAGAAAGGGCGTTGTTGTAGCCATAGCCGTCGTAGTCAAATTGTTGTAGCATTTTGAGGCTGGAGACACGCTTATCAATCATGAAACGGGTCATGAGGCCGCGTGCTTTTTTGGCGAAGAAAGATAAAAATTTGAACTGTCCGTTTTTCCAGTCTCTAAAGCTCACGTTGATGATGCGAGCATCGATAGCGCCACTGTGCAGTACTTTGTAGTACTCGTTGGAGGCTAAATTAATGAGTAGGGGCTGGTTTTGTTCAGCTATGGCCTGGTTGAGAGCGTGGGTAACCTTGTCTCCCCAAAACTCGTAGAGGTTGGTACCTTTGTTTGTTTTTAGGCGTGTACCCATTTCTAAGCGATAGGGACGGATACGATCTAAGGGCCTCAGCAAACCATGCAGACCGCTTAAAATTCGAAGGTGTTTCTGCGCCCAAGTGTGATCGCGTTCTTTTAAAGTTTGCCCCTGCAAGCCAATGTAGACATCACCTTTGAACGCCAGGATAGCGGGTCTAGAAACTTCATTGGAAAACTCCGCTGTCCACTCGGCATACCTTCGATGGTTGAGTTCCGCAAGTTTGTCACTGATTTTCATCAGCGAGGAAATTTTTGCGGGTGGGTAACTGCGTAATGCTTTAATCAGTTCGGTCGACTCACGAGTAAATTGTGGCAGGCTATGTTTTTTGGTTGCCAAAGGAGACTCGAAATCGAGTGTCTTGGCTGGCGAAATGATGGCTAGCATGATGTCTCTTCTATTTGGAACTAATGTGCTGCTGGCTAGTTTACCCCATCCCGGGTACCGTGTTCACACTATGAAAATGACCTGTAGAACGCACGTGGGCTTGGTGCGTCGTAACAATGAAGATTGTGTGCACATCGACGAAAGCGGGCAGTTTGCTGTCCTTGCAGATGGCATGGGAGGACTTCTAGCCGGCGAAGAAGCCAGTGCGGTTGCTGTCTCTTCGGTGATTCGAGGTTTTGCCAAAGATCCCAGACTAGGCTTGCGTGAAATCGTGCTTGGTGCACACAGCGCAGTGCAGTCACATGCTCATGAGATGAACTATGTCGGCAAAATGGGCACCACACTTGCAATTTGGTCGTGGGCCCAGGGGGAAGCCCAGTACTGTCATGTTGGAGACTCCAGGGTGTATTCTTTTGGCCGTGGAGTGCTCACGCAAATCTCACGTGATCATACCGTGGCACAACGTATGGTGGATATTGGTACCATACCCAAAGAGCGCGCACATTTAGCACCGAACCAAAATGTTTTAACCCAAGCTATTGGCTTACCAGGTACATGTAATCCTGAGTTTGGTACTACGCCACAATGGGGGCGACTGCTGTTGTGTAGCGATGGGTTGTCAGATCTGGTTAGAAAAGATGCGCTACAGGCACTGCTGGCGATCGACGACATCGATGCCTGTGCAGATGAATTGGTCATGGCAGCATTGAGTGAAGGTGGCCGAGATAACATTTCGGTTGCCTTGATTGATATTGAATAACGAAGAAGTAAGGGTAGAGAAGGTAATGAGTAGAGTGTCGAGGATCGAAGCACTGTTGGGTGAAAACCTACAAATTGAAGAAGCAAATATTGAACTTCTTCACTTAGAGGTGGTGGATGAAAGCGCCAATCATAGTGGTCCAGTAGATGCGCAAAGTGGCTCTGCAGGTGCACAGACCCACTTCAAAGTAGTTTTAGTTGCTCAAAAATTTAACGATATGACGCGTATCGATCGTCATCGTAGTGTGAACCTGTGTTTGCAACGTGAGTTTGATAGCGGTATGCATGCGTTGGCCATTCATGCCTACGATGAACAACAATGGCAAAGCCGATTTGGCACAGCACCAATGAGTCCGCCTTGTCTTGGTAAGAGTCTTGGTAAGAGCCTTGGTAAGAGCCTTGGTAAGAGTCTTACCAAGAACCTTAGAGGCAGCGTAGTAAACAGTGTACCGGTACCTAAGCCATGAGTGACTCCCGCCGGGTGCTTGCGTTCTACAAGTTCCATACCATTGAAGACCCGAGTGCGTTATGTGAGGTGTTGCAGCGCGAAGGGATGGGTCTGAAAATCAAAGGCACTATCTTGCTGGCCCACGAAGGTATCAACGCAACTGTGGTCGCGCAGGAACATGCCTTGATACAACTTCAGCAACTGTTGACCCAACATGTTGGCGAAATCGTATACAAATGGTCGGAATTGAATCCAGACAATTTGGGCTTTAATCGATTCAAAGTTCGCGTTAAACCAGAGATTGTCAGTTTTGGTATTGACGACTTAGATGTTCATCAGACGGGTGATCATGTAGATGCATCACAGTGGCATGGACTAATCGACGACCCAGATGTGGTTGTAATAGATACACGTAATCAATATGAAATAGATATTGGTTCATTTCCAGGTGCGGTCTCTCCTCGCACCACTAATTTCAGAGAATTTCCAGATTGGGTTGCCAACACGCTAGACCCAACCAAACAAAAGAAAGTGGCGATGTTTTGTACCGGCGGTATACGTTGCGAAAAGGCCTCGGCATATATGCTGCAACAGGGTTTTGAGGAGGTGTATCAGTTGGATGGCGGCATTCTTAATTATCTGGAGTGCGTGAGTGAAGATGAAACTCGATGGCAGGGTGAATGTTTTGTTTTTGATCAACGGGTTTCAGTGGATGCTAAATTGCAACAAGGTCAGTATAAACAGTGCTTTGCTTGCCGGCATCCATTGTCAGCCCAAGACCTAGCGTCGGCCAGTTTTGAGCAGGGGGTTGCCTGTCCGCACTGTACGCAGAAGGTAGACGAGGTGCGCAAAAATCAGTTCCGTGATCGGCAACATCAAGTTGAACTGGCAGCAGCGAGAGGGCATCAACACATTGGTGAAACCCAAGTCAAAACCTCGAGCAAGTAGATGTTTATTGCTTGGATTTACAGCAGAGGTTCTGTTTACAGCAGAGGTTCTAAATGGACCCACAACGCGTCGAGCAATATTGGCTGGGCTAGAGCCGTCGGATGAATGCCATCATTTTGCATCATGTTGTCTTTGAGAGCCACTTCCTCTAGTAGGAAGGGTACTAATAACGCACTTTTCTCCTTCGCTACCTCGGCAAACACTTGGTCAAATGCGCGCGTATATCGAGGACCATAGTTAGGTGGGATGCGCATCGCAACGACAATTGACACTGCTCCCCGGGCGTTCACTAGGTCGACCATTTGGGCCAAATTGTCGTGGATTTTAGGTACCGGATAACCTCGCAACCCATCATTACCGCCTAGTTCGATGATGACAATTTTGGGTTCATGTTCGTTTAGTACCCCTTCAAGGCGAGCTAGTCCACCTCCGGTAGTTTCGCCAGAAACGCTGGCATTCACTGCCTTCCAGGTGTACTCAGATTGGCTCAGTGTGCGGTCAAGTAGAGATACCCATCCCTGTTCACGTTGAATCCCGTATCCTGCGCTGATACTGTCCCCCATCACGAGTACCGTCTTCATCGCTGAATGTTCCGTATCAGCGTATACCGTGTTGGCCATGGCTGTTTCGGTCATGACCGTTGCGGCGACTAAGAGTGCTGAACACAACAACAAGATCCTCAAAAGGACACGCGCTGAAATGTTGGGTCTTTTAAAATTGTTTAAGAAGTAAGTTTGCATGAGTCGTACAGTTGTAAGTGCCAAATCTGTTGAGAAAGTTGTACCCACTGCGTCGGGCAATCTGGTCATCTTGGATGGCATTGACTTGGAAATCAATGAGGGCGAAAGCGGGCGAAAGCGTCGCCGTTGTCGGTACATCAGGATCTGGAAAAACCACACTCCTGGGTATTCTTGCTGGCTTAGACACCGCAACTGGCGGCCAAGTTCAATTAGTAGATGCACAACTGCACGAGTTGGATGAGGAAGCAAGGGCCCTTGTGCGCGGTAAACATGTTGGATTTGTTTTTCAGAGCTTTCAGTTGCTCGGAAGTCTCACTGCGCTAGAAAACGTGATGTTACCGGCAGAACTACGTGGTGATCGTCTTGCCCAAGAGCAGGCGTTGGAGTTGTTGGAAAAAGTTGGCTTGGCAGATCGCACAGACCACTATCCGCGACAGTTGTCTGGTGGTGAACAGCAACGTGTTGCCATCGCCCGCGCTTTTGCATCACAACCTACGGTGCTGTTCGCGGATGAACCTACAGGAAATTTGGATACTCACACCGGTGAGATCATCATCGAATTACTATTTTCGCTTAATGAAGAATTTGGTACAACCCTAGTCATGGTGACGCATGATGAGCGTTTGGCTCAGCGTTGTGGTCGCACTCTACAAATTGTCGCGGGGGTGATCTCAAATGACTCGGCTAGCCAAATTTCACAGCAAGGAGCCGGATCGTGAATTTGGTGTTAGTCACGCGCATGGCGTTGAGAGATTTGCGCTCTGGTGAGATGGGATTGCTGCTGGTGGCATTGGTGGTGGCGGTAGGTACGGTGACTTCCATTAGCTTGTTTGTTGATCGCTTACAACAAGCCTTGATGAGCGAATCTGCCACATTTCTTGCAGCAGACCGGCAAATTTCCAGTTCCCGACCTATTCCCGATGAATTTAGTGTGCAAGCACGTGCAAGAGACTTACAACTATCCGAAACCATGTTATTCCCGTCGATGGTTTTTGTCGGCGATATGAACCAGCTTGTGAGCGTAAAGGCAGTAGACGATGCCTACCCGCTGCGCGGTAAGCTCATAACCGCACAAGAACCTTTTGTTCGCGGTACTGCCACCCAAGTGGTGCCTGCGCCGGGCGAGGTATGGCTAGATTCTAGATTGTTTCCAGCGCTGGGCGTGACCGTGGGAGACTCTATTGAGGTTGGCCTGGCAGAGTTAACAGTGGGTCGTGTGTTGGTGACTGAACCTGATCGGGGTGGATCATTTTTTGACCTCGGACCACGCTTGTTGATGAATATTAAAGATGTTCCTGCAACCGAAGTGGTGCAGCCCGGCAGCAGAATCAACTATCGGTTATTGTTGGGCGGCGACGAGCCCGTGTTAGAGGAACTTAGATCGGTACTCGAACTTGAGCCTAACTATCGTTGGGTCAGCATTCGAGAGGCAAGCCCTCGTATCGGCTCCGCATTAGATAGGGCGGAAAGCTATCTGCTGCTAGGCGGGTTGCTAGGCGTATTGCTCGCGGGAATTGCGGTAGCCCTCAGTGCGCATCGGTATGCAGAGCGGCATTTCGATCATGTTGGGGTGCTTAAAACTTTGGGGGCGACGCCATCGCAAATACTCTTTGGTTTCCTAAATATTCTTCTGCTGGTGGGTTGTGTCGCCATTGCCATCGGTTTGGCATTGGGTGTTTTGTTGCACCTGCTCATTGTAGAGTTGTTGTCGAGTTTTATTCCTGTGGTACTGCCTAGCGCAGGTATGCGCCCCTACATCCTCGGCATCGCAACGGGTTTAATTTGTGCTTTGTCGTTTGCCATGCCAGCATTTATACATCTCAAAGATGTATCTCCTATGCGGGTAATCCGTCGAGATCTAGGCACGGCGCCAGCGAGCCAAAAGGTGGCCTGGGCGGCTGCCGTGTTTGGAAGCTTGTTTTTGTTGCTATGGTACAGCCAAAGTTTGATGTTGACTATGTGGACCTTGGTGGGGGCCTGCGTTGTGATTGTGATTTTTGGCAGCCTAGCTTACGTACTGCTGAAGAGTGGGCGTGTTGTGGGTATGCAAGCAGGCAGTGCCTGGAAACTTGCTTTGTCAGGGTTGCAGCGTCGTCGCAAAGAAAATGTCATGCAAATACTAGTATTTGGTATGGCCATCATGTTGTTGTTGGTGCTGGTGTTATTGCGCACCGCATTGGTAACAGAATGGCGTTCTCAAGTGCCAGATAATGCAGCAAACCATTTTGTGATGAATATTGCCGCGGATGAGGTTGCAGCGGTACAGAACCTAATTGACACTGAAGCAAGTTCCGGGGATTTCCTGTATCCAATGATTCGTGGGCGAGTAGTGGCGGTTAATGGGGTCCCATCGCAACAGTACCAAGATCAGGTGGTAGAGAATCCGTCTGAGCAAGGATCGGAGCTGATATCCGAGCGAAACCTTACTTGGTCCGCGGCCTTTCCGGCAAGCAATGAAATAGTGCAAGGTCGATGGTGGGCGAGTGATAGCCAGGCCGCTGAGGCGTCGGTAGAACTTGATTACGCCGAAGATTTCAAACTGAAGCTAGGCGACTTGTTGAGTTTTGACATTGGTGGCCAAAAACGTGATGCGGTTCTAACAAGCATACGAAAACTAGAATGGGAGAGTATGAGTCCCAATTTTTTCATTATTTTGTCACCCCCCGCTTTGCAGGATTTGCCAGCGACTTACATGACAAGTTTTTATTTGGAGCAATCTAAGAAAATTTTTCTAAATACGCTACTAACAAACCATCCAACCATAACCGTGATAGAAATTGATGCTCTAATTGAACAGGTGAGAAGCATTGTCGTGCGTGTTACCCAAGCGGTTGAATTGATTCTTGGCTTGGTTTTAGCCAGCGGATGTTTGGTGCTGGTCGCGAGTATTCAAGCGAGTAGAGATGCGCGCATGGCTGAGCATGCGCTAGTGCGAACCTTAGGAGGAACCCGCAAATTGATAGGCGGTTCGTTGGCGGCAGAGTTTTTAGTGTTAGGAACCTTCGCCGGTATCGTGGCCGTAGTTGGCGCCGAACTCACAGTAGCCATACTGCAAACCCAGGTGTTTGATCTAGAAATGAAACTGCATCCATGGATATGGGCGGTGGGCCCTTTAGTGGGTGCCTTGGTTATTGTAGTAGTGGGTTTGTTGGGCAGCCGTGGCTTGGTCAACAGCCCTCCTATGCTGGTTCTTCGGGGTTTGAATTAGGGAACCTCTCGCGCTTACCACCACGGCGTTGCGCACCTTGCCGATATACTCGATATCACCTGCGGCGCGCGCCTGGTGCTGGCAAGCGCGAGAAGAGCTCTGAGAAAACGATAATTAATCAGAGGTTCCCTAGGCAACAGCTCAATTACCGTCAAGGCTTTGACGCCAACCTAGAGCCATCCGTGATTCCTCTCGCAATACGCTAATTATTTCACTTTCGTACTTTCAAAAATGCGGTTGCCAGTCTAGTTTTAGTAAGTAAAGGGAAGATTCAGAAACCAGGTAAGGTTCGCTTTGTCAGTAGACAATCCATATCAAGATGCACTATCACCGCCAGTGAGGATCGCTTTTAATCAATGGCAAGTATGGGCTGTGTTGCTATTTGCTGGCTTGAGTGGATATTTGTCGTTGATGGTTCACTCGGTGGTGTTAGATCAATCCAAGCTCGAAGGGGTTATTGAGTCGGTGGCGTCCATCAATCGAAATACAAATTTGGTGGACGATGGTACTTCGCGGTGGTTGGTTGATGTCTCTCAAGTGATGCCCCAGCTTGAGTATTTTGCCTCTAACTCAGCTGCCGCTATAGCGGACTCTTTGCATCAAATAATGACCAAACTCTCGACCGAAGGTAAGTTGAAGCCCGCAGAGCAAATTGGGTTACGGCAAGAGCTTATTTGGGTATTGGCAGACTTGCAGACTCAGCGAGCAGTTTTGTCGATGAGTGAGAGTCGAACGACACATTTTTATTACTGGTCTGTTATCGCATTCGTTTTAGCTTTGACTGCTTTGTTGAGGAAACGAAGAATTGCTACTGAAGCATCTCCCATGCGACATCTATTGATGGATAGCCTGTTGTTCCCTAATACACCGATGCCATTGATGGTCTCTGACAGCAATGATCGATTGTTACGGGTTAATAAGGCGTTCGAGGAGGCTACCGGTCACAAAGGAGATGTCGTGCTAGGCCAGATTATGATCTCGGAGAGTCTGGATCATGATGAAGGCATTGTTGATCAAATGCGTCTAACCATGGCCGAAAGTGGTAGGTGGGTGGGTGAGTATAGACAGCGCAATGATGATGGTAGCGTCAAAACTAAAAAGGTTATGCGTATAGCGTTGGGAGATGATTTAAGACAACCGGCTGGTTACCTCACCATGTCGCTCGACCCTGTAGTGTCTGATGATGAGCAGAAGCTGATGTTGTGGCAGGCTCATCACGACAATTTGACCAAACTACCAAACGCGAATTTATTGCATGAGCGTATATCGCGAGCCCTTATCCTTAGCGAACAAGAAGGTAAACGCGGGGCGATCATCAGTATAGATTTAGATAATTTTCAATCTGTGAATGATTCTATAGGACACGCCAATGGCGATCGAGTGCTTACAGACGCCGCTTACCGCATCGCGATGGCAGTACGAGAGACAGATACTGTAGCCCGTGTGGGCGGAGATTTATTTGTTATCGCGCTCAACGAAATAGAAGATGTGTCTGAAGTGGAGCGTATGGCCCGCTCACTAGTAGAAGCCTTCGGTGCACCATTCATTACGCAAGACAAAGAACTATTTATGTCTGCTAGTGTTGGTATTGCCATTTTCCCCGACGACGGCATGGAAAAAGGAGAGTTGTTGCAAAAGGCAGATGCTGCTCGGATTAACGCCAAGCAACGTGGTGGTAATCAAATAACCTTCTTCGAAGAAGAAATGAATTCGGCTGCCGCGCGTCGTCTTGAAATTGAGACATACCTGAGGCGCGCAGTTGACAACAACGAGTTTAAGCTCCACTACCAGCCGATCATCGATATCGGCCAAGCCAGCGTCTACGGAGCGGAAGCATTGTTGCGATGGAACAGTCCTGAATTGGGTTTTGTGTCTCCGGTCGAATTTATTCCCGTGGCTGAAGATTCTGGTTTGATTGTTAAAATAGGCGGCTGGGTGATCGGTGAGGTGCAGAGGCAGCTGAAGTCTTGGCAAGAGGCGGGTTTACCAGATCTGCGAGTATCAGTGAATGTCAGTGCTCGACAATTCAGCAACGAACAAAATGCGCAGGATTTGCTAGCGGCGTTGGGGTCTAGTTTTGCAGAGCAAATTACTGTTGAAATCACCGAGTCGGCATTAGTTTCTGATGACCAGGGTGCCATGATGTTTCTTCAAGGTATCAAGGCACATGGTTTAAAGATCGCTCTAGATGATTTCGGTACAGGCTATTCTTCCATAGGCTACTTACGCGACTTTAGCTTCGACGTGCTCAAAATAGACAAGAGTTTTATTGATGGGCTGTATTCGCCAAGGGATTTTGGCTTAGTCGCCTCTATCATTTCCATGGGCCGAATTTTGGGCATGCAAATAGTGGCGGAAGGTGTAGAAGAAGAAAATCAACTCAAACAACTTCAACGTATCGGCTGCGACTTTGTACAAGGTTACTTTTACTCCAAACCGCTTGCTGCGGAGGAGTTTGAAGCCTTCGTTGCTGATCCTGCACTAGAACGCAGTAGCGGCTAGGCGAGGCTAAACTTACTGACGAGATTTGCTTGCGTTACAGCATTGGTTATACGTACATTGCGCGCCTATGGAAAAGAAACAACTCGACAAGAATAAGTGCCACAAAAGACTACGACGTCTGGTCGGCAGAGCGTTAACAGAATTTGACATGCTCAGTGAGGGTGACAAGGTTATGGTGTGCTTGTCGGGTGGGAAAGACTCATACACGTTGCTCGACCTGTTGCTGAGTTTTTCTGAGCACGCGCCGATCAATTTTGACATCGTCGCGGTCAACCTGGACCAGCGGCAGCCCGGGTTCCCCACCGAAGTGTTGCCACAATATCTCACGCAGAAAGGTGTGGAATTTCAGGTACTGGAAGAAGACACCTACAGTGTGGTCAAACAACTCACGCCAGCAGGCAAAACCACCTGCCCAATTTGTTCGCGTTTGCGCCGGGGTATCCTCTACTCTCACGCTAAGAAAATCGGAGCTAGCAAGATTGCGCTTGGTCACCATCTAGATGATGTGGTGGAGACTTTGTTTCTCAACATGTTTTACGGGGGCAGAATGAAAGCGATGCCCGCTAAATTGCGTAGTGACGATGGCCATCATGTTGTAATTCGTCCACTATTCTATTGTCGCGAAGACCTCATTGAACAATGGTCGCAGTACGCTCAATACCCCATTATCCCTTGTAACTTATGCGGCTCTCAGGAGAATCTTCAACGCCAGGTGATTAAGGAAATGCTGCAAAGCTGGGATCGCCTGCAACCAGGTAGGGTTGAAAATATCGCGCGTAGCATAGGTCATGTGACTCCGTCGCATCTTGCTGACTCCAGTCTGTTTGATTTCAAAGGCTTGCAGCAATCAACTTCTTTGTTACACAGCATCGATGTGGTTGAGGTTGTTTAGTAGAATGTCAACTGAACGACGAATCTATCGGTTATGCGGGATTTGCGCCTCCCTCTTAATAGCTTCTTTCATTGTTCCAAGGTTTGTATCAAATCCGGAAGCCGGTTTTGCGGCGGGAGCTTCAGCTGCTCTGACATTGTTTATCATGCTCGGGGTGACCTTGCTTTTGTCACTTTATCTGTTTGTTCTGACCATCCAGAGTTATACCAGTCTTGGCAAAGTAGCGAGGATTGCCGGTATCAGTCCAGCTGTTGTGCTTGCAGCAATGTTGTTCGGGCTTTTTGGGTTCCTAAGCTATTGATGTGGCGATCTCCTCAACCTACAAGCCATCGTTAATTTCGTTCGAAGCACTCGCTGCGTGTGCGGCGAGGAATTTGTCTATCTCCGCAAAAGCCTCGTCTGCTTCTGGCACCTGAAACGCGTGCCACACATGCATAACAATCGGCCACACTTGCAACACGGCGTGTGATCCGTATGCGTTGGCCTTGTTGACGTAGCGAACAGCATCATCCAAAAACATCTCTGCTGCAGAAACATGCACCAACGTGGGTGGCAAGTTTGAGAGGTCTCCTAACAACGGCGAAACAAGTGGGTTGCTTGGGTTGATCCGGTTCATGAGAAAACTGATCGCCAAAGAGAACACTTTTGGTGCCTTCGCAATTGGTCCGAAACTGCTGCCTTGCATGACATCAGTATCGATGTTTCTCACCAGACTAGGACTTGCAAGCGTGGCATCTGTTTGCGGCGATAAAACAACAACTGCATTGGCGGCGCGCAGACCGGAATCTCGAGCCCAAGCAATAGTCGAGAGTGCTAAGTTTCCACCCGACGAATCTCCTGCGACGATTAAGACATTTGCATTAGAAAGACCATCTGGGCCATTTTCGAGCAGCCAAGCGTAGGCCGTTCGACAATCTTCGATGCCCGCCAAGCGTGAATTTTCTGGCATCAGTCGATAATTGATGGCAAGAACAGCCGAGTTGGATATTTCTGATAAACGACTGGTGATTGGCCGATGGCTTTTAGCACTTCCCATCACGTAACCCCCACCGTGAAGGTACAGTAGCCGCCGATTAGGGTCAGCATTCGGCGCAATAACCCACTCAGCAGCTATCCCATTTACTGTAGCTCGGCGTATTTCTGAGGTGGCTTCAAACGCTTGACCTCTTTCGTCGAATTGAGTGCGCATCAGCTGCAAAAACTCTTTGCGGCTCACCTGCGGGGGTTCTGTAATGCCTAAAGCAATATGTCGCGCGGCAGTTTTGTGTTCAACACTTTCACTGGATCGCGTACCCGTTACCTGATGTCGCGGCGAATCATATTGGCTGTGATCTTTACTGCTAAATGCAAAGGTTATCGTGAGTAAGGCAGCTGTAACTAGCGCGATAAGGCTTACTAGAATGACAAGGAACATTTTCTTCATCAAGCTGCGTCGGCCGCAGAGCCTATTGGAAATTCAAGTCGAGTCAGCAAACCAGTTTCTTCTACTGCCTGCGGATCATTTAGATAGATCTCTCGGGTTGGGCCTACAATCTCATAGCCGTTCTCGGATACCCATTTGGTCAAGCTGTGATAAGCAGGAGCTATTTCCGTGTATCGTCCACGGTGGATGACAGTTGCCATCGTGCCTCCCTCCAGCTCTCGTCCATCAATATCACCGTCTTTAGCAAATGCACTGTCAACTGGTATGGCTATTTCAACATCGCCCCCACTTTCGTGATCAATCACGTTGTGATACAGAATCATTGGGGTGCCTGACGGGGTTACATCTGCCCGTCCAAAACTGCGCACCAGAGCTTCGAAGCCGGCCGAAATATCTGTCGTGATCTTGCTAAGCGTGGTGTGGAATTTGACCGCGGCAACATGTTGCGGGAGCAGCTTCGAAATGATCACTTTGTAAGGCCTGACCATTTCTTTGTATTGGACAATCGATTCGAGGTATTCAAGCATGCGCTCTTGCGCACTTAGTTTTTCAGTAAGACGTGTTTTATGAATCAGCAACTGCTTACCGATAGCATCATCGTTGTCTGATTCGAGAATTGCTCGTATGTCATCAAGGGGCATTTCCACCAACCGTAACACTCGTATGATTTCGGCTCGTTTTGCCTGAGCTAGATGGTAGTAGCGGTACCCGGTTGATGCGTCAACGTGTGCAGGACGAAGTAACCCTTGATCGTCATAAAGACGCAACGCTTTTACTGACAAACGGGACATCTTGGAGAATCGTCCAATTGGAACCAGAATAATTTTTCTAACTGCCATAACGTCGCTATCATCGACTCTACCCCGGGGGCAGAGTCAAACATTTTCGCTCTTAGAATCCTGGTAGCACTTAGAATATTCGATGGTGATTCTCGCCATAAGATGCGCCGATGGATGTGTCGGAGCTAAGTGGGTTTTAGAGTTGCAATAATCCGACATTTCATGTATTCATGAAATATGAATTTAACTAATGCAGTAGATTCGTTGAGTGCCCTGGCGCACGAAGGTCGTCTGAGCCTCGTGCGGTTGCTAATCCAAGCAGGCACGAATGGGATGAACGCGGGTGAACTGGCAGTTCAGGGAGGTATTGGACCCACCACGGCTTCCGCTCAGTTATTGGTATTGAAAAATGCTGGGTTGGTGCAGTCTCAACGCCGAGGCAGGCAAATAATTTATTCCGCGAGCTACAGCAAGATGGCTACCTTACTGGGTTTCCTGATGGAGGATTGTTGTTGTTCGCGTCCAGAGATCTGTCAACAACTTAAAGAAGCGTTAAAATGAGCTGTGCCATTCAATGCGGATCTCAGGGTGCGCAACGTATCAAAAGCCTGAACGAAACGTGTGCCTGCATGCCCATCAATCGCGCCAAGGTGGAGGACGCTATAGCAGGAGAGTCCCAGGAGTTGCGCGCATCATTAGCGCAGCGCCCGGTATTGTTTGCCGGATCTCCAGTTTTTTTGTGCGCCGCCGACGTGTCGTACATACAGCAGTTGGTGCGCTGCATTGAGCGTGTCTTGCGTACTCAGCAGTTTGAAGAAATTGTTCATCGACGCACAGGTGAGTGGAGTGATGAGGTTTCCAGTCGAATCTCACAAGGCCTCCCAACCCCCGGCTTATTTATGGGTTATGACTTTCACGTGACTCGTGAAGGACCACAGCTTATAGAAATAAACACCAATGCAGGGGGTGCATTTCTGGTCCAAAGTCTATATGACCCTGTATCCAGCATGCCCTTGTGTGGTGGGCATTGGGGCGGGGCGGTAGATCCAGTGTGGATGTTCGAGATGCTGGTCAAGGAGTGGCGCAGCGCTGGCCGGAGTGGCGCTCCTGGAACGCTGGCAATTGTTGATGAGGCGCCTCAAACGCAGTTTCTGCACCCGGAATTTGAGCTTGCGCGTCGCTATTTTGAGAATCACGGTGTCCGGGTGGACATTGCCGACCCGGCTGAGTTTGTTTTGGCTGATGGACAGTTGATGTTACGCGGGGAAGTTATTGATTTGATTTACAACCGCATCACCGACTTCTATTTCGCGAGCCCAGCGCACAAGATTATACGCGACGCGTGGATTGGTGACGCTGCGGTTGTCAGCCCTACGCCGGCGCATCACGCTCGATATGCGGACAAACGCAATCTGGTTTTACTCTCAGACCCGCAACACCCGCTACGCGATGGACTGTCTCGCGAAGATAACCTTGTTCTCAATACAATACCGCGAACCCGGTTGGTCACTGCAAAAAATAACGCGAATCTCTGGCAGCAGAGGAAGAGATTGTTTTTCAAACCTGCGGATGGCTTTGGCGGACGCGGAGCTTATCGTGGTGCAAAGTTAACGCGGCGGGTTTGGGACGAAATAACCCAACAGAAAGACGGCAGTTACGTTGCACAAGAGAAGGTGCAAGCCCCTTCGCGCTGGGTGGGCGTTTCTGGCAAAGCGCTTAAGTATGATATTCGCGCGTATACATCTGCCGGTGAAGTCAAACTGCTGGCCGCACGACTGTACCAAGGACAAACCACAAATTTCCGCACACCTGGAGGTGGGTTCGCACCAGTTGTACTTCTTGGTGATCGCGACGATTTTTGCTAGTCTACGATCATTCTTCACGCCGGAATTTGTGAAGTCGCGCGGCTGCGTCCGCGATGTAGATCGAGCCATCAGCAGCCCAGTCGATATCGTGGGGTCCCAACATCTCTCCAGCCGCAGTTCCAAATTCACCAAAGCGAACGATCTCGTTGCTGGTGCGGTTAATGATGACTAAACCGGCGCGTCGATCATTGGGGAATCCGCAGTCGGCGATAAAAAGATGCGTCATTGATGCCGCCACGGAAAAAGGTTTACCCAACTCCCTGTTATCCCATGTCGCCAGGTGCCTACCCGCACAATCAAACATTTGCACCCTGGCATTTTCGCGGTCTGCAACAACAACATTTCCCACCGGGTCCAGCGCCACCGAGTGCGGTAGTTTGAATTCGCCATTCGCGCTTCCTCGCTTGCCCCATTGATGTATGAAAGTGCCGTCTGCAGAAAATTTCATCACTCGGGCATTGCCGTAGCCATCGGTGACGAAGATGCAGCCGTTATCAGCAACCACAACCCCTGTCGGAAGAGAAAAGCAATCGGCTGATGAGCCTGGTCGGCGCTCTTGACCGAGGACCAACAGTACGGTGCCAGTAGTATCCAGCTTCAGGACTTGATGCCGTCCAACGTCAGCTACCCAGAAGGCACCGTCCGGGTCAACGCAGAGTCCATGCGGCATTACGAATAACCCGGATCCGAAGGCGGCAAGCTGTTCACCCTCAGCGCTCCATTGCTTGATAACGGGACTGCTCAGCGTGGTTGGGGCATTACGGTCTTTCCACGACCGCCCACCACGATCCAGCGTATAGATATACCCATCTTTCCCGATAGAAACGGCGGTCATATCGGCAATGGTGTCTCTGGGTGTGACCTTGGGCCAATCGGCCTGGCGTTTGTAATTCATTGCGCTTAGTTATTTTATAGCATTGTATAAATAATAGTGCACTATAAATTATAGCGCACTATAAATAATGAAATACAGAGTCCTCATGATGCTGATTAAAGATCAATGGTATGTCGCTTGCCCTTCGTCGCAATTATCAGATACTGAACCCACTGCGATCCAAATTGGATCAGACTTCTACGTTGCTTTTCGTGACCATAAGCACGAAGCACATATTTTGCTCGACCGCTGTTGTCATCGCGGAGTTAAATTGTCGTTGGGAAACTTGCGCAACGGATGCATCGCTTGTGGCTATCATGGTTGGGAGTACAACGGCAATGGTAAGCTTGTTTCTGTACCTTCGCTCGGCGCGGAGAGTTCCGTGCCAGGATATTCTGTGCCTAGTTTTCCGACTATCGAAAAATATCAGTATGTATGGATATGGGTCGCTGGAGAACAAGCCGAACCGAACCATGAACCGGTACTGCGGGGAGTTGATTCCGGGTCTTGGATACAACAAAGTGCGATATGGAACACCCATGTTATGCCGGCAGTGGAGAATCAACTTGATGTTGCCCACACTGCATTTGCCCACCCAGGGATCTACCCCACGCATCGGACCAGCCCGGGCGAAATCCCAACCTTAAGAAAAGCCGATTATATTTGTGAAATCGACCACAAGTCGGTCCTGGTCGTTGGCACCCCTGTCGGGAGCGACATTCCGGATGTGCTGCCAACACCGGAACATCCGGGGTCCGGATTCGGGCTGTTCGAATTACCTTATCGAAACTATGTCTTTCTCGAAAATGAGGGTGTCAGGGCGATTTATAACTGGGTTCCACTATCCGCAAGCTCCTGTAGGCTTGAATTCTTGATGCGCAGCAAAGAAAGTGATGCCTTGGTATTTAACTTTCAGCACGGCGAACTCGAACTTCTTTCGCAGGACAGAATTCTGCTTGAAAGTGCGCAACACTGGTTTGGTCAGGGAATTGAAACGTACGAAAAGAGCGTTCTCCCAGACGGCGCTCCACTAGCAGCGAGAAAACTAGTCAAGAGCTTGTTAGACGGATCGGTATGTGGGCATGAAGAAAAACGGCGCATTACCTATAGTGCCTTTGCTTAGCTGCACGTGTTGGTATCATTAGTCCGTGAACAGGCAAATTGAACTCAACGGTTATGAACGACGCAAGTTGGCGAACTGCCAGCACATTCTCAATGCCGCAAAAGAGCTTATCCGCGAATCGGGCGGAATCAATTTTTCGATGGTCGATCTGGCCGCTAGAGCCGGGGTCAGTCCAGCTACGCCATTCAATCACTTTGGCTCGAAAAAGGCGATTCTACGCACGATCATTGATCGAAGCTTACTAGATCAACCACAGCTAAACATTGTGAAGCCTAACTGCGTAGGTCAGGTTGTGACGGCCTTGGTCAATATGACACGATTGTATAGCCGGGATCCGGAGCTGTTTCGGCCGGTATTCTGCGACACCATCGCTGACATCAGTTGTTCAAACCCAGCACTGCAAACTGCGCTTAAGCGAATCTTTGCTCTGCTCACCCAAGCCAGGGATAATGGAGAGCTTAACAAGGCTGTCGACTTGAAAATATTAGCAGAGCAACTAGAGTGTTATTGGCTGGGTTCACTGTTGTTTTGGGCAAACGGATCCGTTGATGGCCCTACCTGGATCACCAGGGTCGAAGGTGGGCTCTTGCTTATGCTCGAAGGCGTTGTGACCAGGCGTAGCCGCGCCAAGACTCGGTGAGTAATTTGCTCCTTGTCGTTAGGCTGCTGGAATCAACTGGCACCCTCTGCATGGGGCAATGGCGTGCGATCTTGATCGTTGTTCCGAATACGTGCGCGTTTTTGTTTTAATGCCAGATACCATTCAACTAAGATCAGGTTCGGTACCCACGATAACCAGGCAACAACCGGATAACTTTCCTCGAAGGGAACCCCTGCTGCGGTAAACAAACCCAGGTGCAAACGTAACGTAACCGCACCAAATGTCATCGCAAAATTACGCATCATCCATGCCTGGTGGGACTTTATATCACCGACTCGAATACATGTGTAGGCTTGCCAGCCACTGAACAGCCAAAGCACAGCCAGCAGACCAAACCCAAAATGTGCCACCAGACCACCGCTTGAATAGGGGGCAAGCATGAGTCCTCCGAGTCCGCCAACCAATACAAACATCAAATAAACACGTCCAAACCAGCGATGTAGCTGTGGCCGATTTCGACGTAAGGATGCCGAGAACTGAAAACCGCCGATCAACAGAACAATGCCGCCGCCAATCACATGCATGGCTGATTGGATCGGCATCAGGTCAAACCGCATGTGAAAAACGGGGTTGCCGATAAATCGAAATTGAAAGCCGAATGCATACAGTGCAATGCCGACACTGAAGGCTATCATTGTGACCAGTCCGATACGGGGCAGCAGGCTACTTGATACCTTTGTCATGGGAAAACTCCTAACTTGACACTGACAAGATAAAGGTTGATTTTGACATTGTCAAGATTATCATAGGATCTGGTCCACCCTAGGCGACAATCATGGTTAATACTTCCCCGTACCACCACGGTGGGCTCTATTCTGCTTTGTTGGACGCAGGCGACAAGCTGTTACACGATGTGGGGCTGCGCGGCTTTACCTTGCGTGGCTGTGCAAGGCTGGCCGGTGTCTCCCATGCGGCACCGAAGCATCACTTTGGCGATGTCGCCGGTTTCCTGACGGCGATTGCAGCGAGGGGGTTTAAGCGCTTATCCGCATCGTTACGAGAAGAAATACGTCAGGCGAAAACTCTCGAGGAGGAATTCGCCGCCACAAGCATTGCGTATATGCGTTTCGCAGAACAAAATCCCGAACACTTCCGGATCATGTTCCGTTGTGATCTGCTGAATATGGAATCACCCCGGCTGAAATACTATATCGGTGCGACTTTGACGGAGCTAACCAATCTCATTCTGCGCCACCAGGGAGAACCTGAAATCTCGGTGGAGGAGTTGAATGACCGGGTGGCCACTCAGAAATTGATGGAAGATATCATTCTCGGTTGGAGTCATATCCATGGCCTGGCGCACCTACGATTGGAGCAGCAACTGACCATGCTACCGGATGATTTGTACAAA
>JAADHW010000200.1 GCA_013151695.1 Gammaproteobacteria bacterium
TTGAACAAGGACCGATGATCGTGAGCAATCGAGGATCAGTCTTGTTTACAATATCCGTGATAGCTTGTCGGGTCGTGAAAATTAGAGCTGAGGCGTCTGAGGTTATCGGCAGCTTCGACATCAGCTCTTGGGGAGCGATGACTTCTTGCATGCCGGTGATACGCACGTCGTCTGTTTGATACTGCATCGGATTTTTTGTCTCTGCTCGATTTTGGGTTAGAATTTTACCCTATGGCGGGCGTTAACCCCACGACGGAGAAAAACTCATTACTGATCGAGCAAGGCAACATCACCTACTGGCGGCCATGGGCATCCAAGTTTGGTATGCCCGGGGTGTTTCCTCCGTGGTGGATGAGATGCCCACACCCAATAGGAACAAAATTACTGAAAGAGCGGCAAAAACTGCAACAGTAGTAAAACCGCGCGAGGATAAGCCGGCGGTGGAGTTGGCATTAGCCGCTGAACCCCGCGCACAAGACCAACAGGAGAAAATTGCACCCATCGAGTTTAATTGGATTACGGGTGCTAGCGGCATGCTTCTATATACAGGTGATGATGGACTGATTCGACCATTTGCTAAAGATGTTTTGACCTTTATGGATTGGCGTAAGGGTGAAAAGACAGTGACTCGTCGGGGACAATTTCGGTGGCCACAACTGGCTTCCTCCACTGGAACACCTCAAGGCGCTTTCAAAGCGTTTGTAGAAAAAAACCAGACGGCGACCGGAAACTGGATAGCCATATCCCAAGAGTTGACTGAGCAAACCAAACCTTGGTTGGAGAATTTTGGTGTGCTGCTCATAGATGTGCCGGTGATCTCAAGGTGTGCCTCTGATTTGGCTCAGAAAAAACAGCTATGGCAATTGTTACGCAACGTCGAATAACCTTTCGTGAGATGCATGAAATTGATCTAGAGCAAGTGCTTAAGATCGAATTTCGTTCCTATGTATTTCCTTGGACCTTGGGTATTTTCCAAAATTGCCTGCGCTCGGGCTACGACTGTCGTGTCATGTCTAGGGACGGCATCATCGTGGGCCATAGTGTGCTCACAGCGGCGACAGGGGAGGCGCATCTGCTAAATATCTGCGTACGAAGAGACTTACAAAGCCAAGGTCTGGGTAGGTTGTTCGTCAGACAGATTGTGAAGCGGGCGGAAATTTTAGGTGCGCAAACTCTGTTTTTGGAAGTTCGGCCCAGTAATCTAATTGCGATTAATTTATATCAAACCTTAGGCTTTGCTGAGATTGGACGGCGTAAAGATTATTACCCCAGCGACAACGGGCGTGAGGATGCCTTAATTATGGCGCTAGATTTGTCGGCTCATTCTCTTGCTGAATAGTTTATCGTCACTATACTGCGACCTGGTTTTTTAATCGTAGTTTGAATGTCTAATTCTACCTCACTGAATCGTCGTACTTTTGCGATAATTTCCCATCCAGACGCCGGTAAAACCACAATAACCGAGAAGTTGTTGTTGTTTGGCGGTGCGATAAAGTTGGCGGGTACCGTGAAGTCACGAAAATCTGATCGCCACGCCACCTCGGACTGGATGACCATGGAGCAAGAGCGGGGTATATCAGTGACTACGTCGGTGATGCAATTTCCCTATGAGGATAAGATTGTTAACTTGCTCGATACTCCTGGGCATGAAGACTTTTCCGAGGACACCTATCGAACGCTGACAGCGGTGGATTCCGCCCTCATGGTGATTGATGGCGCTAAAGGGGTTGAGCCTCGCACGATCAAATTGATGGAAGTTTGTAGATTGCGTGACACGCCAATTGTTACGTTTATTAACAAACTTGATCGTGAGGTTCGTGATCCCATCGAGGTGATGGATGAGATAGAAGACATTCTCCAGATCGAGTGTGCCCCGATGAATTGGCCCCTTGGGATGGGTCGACGCTTTAAGGGCGTATACGATTTAGCCACCGATAAAATAATCGCTTATGAGCACGGGCATGGCCATCATGCATACGCCTATCCAGTCATTGATGGGTTACACAGTGAAGAAGCCAAACAATTGCTTGGCGCAGACTATGATGAATATGTTGGAGAAATTGAGTTGGTTCAGGGTGCCAGCCATGCCTTCAATCGGCAAGAATATTTAGGTGCAACACTTTCGCCAGTTTACTTCGGAACAGCACTGGGCAATTTTGGCGTGCACCAGATGCTGCATGGTTTTGTGAAAAATGCGCCTGAGCCTCAGCCTCGGGAAAGCGATGTTCGAATAGTGTTACCAACCGAAGATAAATTTTCTGGCTTTGTGTTTAAAATTCAAGCCAATATGGACCCCAAGCATAGGGATCGTATCGCGTTCTTACGGGTCTGCTCGGGGGTGTATACCCAGGGTATGCGCTTACTTCATCAACGTCTTGGCAAGCAGGTCAAAATAACAGACGCAGTTACCTTTATGGCCGGCGATCGGGTAAAAACAGAGCAAGCTTTTGCTGGAGACATTATTGGGCTGCATAATCATGGCACCATTCAAATAGGTGACACTTTCACAGAAGGTGAATTTCTCAAATTTAAAGGCATTCCAAATTTCGCTCCTGAAATGTTTCGCCGAGTACGTGTAAAGGACCCTCTGAAAACCAAACAGCTTGAAAAAGGCATGCAGCAGTTGGCGGAAGAAGGTGCCACGCAAGTGTTCAAGCCGCTTACAAAGAACCAAATTGTGGTGGGCGCAGTGGGGGTTCTGCAGTTTGATGTAGTGGCTTATCGGTTAAGAGATGAATACCGAGCGGAATGTATCTGGGAAGAGGCCAGTTTGTACACTGCGCGTTGGGTAAGCTGTGATGACGAGAAAATGATGACAAATTTCCGCAATAAGCAACAAGAAAACCTAGCCATAGACGGCGGTGGCTACTTAACCTACTTAGCGACCAGCCGCGCAAATTTGCAGTTGGTGCAAGAACGCTGGCCTGATATCAAGTTTACCAAGACACGCGAACACTAAATTGCCAATTGAGTGGTTGCAATGTCGTAAGTAACTGACATAGTGGCAAGAGTACGGTTCTGTACTAACATTCTAAAGGGTACGTACTTTGGACGTACATTGCATCCGCCACGTTCAACAAACCGGGAGAATGAGTGAGTTCAATATTAGTTGTTGATGACGATGCTTCTGTATTAGATGTCATGAGCGAGATGCTGCGCTTGGAGGGTCATAGTGTGACCGTAGCCGAAAATGGCAAGCAGGCAGTGGATTGTGTTTTCAGCGACCCATTTGACCTGGTGATATTACAGATCTCATCATGCCGGAAAAAGAAGGCTTAGAAACTATCGCGGACATTCGTCGAAAATTCAGCAAGCTACCTATTATTGCGATATCAGGTGGCGGTCGACTAGGACCTAATGATTATCTTGAAACAGCTCGATTTATTGGCGCCAATGCAACCCTAGCCAAGCCATTTGCACGGCAAGAGTTGATTCATGCGGTTGATTCTCTACTTTCTTAGCTTTGACTAATCATCTTGGATGATTCTTTAATTGAGTTTGCTGCACGGCTAGAAGAACTTAGCCAGCACCCTAATACCGAAACCGAAATTGCCCTAACCGTAAGTCAAGTCATAGATTTGCGAGTCAATCGCGATGAAACAAGAAATCAGTTGTCGGCATTGTTAGCCGACATTGTCACCATCGACTCTCCAGACGTTCAGCAGTTGCTTGAAGGGCTCAGTAAGGCAGGGTTTGGTACTGCGGGTGGTCGCCAGGTCATCGGAACCCAGCACAGCAATTTACAATGGGTTATAGCGCGTCGTTCGGGTATTCCGATCTCATTGGCAGTGATTATTATTGAAGCAGCTCGGCGTATGGGAATGGTGGCGCACGGAATTAATTATCCGGGTCATTTTTTGGTACGCGTCGACAACCAGTTAATTGATCCGTTGCGTATGCAAGTGGTAGACCCTTCTAGCTTAACCGACCCGTTAGAATCAACAAAGATAGCCACCCCGAGAATCCTGGGATTGCGGATGTTGAATAATTTGAAGGGCTTGAGTCTTCGGCAGCATGATTGGTCACGGGCACTGGAACTAGTAGACCTGCAGTTTGCCCTGGCGGGAAGTCATGTAGAAACCTGCTCTACGCTACATTACGAGCAAGGCGAGTTTTGGCAGCAACTTGGCGCTTATACCTCGGCGCGAGATGCCTATTTGAAATGTGCCCAGAACTGCTCGATCGACAGTTTGAAGGTTAAAGCTGAAGAGAAAGCTGCACAAATGGGCAAGCGACATGAGGTAGTACACTAGTACTCCTTGTTGGGGGTATCGACTACCCCATCATGTCGGTGTAGGGGTTTTTCAACTTTAGATCGATCGGGTTGGCGAAACCAGGAATCACTATTTGATCCACTTCAAGCTTAAGATCGCTGCCTGCTAGAACGCCTTTACCAAATTCATAAATTGGTGGAAATTCTCCAATGTCCACACCAGTGTTGTAGGTGCGAGCTTGCTCTGCGATTGGCTCATGGGCGCGGCGATGTGCTGTCATCGCTTGCTTACCCCATCGCGAAGTTAGCATCTCCATAGTTTGGTGTGGTGAGAGGAACAGACCGGTTGCGTTGTTACCGCCAAACCCTTTCGAATTGACAAAAGCACCGCGCATCGCTGTTGGATCAATCTGTACATGCTGCATTGGGAAGTTCAAATTTGAGTTGTGCACGTCTGCGGCGATGTGGTCAATCGTGCTGATGCCTGGGACCCAACCGTCTGCCCAAGCACCCAGTATGGCACTCAGCTGGTCGCCTCCTGCTGGGGCCATGGAGTGCCCTAAGTAGCATTTAACAGCGCCAACCAACCAAGAGTTGATGCCAAATGTTTTTGCTAGTTCGTTAAAAATATGAGATTCGGTTACTCTGTTTTGCGGTGTACCGGTGCCATGCGCTTGCATGTAAGTGTTTTGGCGTAACGTTTTTTCGCCTAATATGGCGCGAGCTGCAGCCATTGCCTTACCTGCGGTGACATAGTTGCCGATACCTGGTCCAGATATGGATTTCTTGTACCCATCAGCATTGACGAACACCGCACCTACCGAACCCAGAACGCGGGCACCTTGTGCTATGGCTAGTTCATCGTCCATAAGCACCAGCCAGATCGAGGCTTCGGCGACGGTAAACCCTGCATTAGATGAAAACGGCCGACAAGCACGTCGGTTATCACAAAGCTCGGAACCGTCTAAGGCTTTGAGTTCATCGTCTTCGGCCAATGCACCCATCACTCGGTAGCCTTCCACAACGTGTGGAACTATTGGAGCTTCGGAATTTCCAACGATGACGATACGTTTCTCGCCAGATCGAATTTCATCCAAGCCGCGTTTGACGTTGTACAAAAAAGTCGCGCATGCACCAATAATGCCGGCTGTTTCACCCACGGAGCCCAAAACGTAGGCATTCACAAAGTCCCCCGGCATTTCCGGTAACCCAAGGGCGCAGTTTTTTGCGGTGGGGCGTCTTCCTACCATGGGATTTTGCAGTAACCCGCTGTAGGCTTCGTTGTCGAGTTGCCCCATTGCACTGCCAGAATACACAGCCATTTGATCGGGACGGACCATGGTCTTTAGTTCATCTACGCTAAACCCAGTAGACTGTATGGCGTCTGAGGCGCCATAAACGGCAAGTTGTAGGCCGCGAGGGTGATTGCGACTTGCATAAAGTGCGCCGGGGTCGAAACCGGAAGGCAACTGGCCAGCGCTGGTTACTTTTGCAGGGCGCTGCTCTGGGAACAACACGCGCATAGAATCGCTGCACACGACCCGAACTTCGCGCTCATTGATATCACTGACCTGCCAAGAAGGCGGAATAGATTCAGGTAGTTGGCGTTTGGGTAGAACGAAGGTTAACTGATTGTTCTCCACACCCTTAAGTTCTGCAGAACTTTGCCAAGCTACTCGGTCTGGGTCATAAAGTTCAATGCGGCGAATCAGCGTATGGTCCCGTATATGTTGGCGACCAGCTTGTGTTGAAGCGCTTAAGTCACTGTTCTGCAATTTATTGAGGCGCATCAGGGCAGCCAAACTTTCGTAAGTGCTGTCTTGTTTTGACAGCTCAAGTTTATCGATGACAAGCCTGCGATAGGCATGGTCAAAGGACACTCGTCCGGCCGGATTAATGCCCCCGAAGCCGATCATTACGGGGAGTCGGTTCAAGATCGCTCCAATGCAATTGCAGTCGCTTCACCACCACCAATGCAAAGCGCAGCGATACCGCGCTTTTTGTTTTGGTTTTTAAGGGCATGAGCCAGAGTGACAATCAGTCGACTACCGGTAGAGCCGATGGGATGGCCTTGAGCACAGGCTCCGCCAAATACATTCACTTTGTTGTGGTCTAATTTCAATTCTTGAATCGCTAACATTGTCACCATGGCAAAAGCTTCGTTTATTTCGAACAAATCTACGTCGTTCAAGTCCCAACCAATGTTCTGCACCAATTTGTTAATAGCACCCACCGGCGCGATAGTGAACTCACTGGGATGAATAGAGTAGGTGGCATGACCGATAAATTTTGCCAGTGGTTGACGTCCCTGCAAGGCAGATTCTGAGGTTAAGACTAGGGCTGAAGCTCCATCGGAAATTGAGGACGAATTTGCAGCGGTAATGGTGCCGTCTGCTTTAAATGCGGGTCGTAACTTAGGGATTTTTTCCAATTTGGCTCGGCCCGGTTGTTCGTCATCCGACACCCATGCATCACCCACTTGGATCGCAGAGATTTCGCTGGCTAGAGAGCCTTGTTCGATAGCCCTGCGGGCGCGTTGCACAGACTCAATGGCGTAGGTATCCATGGCTTGCCGAGTGAGTTGATAATCATCCGCCGTTTTTTGCGCAAATGCGCCCATGGATGCTCCGGTTTCTGCATCTTCAAGACCATCTAAAAAGAGTGAGTCTTGCATGGTGGCATGACCCATGCGAAGCCCAGAACGCGCCTTGCCTAACAGGTAAGGTGCATTACTCATGCTTTCCATACCACCTGCGACGACGGTTTGGGCGCTACCGGCGCGAATCAGGTCCACTGCGAGCATGGTCGCTTTCATGCCTGACCCACAGACTTTATTGATGGTGGTTGCGCCGCAGGCATCAGGCAGTTCGGCAATACGCATGGCTTGGCGCGCCGGGGCTTGTTTCAAACCTGCGCTGACAACGTTGCCGAATAGGACTTCGTCGACAGCCTCTGGGGCTGTGCCGGCGAGTTGCAGGGCTGCGTTGATCGCGTGAGCGCCAAGTTCCGGTGCGGTTTTGGAGGCTAAACGCCCTTGAAAACTGCCGACAGGTGTACGGGCTGCACCGATTAGATAAACCGCTTCACTCAAAACTTTGGTCCTCCTTTTGATGGCGTGAATTCTACCGCACTCCGGGACCTTATTTGAATTTGAATTAACGCAGGAGCAGGCCATTTTTGCCGATGTTACTTTTCATTAAAGCGGGGCAGGAGTTCTACGAAGTTGCAGGGCTTAAATTCGATGTCGAGCTGGTTTTGAAGAATTTTATTCCAACCGGTTTTCACCGCATTTGTTGAGCCGGGTAGGCAAAAGATCAAAGTGGCGTTGGCGAGTCCGCCGACGGCGCGAGATTGAATGGTAGAAGAACCTATTTCATCGTAGGAAATTTGGCGAAAAAGTTCGCCGAAACCCTCAATTTCCTTATCGAACAAGACCTTAACCGCTTCTGGCGTGCTGTCTCTGCCGGTGAATCCGGTGCCGCCGGTGGTGATTATGGCTTGCACATTCTCTTTTGCGATCCACTCGGAAAGCAGCGCGCGAATAGCATATATGTCATCGCGGACAATGTTTCGATGCACCACAAAGTGCCCTGCAGAGGTTATATTCTCCTCCAACCAAGCCCCAGATTTGTCATCTTTGAGGGTTCTTGTGTCTGAAATTGTTAGCACTGCGCAATTTAGTTTCATTTTGTTTTTACAAATATTCCGTTGTGTCAAAGGGCATCACAGCTTGGGAGCCTCTGGTTAAGTCTCATGTGCTCAGCGATTCACACGGGCTCTGTGGCGAGACGCGCTGCGCAGGCAATGTAGGTCACCTTGGCAAGTAGTGCAACGAAGCCCACAGAGCCAGTTCCTCTGATCTTTTGAGACTTAATCAGAGGTTCCCTAGTTTTCTGAGATTGAACTAGCTACAGTACCGCCATTCTACAGCAAGAAAAAAATCGTGGAAAAACAACTCGTTGAAGGTGATCGGCTCTACCTAATTGCCGAAAGTTTAGCAAAGGACTTCTCGCTGTTTCCCAGTGTTGCTCAGGAACAAGAGCCGGTGCCGGGCTTGCTGAGCCAGGCGCAGATAGATCGACAAAATGAGGTGTTGGCTAACCTAGATATCGATGCCTACATCGAAGCTGTAGTGACACCTGCCGAGGATCAATCGAGAATACCAGCACCGCAGATCATACGTACGCTCGGCAAGGTGGTGGAAGAGGTCAGCGATGGACCTTACTACGAAGCCAGAATTGTCATGGATTTTGGCGATCAGGGTGATCGTTTGATTGGTTTTGTTGCCCAAGATAGAGCTCACGAACTGGGTTCGTGGGGACCGGCTCATCATCTGCATGCCGCAAAATTTGCAGAACTGTGTTCTGCGCGATCCATGCCTATAGTGACGTTTATGGATACGCCAGGCGCGGATGCAAAAGAAGAATCTAACGTCAACAACCAGGCGCACAGCATTTCGCGACTGATCGCCGAGATGAGTAATGTTGATGTTCCCAATATCGGAGTCATCTACGGGCTTGGGTATTCCGGTGGGGCGATTCCACTGGCTGCCAGTAACATGATACTGGCCTTAAGAGATGGCGTGTTTAGCACCATACAACCGCTTGCCTTGTCTAGTATCGCGCGTCGCTTAAACCTCTCATGGCAGGAATGTGCAAAGTACGTTGGCTTGTCACCGTTTGAATTGCATGCCCAAGGAAACCTCGACGGGATTGTTGACTACACCCCGACCGACAGCCCTGAACAAGTGGAGAATTTGTGTAAGGCTATTGTCGGAAGCATTAAAAATATTGAATCACGTGTGCAAGAGTTTGTTGCAGAAAATCCATACATAATGGATCACTATCGGCAGAGCTTGCAGCGTTATTTGAATCCTTCGTCGCAGCTTCAAGCCATGCAAACAACTGCGTCGCTGAAGCTAACCAAAACACCCACCGAATACCTCAACGTTTTCGGCGTTGCTTACCGTTACTTACGATATTTACAAGTTCGTAAGCGCATTAAAGCAACCACAACTCAGCAGTACGGTCGTTTAGCAGATAGAGAAATGCCCGCTGGCGAGTTGCATATCAGAGCAGATAGAGAGCGTCGTCAGACGTTTCTAAACTGGCTGCAAGACCCAGATAAAATAGTCTACGAAGACACTTTGTCGAAGGCTTGGCGTAACTACAATGAAAAACGTCAAGCATTGCACGATGAACGTGGCCGCATCGCTCAGTTTATTTTCGGTGAGCCGAAGCAAAACTATGAAGACGCGCGTGCCACGTTACTCTCTAGCGTAGGCGTATTTTTGTACAATCGCTGGAAAGGTGAAGCGATAGGAAATTTGCGAGCCTTGCGTGAGTATTTGCACAATCCCCATGACACGCGGCAGATCATCAAAATTTCTGACATCAAGGATCCGCGCGCGCTGATTAGTGCTTTATCCTCAAATGCGCAATTACGAGAACCGTTACGCGCGCGCTTTACCTACGAAGGAAAGAAGTTACTAAATGGCGATTGGATAGAGGATAAGTCCGATGTCTTTCTAGCCAAGCAAATCACCGCTGAACTCAATTTTGCCATTACCGGCGCAAGTTTAGTAGGCGCCAGCGGCATGAGTGACGTTCAAGCAAATCGGGCGCTACTACAGATGCAACTATCGACCCAAATACAAGCGCCAGATGATGTCGGGAAGCCTGTCGCCCTGAGTGATATGACCGTGCTAGATGTCCTTCTAGATGAAGAATTGCGCGTAGATTTCATTCGAGAATGCGAAAGCTTGTTGTTATTTGATTCTGTTTACGATCAAATTATTGCCAACCTCGACTCCATTGCTGCAGAAGCTCAGTCTGCGCAGGCATTGTCAGAAGAATCGCTTGCACAGCTAATCGAAACCACAATCAACTTGGCTAAATCAGGACTGACCCTGGGTTCGGTTGAAGATCCGTCAACAGCAAGCGTTGAACAGTTACGCGAACAAATTTTTGATTGGTTCCTGCGTGTGCAGAAAATGCCGAAAGGTGGTGAGTTTTTCCGTCAAGTCGAAGAGTGGAAAAAGCTCAGCTTTCCGCACCTCGCTGATGCACTGTTTGTAGTTGTTACACATTTGTTTGATAGTTTGCTTAGTTCGTACATTGCTTCGCAAAGAGACGGCAAGGCTTATCAAGGGCGTATTGCGCCTAAAAATATTGGCCGTCGTAAAGATTTTTGGAACCGACTGAATATGGCGTACAACGATTTGTTAATGCAAAACGTGTTACGTGCCAACAAAAACCAGAACCGGTTCAGCCACGAAGATATTGTCGATAGATTCTTTGAAGATTTCGAAAGTCGTTTTGATGATTTGTTAAGTTCAGATCCTTGTACATTTCCTGGTTTTAGAATTTCCATAGAAAAAGCCTTGAACCAGGGGCTCCCGCCATGTGGAATCATAGCTGGCTACGGTACATTTAAAGGCCAACAGGAAGGCGAAAATACTCGTGTTGGCGTGCTTGTTTCTAACGTTGCCTTTCAGGCGGGTGCCTTTGATATGGCCAGTGCCGAGAAATTTTGTCGTTTGTTAGTTGAATGTGCAGAACAACATTTGCCGGTCGTTTGTTTTATCTCATCTGGTGGGATGCAGACAAAGGAGGGTGCCGGCGCATTATTTTCCATGGCTGCGGTGAACGATCGCATTACCCGTTTTGTTCGTGACCATGATTTACCGGTTATCGTGTTTGGCTACGGTGACTGCACGGGTGGTGCGCAAGCTAGCTTTGTGACCCATCCGCTGGTTCAAACTTACTATTTTTCAGGGACCAGTATGCCTTTTGCCGGGCAAATAGTAGTGCCTTCAAACTTACCGTTAAAATCGATTCTGGCTAACTACTTGTCTGCTAGAGAAGGCTCAATGCAGGGCTTGGTACGGAATCCGTTTCAACCTCAATTGGATGATGACTTACGTAAAATCGATGCTGAAATACCCATTTCCAGTGACACTGTCGAAGCTGTAGTACGAAGGATATTGGCTGGTGGCTTTGCTGATCAGAGACCTGTGGTGGTGGCACATCGGCCCGTGTACACCGATTCAGAATTGTTTCGACCGGTGAAAAAAGTACTCATTCACGCCAGGGGGTGTACAGCAGCCAAGTTGATTCGCATTGCTCAACAACGTGATGTGTCGGTGGTATTGGTGCAGTCTGATCCAGATATGGCATCTGCCGCGGTTGATCAGCTCGGCGAGCAAGATACGGTAGTGTGTATTGGAGGCAATACACCCGATGAGAGTTATCTGAACGCAATGAGTGTGCTCAGCGTTGCAGAAAACGAAGGGGTAGACAGCCTCCACCCAGGCATTGGTTTTCTCTCAGAGAATTCCGCTTTTGCAGAACTCGTGCGCTCTCATGGTATCAATTTCATTGGTCCTTCTGTGGCCAGCATGGAGACTATGGGCAACAAGTCTAATGCGATTAACACTGCCTTACGTTTGAATGTTCCTGTGGTGCCGGGCAGCCACGGCATTTTGACCGACCCAGAACGCGCCGCTGAAGTGGCTGCGGAGATTGGTTATCCGGTCCTCATCAAAGCTGTTCACGGCGGTGGTGGGAAGGGTATTCAAGTGGTCGAGCGGGGTGCAGATTTTGTTGAACTATTCCACCGCGTCACTGCAGAAGCGCGTAGTGCGTTTGGCAATGGTGATGTTTATCTCGAAAAATATGTCACGTCCATCCGTCATATCGAAGCGCAACTTCTACGCGATACTCATGGCAACACACATGTCTTGGGGATTCGAGATTGTAGTGTGCAAAGAGACAAACAAAAAGTCATTGAAGAATCGGGTTCTACCATGCTGCCAGCAGATCTTCTGGCAACCGTTCGGCGCTCAACGGCAGATCTTGCTAACGAAGTAGACTATGTGGGCGCAGGAACTGTCGAGTTTATCTATGACTTGGACGCCGATGCGGTCTATTTCATGGAGATGAATACTCGTCTTCAAGTTGAACATCCGGTGACCGAGTGGAC
The DNA here is from genome assembly GCA_013151695.1 of Gammaproteobacteria bacterium. Lineage (GTDB taxonomy): Bacteria > Pseudomonadota > Gammaproteobacteria > Pseudomonadales > Azotimanducaceae > UBA4421. The sequence continues at coordinate 12,197 of JAADHW010000200.1, forward strand.
TTCAAAGGTAAATATAGTGGGCGAACAATTCCGTATCGCCAGTGGCGAATCCATTGAGAATTTACAGATTGCGCAAGACGGTTATGCCATCGAAGCTAGAGTGAATGCTGAAAAGATCGCCGTGGCAGCGGATGGAGAATTGGTTTTTCGTCCGCACCCGGGTCAGATTGTTGAATGCGATTTTCCGCAAGAGGAAGGGGTAGAGATCATTGCGGCTGCTGGGCCTGGTAAGTTTGTCTCCCCATACTATGACAGCATGGTCGCTCAGCTTATCGTGCACGCAGCAGATCGCGATGCCGCGATTGCCAAATTAGATGAATATTTGAGCCGCGTGAGCATCACCGGGATATGCACCAATATACCTCTGCTGCGGCGCATACTTGTTGATGATGTGTTCCATAAAGGAATTTACGACACTAACTATTTGCCGGAATTGTTAGCACGCTGCGATGTGCCTGCTTTGATCAAAGAAATTGAAGCGTCTGCCGGAGATGACAGTGAGGAAATTTCCCTCGATTCTATTCGTATAGAAGACAGTGACGAACTGAAAGTGCTGGCACCGACTACGGCTATTTTCTATAGCTCACCGTCACCTTCAGAGCCACAGTATGCCAGCGTGGGTGATCGATTGAAGTTGTCGGACACTCTCTGCCAGCTCGAAGCCATGAAGATATTCACACCGCTGACCTTGGCTGAATTCAATACCGAGGTGGAACTTTACAACGCCAATGCGCAGTATGAGATTACCCGCGTGAATATGAACAATGGTCAACAGGTTAATGTGGGTGATTTGCTATTTGTGGTAAAGCCTATTGTTGATGAGGCACAACCTCAGGATTGATAAATCAACCAGCTACCCTGTATTACGCAGACGCTAGCGATAGTGAGAATGACGATTTGACTCACTTGGGTGAAGTTCTTGTCATTCCATCGATGCAGTAGTCGCGTGCCCAAGCGCGTACCGACAACAGCGGCAACTAAGGCCGCACCATACAGCCATGCCGGTAGCGTTGTGGAGACGCTGATGATGAAGCCGTAATAAACGATTTTTAGGATGTGTCCCAGAGCTTGGGTAAGTGCCTTGCTCGCAACTATTTCTAAACGGCTTAGCGGCGATCTTAGATAGAATACGTCTAACAATGGGCCAGAGGCGCCAGCTAACAACTGAGCGCTGGTGACAACAATACCGCATGTTACAGTGGTCAGGGGTTTGGTGATATCTAACCCTTGAAGCTTTTTGCTTAGACGTGCAAGCCAAGGAAAGATACCAACTAGGACAAGTACCGCGCCGGCATTAGGAACGAGTGCTAGCCATGTAAACAAAGCAACTGCAACAGCGGCACCTAATAGATAGCACGGTAATATCTGCCATTTGATATGCGTGCGTAGAAACCAAGCGCGCGAACCGTTGGCTGTTGTTTGCACCGCGCCGTGCAGAATCATCGCATTGGCAACACTCAAAGTAGACACCAGAACGGCCATTAACACCATGCCGCCGGCCATGCCGAGAATACCGCTTAAGACGCTGGTAGCCACGACGGTTATCACGATGATGAGATACAACATGAAGCTATGTTCGGCGAAATTATCCCATGAAAAAAGAGAATACATGGAATACTATTGAGTCCAAATCCGAAAACAACGTTTCCTTATGATAGAAAATCTAGAAACATTGGTCGCACTGTCGCGCGAAGGCACCATGATGGAAGCCAGCACTGCGCTAAAAATTTCTCAGTCTGCTGTCAGTAAACGCATCGCGACCCTGGAACGATATTACGATCGTAAACTCATCGAACGTCATGGACGAAGAGTTGTACTTACTGCCCATGGGACGCGTTTGGTAGAACGTGTCCGGCCATTGTTGTCTGAGCTGCGAAGTGTGTTCCTAGAGGACAACGCGCTACGCAAAGGCAAGATCATTCTCGGTGTATCTGAGGCGATTCTCGCCAGTTGGGGGCCACGTTTATTTTCTCAAGTACATGCAAGCCTGCCGGGGGTTGAATTCGAATTTCACGCCCAGCGTTCGCCGGTGGTATTAGATCGCTTACGCTCTGGGGAGTACATGGTTGGCTTGTGTACTGGTACGGCAGATGCAGATACAGATTTAGTTAGCGAAGTGGTTCGCGAAGAACCCATGGTCATCATCCCATCCGGACTAGACCCTCTTACCTACCAGGTCGGTGAGCCGCTAGAAGTGATCACTATTGAATCGAGGTCCGGTGCATGGGCATCCATTGAAGAAGATATGACCCGTTTGAATTTAGCTCGTGCGGTCTCCTTGGAGTCATTCTTCT
>JAADHW010000266.1 GCA_013151695.1 Gammaproteobacteria bacterium
CTACATGGAGAGGCTGTTGCCATCGGTATGGTCATGGCTACTGATTTTTCAGAACGCAGCAATTTGCTTGGGCAAGGTGCTAGGCTGCGTCTTGAGCAGCTGTTAGAAGGTTTGGGTCTTCCGACAGCATTGCGTGAGCCATTATCAGCAGGAAAAATGTTACAAGCGATGGGTATGGATAAGAAGACGACGGATGGGCAACTTCGGCTGGTGGTGGCTGATGCGATTGGCAACGCTCGGATCACAGGAGACTTTGATGCGAATTTGCTGAAGGCTGTGTTAAGCGAGTACTGCGAGTAAACATATGGCCCGACGTTCTTTTCTCAATTTAACGCACAATCCGTTCGAAGCACCGCGTGAGGGTTTTTACCCTGGCGCAGATCGGAAAACTCATCTCGATCATCTGCGCCACCTTAGCCAATGGTCGCGGCGAATACTGGTTGTTAGTGGGGCGTTTGGGATAGGTAAGAGTACGCTATTCCAAGAATTATCGAATAACATTGAGCCAAAAATTAAGGCTGCGCGTATTTCAGGGTCGGTGGTCACCTCTGAACGAGAAGTTTTGGTTGCCCTTGCTCAGGGGTTTGGTATTGCTGTGGATGATGATATGCAGGTTGCAGATATCGCCATTCTTTTGCAGCGATACACGCAAGAGCAAGAAACTGATGGTCAAATTTGTATGGCGATGTTGGATGATGCTCATCTATTAGACGCCGGTGCAATTGCCAAACTAATTTCTATTGTTGGTCAGTGTCCAGTACGTTTGGTGTTGTTTGCTGAGGCGAGCATTATTGGTAATGTCACTCGAGCGGCTAAACAAAATGAGATGGAGTGGTTCGAGATTCGGCTGACGGGTTTTCCTAAAGTGGAAGTTCGCCATTACCTTGAGTGGCGTTTGGTCCAGGCACAGCATCGTGGCCGCCTGCCTTTCACGAATGAACAAATAGATGTAATTGCGACCCGATCTGCTGGCAACCCAAGTGTCATTGATCGAGTTGCGAGCGAAATGATGGCAGATATGGAATTAGGGCAGATGCGAAATAAAACCGGCGTATTTCCAACACGCCATGCAGTATTGGCATTGATGTTGGTTGTTTTGGTGGGGTTGACGTATCTGCTTGTTCAACCCGAGCATGTTGTGCCCGATGACACGGTGATACTGAGTGATGCTGATAAACTGCGCAGTACGACGTTGCAGGAAACTCAACTTGCGCTGCCAGAACAAGAGATTTCGACAGATAATGGAGAATCTAAGCCACTTGAGGTGCTCCATCACGAGGCGGTTACCACGGAGACATCACCGAAACCTGTCAGTGAAACCGACCCCTCCGAAGCTATAGAGGCCGCAGCAATAAAGACAGAAGCTGTAGATCTAGAAGCCCAGGCACTAGAAACCACAGAAGTTGTGGAACCTGCGGTCACCGAAATCGAGGTAGCTGAAATTGAGGTGGCTGAAATTGAGGTGAGAGTGGAACAACCCGCTCAACCTACTTGGAACGAGACCGTAGGTTTTAATTCTGCTCAGTGGATACTGCGCCAAGCCGGCGATCGATTTACCTTGCAACTGATGACGCTTTCTAAGGCAGAAGGCGTGACGCGGTTTATCTCAGCCCAAGATGATCCGAGTGAGTTTGCGGTGTACCGCGTGCGCGGTGGTGATCGCTACCTCTATGTCATCACTTATGGTGTCTTTTCGACGCGTGGAGCAGCTCAACAGGCAGCAGATCAACTGCAGGATCGTTTGGATGGTGCTAAGCCGTGGATACGGGCACTAAAGTTTGTCCACAATACCATTCGCGGTACACCTCAAGATTAAGGCAGCTGGCTTGAGCCTAGCAGATAGATATCCACTTCCCGAGCGGCCTCTCGGCCCTCGTGTATGGCTCTGACCACCAACGACTGACCTCTACGGCAATCCCCTGCTGCGAACACGCCGTCGACATTGGTTTTGTACTTGCCGTAGGCCGCTAGATAGTTTGAGCGTGGGTCATACTCTATGTTGATTGGATCGCTAACAGCGTGCTCTGGACCTAAAAACCCCATTGCCAGCAACACCAGGTCAGCCGGCCAGTCTTTCTCTGATCCTTCGATGTTGTGAAATTGACCATCTTTCATTTCAACTTCAACCGTGCGTATCCCAGTTAGCTTACCCTCATCGTCGCCAATAAAATTTAGAGAAGAAATGGAATAGACGCGAGGATCTGCACCCTGCACAAGCTGGGCTTCTTGGTGGCCATAGTCGGTGCGGTAGATTTTCGGCCAGGTTGGCCAAGGGTTGTTTGCCTCTCGTTCGGCTGGTGGTTGTGGAAACAACTCGAAATTGACTAGGCTCTTGCAGCCGTGACGTAAAGAAGTACCAATACAATCAGTGCCGGTATCCCCACCACCAATGACGATGACGTGCTGGTCTTTTGCAGAAATGTATTTGCCGTCCTTGTGCTGGGAATCTAGCAAGCTTTTTGTGTTTGAGGTGAGGAAGTCCATGGCAAAGTGAATGCCCTTTAGTTCGCGTCCAGGAATGGGTAAATCGCGAGGAACGGTGGCACCAGTGGTTAACAATACAGCGTCATTGTCTTGTTGCAATGAAGAAATAGATAGACTGTCTAAGCTGCCATCGCCAACTGCGGTGCTAACAATAAACTCAACACCTTCGTCCTGTAGAAGCGCAACGCGACGATCAACCACCTCTTTCTTGGCCAATTTCATGTTTGGAATGCCGTACATCAGTAGTCCACCAACTCGATCAGCACGTTCGTAAACTGTGACTTGGTGACCTGCTTTGTTAAGTTGAGCTGCTGCGGCTAGCCCAGCCGGCCCAGAACCAATAACGGCGACACTTTTGCCTGTTCGTTGTTCGGGTGCTTGGGCTACAACCCAGCCTTCGTCAAAACCGCGATCGATGATGGCCATTTCAATGTTTTTAATGGTGACCGCTGGGTCGGTGATGCCAAGTACACAAGCCCCCTCGCAGGGAGCTGGGCAAACACGACCGGTAAATTCGGGAAAGTTATTGGTTTTGTGTAGTCGATCTAGGGCATCGCGCCACTGGTCACGATAGACCAGATCATTCCATTCCGGTATTAGGTTGTGAATCGGGCAACCTTCTTCAGACTGGCAAAAAGGCACCCCACAGTCCATGCACCTTGCCCCTTGAGTAGTGAGCCGCTCGACATCGTGATCCACATAGATCTCGTCAAAGTCTAATATCCGCGTCGCGGTATCGCGATATGGCGCCGCGTTGCGTGGAAATTCAATGAATCCAGTTGGTTTGCCCATGATGCTCGCTCTAGTTCCCTTAACCGGCGCTTACTTGTTGTTTGCGCTGTTCTAATACTCTTTTGTAATCAGTTGGCATCACCTTGATAAATTGGCTTACAGACTGCTCCCAGCTATTTAGCAGAGTACGCGCGACTTCGGAGCCAGTGTATTGCGCATGATTTTCAATGAGCGTTTTCAACTCGTCAATATCTGTTACTTGATCCATTGATTCTAAGGCCACCATTTCCATGTTGCATTGAACGCGAAACTTGTCTGTTGGATCCCAGACGTAAGCCATGCCTCCGCTCATACCAGCGGCAAAGTTTCGACCGGTAGCGCCTAAGACCACAACTCGTCCGCCGGTCATATATTCGCAGCCATGGTCTCCGATGCCTTCAACTACTGCTGTTGCACCACTATTACGCACACAAAATCGTTCGGCAGCGACCCCGCGAAAGTATGCCTCGCCAGAGGTTGCGCCATAGAGGGCGACATTGCCGATAAGAATATTTTCTTCGGCTTTAAATTGGCTGGTCTTGGGTGGATAGACGATGATCTTACCGCCGGATAGTCCTTTGCCTACGAAATCATTGGCGTCGCCCTCGACTTCCAGAGTGACTCCTTTGGCCAGCCAACAACCCAAGCTTTGTCCGGCACTGCCGTTAAATTTAAAGCGGATGGTGTCTGGGGGTAACATCTGCGGCCCAACATCGGTGATGATCTTGTTCGACAGCATCGCACCCACCACACGGTTGGTATTGACGATATCCATTTCTGCTGAAACTTTCTCGCCCTTGGTGATGGCTGGCGCGGCGAGTTCTATCAGTTTGTTATCTAGGGCGAGATCGAGCTGGTGATCTTGCTGGTGTTGTGCGTAGGAACCTAGAAATTCGGCTGGTATTTTCGCAGGTGCGAGTATTTCGCCTAAATCAATGCCTTGTGCTTTCCAATGATCAACCGCGCCATCAACTTCTAGGAGGTCTACTCTGCCGACCATCTCTTGGATACTTTTTATACCAAGTTCAGCCATGATTTGTCGTAGTTCTTTGGCCACCATGAACAGATAGTTCACCACATGATCGGGTGAGCCGGTAAACTTCTTGCGAAGCTCTGGATCTTGAGTAGCAATGCCTACCGGACAGGTGTTCAGATGACATTTACGCATCATGATGCAACCCATGGTGATCAGTGGGGCGGTAGCAAAACCGAATTCTTCCGCGCCTAACAAACATGCCATGGCGACATCGCGACCGGTTTTAAGTTGTCCATCGGTTTGTAGCACAACACGCGAACGTAGATTATTCATCACCAAGGTTTGATGCGTTTCAGCGATACCCAGTTCCCACGGCACGCCAGCATGCTTGATCGAAGTCAGTGGTGAAGCGCCAGTGCCACCCGTATCGCCTGCGATAACCAGATGATCTGCGCGTGCCTTGGTCACACCAGCGGCCACGGTGCCAACCCCCACTTCTGCGCCGAGTTTGACACTGATACGTGCGCTCGGGTTACCGTTTTTGAGGTCGTGAATCAGTTGTGCCATATCCTCAATGGAATAGATATCGTGATGCGGCGGTGGGCTGATGAGTCCAACACCAGGTGTGGAGTGTCGTAAGCTGGCGATGTAAGCATCTACTTTTGCTCCCGGCAGCTCTCCTCCTTCCCCAGGCTTAGCGCCTTGGATGATCTTGATTTGCAACTCGTCAGCGTTGCTCAGGTAGTTAATGGTGACGCCGAATCGACCACTGGCAACCTGTTTTATCGCGGAGCGCTTTGAATCTCCATTAGGTTCCGGCTGGAATCGAGCAGCGTCCTCACCACCTTCCCCAGTATTTGATTTACCGCCTAAACGATTCATGGCAATGGCGAGAGACTCGTGGGCTTCGGCACTAATTGAACCAAAGCTCATGGCACCGGTTGCAAAGCGTTTGACCAATTGTTGTACGCTTTCCACCTCTTCAAGAGGAATCGGCGAGGTGCTCTTGAATCTAAGCAAACCACGTAGCGTCGATTTCTTGGTATTCTCTTCGTTCATGTGTTGAGCAAATTGCCAGTAAGCATCTTCGTCGTTGGTTCGCGCTGCGTTTTGTAACTGCGCTATGGCAACGGGATCCCACATGTGTGTGTCACCATGGCTGCGCCAATGAAAGTCGCCAGGATTTGGGAGTACGTTCAGCGGCACAACATTGCGACTGGGAAAACCAAAGCCATGGCGTTTTTGCATTTCCTCGGCCAGTACGCCAAGCCCTACACCTTCAACACGACTAGCGGTGCCAGTGAACGCAAGTTTGATAACCTCGTCTGCTATGCCCACTGCCTCGAAAATTTGTGCACCTTTATATGATTGCAATGTGGATATACCCATTTTAGCCATCACTTTGAGCAGACCCTTTGCTACCGCTTTGCGATAGGCGCTGACAACATCATCATCGTCGACAATGTGATCGATATCGTCCATGTGACCCTTGGCTCTAACATCCCAGAGCGCTTCAAATGCGAGATAGGGGTTGATGGCGTCAGCACCGTAGCCGATGAGTAAGCAGTGGTGGTGTACTTCCCTGGCTTCGCCGCTTTCTACAATCAGGCCGATGCGAGTTCGAGCGTGCGCTTTAACAAGATGTTGATGCACGCTGCCCACAGCCAGCAACGAACTGATAGGCACCTGATCTTTGCTGATCTCGCGATCTGAAAGGATGACCAGGCTATAACCTTCATCGATGGCTAATCGCGCTTGTTGGTTGATTCTGTGTAGGGCTTCGATTAAGCCCGCTTGCCCAGAACCGCTTGGGTATGTTGCGTCGACGGTTTTTGCTCGCCACCCACGGTGGTTCATGTATTTCGTGGATGCCAGTTCAGAATTGGACAGAATTGGATGGGGAATACGTAAACGACGAGCGTGCTCAGCCGAACTGTCTAACAGGTTCTTTTCCGGACCGATGTAACATTCTAAGGCCATGATGACTTCTTCGCGGATGGAGTCGATGGCGGGGTTGGTGACTTGTGCAAATCGTTGTTTGAAATAGTCGTAGAGCATGCGTGGCTTACTACTCATCACTGCGAGGGCGGCGTCATTGCCCATCGAACCGAGAGGGTCACGAAGTTCGCTGATCATAGGCTGCAACATGAATTGCATGGTTTCTTGAGTGTACCCAAATGCCTGCATGCGTTGTGTGAGGCTCTCTTTCGACAGCCCTTCGCCCACAACTAGGGGAATTTCTGCGAGGTCTAGGCGATGTTCATCCAACCATTTTTGATAGGGGCGGCGTCCGGCTAGTTCTGTTTTTAATTCCTCGTCGGAAATCATTCGGCCTTGGTCGAAATCGATAAGGAATATTTTGCCTGGCTGCAGACGCCCTTTGGCCAATACACGTGCAGGATCCACCGGCACCACACCCACTTCAGATGCCATGATGCATTTGTCATCGTCGGTGATGTAGTAGCGCGAGGGCCGCAGTCCGTTTCTGTCGAGGACTGCTCCAATATAGGTGCCGTCAGTGAAGGCGATTGAAGCAGGGCCGTCCCAAGGCTCCATCAAACAAGAGTTGAATTCGTAGAACGCTCTCTTATCCGCACTCATGGTGGCGTGTTGTTGCCACGCCTCGGGTATCATCATCAGCACCGCTTCATGTAGCTTGCGACCTGACATCAACAGAAATTCGAGCACGTTGTCGAAGGTTCCTGAGTCTGAGCAATCTGGCTCTACAATGGGGAACAGTTTTTCTAGGTCTTCGCCAAATAAGTCAGATTGTGCAACCCCTTGCCGAGCATTCATTGAATTTACGTTGCCCAACAGTGTGTTGATTTCGCCGTTGTGGCTCATGAATCGATTTGGCTGAGCACGATCCCAAGAAGGAAAAGTGTTGGTACTAAACCGAGAATGGACCATCGCCAGATGGCTTTCATAGTTTGGGTTTTGTAGGTCCAGATAAAAGGGACGCAGTTGGTTTGGCGTCAGCATGCCTTTGAAAATGATGACTTTAGATGATAGCGAGCATACGTAAAGTTGCTTGGCTTGCGTTAAGTTCGCATCGTTGCGTAGCTGTTGGGTGCTGAGTTTACGGATGAGGTAGAGTTTCCGTTCAAAGTCGTCGCCTGTAATGCCGGGGGCAGCGCCGACGAACAGCTGTTCGAAATGTGGCATGGCCACTCTAGCGGCATTGCCGATATCGGCTTTGTCTGGATCTGTAGGCAAAGTTCTCCAGCCTATAAAGGTTTGTCCAGCAGCTGCAATTTCAGCTTCGAACACAACTTTGCATTGGTTGCGCTCTGACTCGTCTGTGGGCATGAATACGATGCCTACGCCATACTGACCTGGTTCAGGAAGTGCCTGGCCAAAATCTTGGTTGGCAATTTCGTTTAGGAGTCGATGCGGTAACCCGGTCAAGATACCTGCGCCATCGCCGGTATTCTTTTCATACCCGATACCACCGCGGTGTTCCATACAGCAGTTCATGTGAATTGCATCGGTGACTATTTGATGGCTGGGTCTGCCCTTAATATCGCAGACAAAGCCGACCCCACAGCCATCTTTTTCGTTGGCTGGATCGTACAAACCGTGTTTTTTTGGCAGCCCGCCAGTTGCTACTACGCTCATGTTGCTCTCTCTTCGTTGTCCTCGCTCGCATGCGACCACACCGTTGCATTATCAAATGGGGTGTCCCAACCCATTCTGCAGTTATTGCAGAGGCGACGAAGCCCGTCTGCTCAACTGAATGAGCTGACTGGGACCCGTGGATAATGCAGCTTGCGGGGGTTAAGTTATTGTTTTTAGGCGCAAAACCGCAAGCTATCGGTGTGCGAACAGTACGAAAGACGAAACATCTCAAAAATCGCGCTTCGAATCAAGGTTGACAGTAGAAACTAGTACTCCTTCTAGGCACCAATTCGATACCAATAATGATAGATTTTTCTGAATCCAAGCTTGTTGTACATGTGTAGGACTGCTTTGTTGTCTAACACCACTTGCAGGTACGAACGCTTCGCCCCGCGCTGATAGGCCCAGGTGAGCAGGCCTTCCACGACTTCGCGCGCAAAACCACACTCTCCCGCGATACTTTGCAGAATGTTGTTGTGCAACGTTTTAGTCGGCTCCTCCCTGTCGGTGAAGGCGCAGGCTCCTAGGCCAAGTGCTAGATGGTTGAACGCGGTGATTTTGGAAATGGTTTTGAGTTGTTCGCGTGTGCAGGGGTTTTAGCAACGCTGTATTTTGGCATGTAGTGAGTGGGGAGATGCGGGTTGCGATGCATACAATGAGTTTCGCTAGGATTGAGATAGGAGATTCAATACAATACGCGGCCCCATTCAGGCCATAAGAAGAGCAAGCTATGAAAGACCCCGTTCGCGTCACCATTACCGGTCCAGCAGGTCAAATTGGCTATGCTTTGTTATTCCGCGTAGCGTCCGGCGCCATGTTAGGGGATGATCAGCCGGTTATTCTCCAGCTCCTCGAAATCACTCCAGCACTTGATGCGCTAAGAGGTGTGGTTATGGAACTGGAAGATTGTGCCTTTCCTCTGTTGGTTGGCACGGTACAAACGGATGACGCAAACGTTGCTTTTAAGGATAGCGATTACGCCTTGTTGGTAGGCTCGCGTCCTCGCGGTCCGGGTATGGAGCGTAAAGATCTGCTTGAAGCAAATGCTGCTATTTTCTCCGCCCAAGGCAAAGCACTAAACGAGCATGCCAGTAAAGGGGTGAAAGTCTTAGTGGTGGGTAATCCCGCAAACACCAATTGTTTAATTGCCCAACGCAATGCGCCTGATTTGAACCCTCGCAATTTCACCGCCATGACCCGATTGGATCACAATCGCGCCATGGCACAATTGGCCGGTAAAGCAGGTAAGCATGTCAGTGAAGTAGAAGGCTTATGCATTTGGGGTAATCATTCAGCAACCCAGTACCCAGACATTCATCGGGCCACCGTAGCGGGTACCCAAGCCATGGGACTAATCGATATGGACTGGTATACGGCAGACTTTCTTCCTACCGTCCAACAGCGTGGCGCAGCAATCATTGATGCACGCGGTGCCTCTAGTGCCGCTTCTGCCGCTAATGCAGCCATTGATCATATGCATGATTGGGTACTAGGCAGCGACGGAATTGTCAGCATGGGTATTTATAGTGATGGTAGTTACGCTATCGATGAAGGTTTGATTTACTCTTTCCCAGTGCGGTGTAGTGGTGGCGATTGGGCGATCGTAGAAGGGATTGAGGTTAATGAGTTCAGTCGTGAGAAAATGGCTGCGACGATGACAGAGTTGGCTGAAGAGCGCGATGCAGTTGCGCATCTTTTGCCTTAAACTGCACGTAGAGGCTAAAGATTCACGCTAAATTCCGTATAACCTTCTTCTTCTATAAGACGAGCCAACTCACTAGCGCCATAGTTCACAGTGCCAATGAAAGGGAATAAATCGATTTCGCTGAACTGGTTTTCGTGCAGCCATGTCTTGCAAATCTTAACCTCTATTAAGCCGTGGGCTGACAACTGGGCTGTCTTGTCTACCATGGTCTTATTTTGGGCGTAATTACCGCGTAAAAAACGGTGTGCTTGTTTACCGTGCAACATCATCAGTATGGGACCAACTGGTTGGCTTGATGACAATTCATCAGGAGTCTGGTTGATGTCTTTTTCTAAGGTGGCAAGAATGAGTTCTATGTCATCCGCAGTCTTCGGGAATAGATCAATAAATTGACCCTGCGCCCAAGCACTTGAAATGCCAGTGAAGCAGAGTACAAACAGCAATGTGGAAACCAAACGGAAACGCTTAAGCTTCATTGTTAGCGACCTTTAAAGACTGGGGTTCTTTTTTGCGCAAAGGCTCGACCGCCTTCTGCACCGTCCTCACTGTTGCGTACCTTGAGAAGCTGTTCGCGAGATACCGCGCCTGCTTCGGCGGGGCTTTTATTTAATGTTTGCAGAGAGAATTTTTTTGTAGTCTGCAAAACCAAGGGTGCTGAGTTGGTTAGTATTTTAGCCCAGACCATTGCAGCTTCGAGTTCCGTGCCCTTTGGGACAACTTTGTTAACCATGCCACAAGCCTGTGCTCGGGAAGCGTCAAATTCTTCACCCAGCATCATGAACTCCATCGCAAACTTGTGTGGAATTCTGGCCACCGCGCTGGCGATTAAGCCACCGGTGAAGCCGAGTTGAGCCTCGGGATATTTGAATATCGTGGTTTCACTGGCAACCACTAGATCGCACATTTGCACGATGCAGTAGGCGCCACCAATACACCATCCGTGGACAGCCGCAATCACCGGTTTAGACGTGGCGACACCTACACTAGGCACGCCTTGCCACATTTCTGCGGGTGGTGATTTGACATCTGCACCTACAGAAAAAGCTCGGTCACCGGCTGCATGCAAAACTGCGACACGATCCTGGCTGTCTTCAAATTGAGTCCATGCTTGGGCAAGTCCAACAATCACTTCTTCGTTAAGCGCGTTTAAGCGATCTGCACGATTGATGGTAATGGTTGCGATGCTATCATCGCTGCTATAGGTGACAAGATTACTCATGATCGATTTAGCCATGCGTTGAAATTTGCTTCTCGTTTTTCACGAAAAGAACTCACGCCCTCCCGGGCATCTGGATGATGGTCGCTCACTGCGGTCTTGGCAGCAATCTCATCTAAGCTTTGTTCCCAAGTTAGCTCTGCTGCGTTGTAAATGGATCTTTTCAACAGACGCATTGACACTTGTGGGCCGTTGGCCAGTTCAGTTGCCAACGCCATGGTGGCTGTTTCAAGTTGCTCGGCTGGTACTACCTCATGCACCAGGCCGAGTTCGAGCGCTTGCTGGGCCGTCACTATTTTTTTGCGCATGATGAAATCCATGGTTTTAGCCACGCCCATGGCTTGCACCAACAAGTATTGTCCGCCTTCGTCGGGCAGTAAGCCGAAACGTAAGGTGGCAGAACCCATTCGTGCGGTATCGGCGGCAATGCGAAAATCGCAACACAATGCCAATGAGAAGCCTGTTTGAATGGCGACGCCATTAAGTGCGCAAATGGTCAGTTTGTCGAGGCTGCGCACCGCAGTGTTGAGACGTTGAGAAATGGT
>JAADHW010000352.1 GCA_013151695.1 Gammaproteobacteria bacterium
AACCCATTAATATACCAATCGCGCGAGGTGCAACCTGACCGCGTATAACCAACCCCGCCGCATTGGCATCTTCCATTCGTCGCAGAATTTTTTTCCAGCCATGCGGGCTCAAACCTTGTGCTAACGATATAGACATGGGGCGTCCTGAATACTCAACCATACTGCGCAATAGTGAAAATTCTGTATCTAGATCATTGAAATCTGAAATCATCTCGATGACTCCGCGTCCAGCATCTTTCAGTCCCGCAGCCAAACCAATTAACTCATCACATTGTGCTGTCAATGACGGTGTCGGGGCACCTCGTGAGCTACGATGGTTGAGGGTTCGAGAACTGGACACACCAAGGGCTCCAGCTTCTATCGCGTGTTGTGTGAGTAGTCTCATTAATTTGATATCTTGCTCTGTAGCGGGCTCTCTATCTGCACCACGCTGCCCCATCACATAAACTCGCAATGCGGCATGAGGAATCTGCGCCCCTATATCCATGTCATATTGTCTGCTACTGAGGTAATCCATATATTCGGGGAAAGACTCCCATGCCCAAGACAGGCCTTCGTGTAAGGCAACTCCAGGAATATCTTCTACGCCTTCCATTAACTCAATCAGCAAATCATGATCTGCAGGTCGAACCGGTGCAAAACCGACGCCACAGTTACCCATGACAACTGTGGTTACGCCATGATGGCTAGACGGAGACATACGGTTCGACCAGGTCGCTTGCCCATCGTAGTGTGTGTGTATGTCTACAAAACCGGGTGTAACAAGGGCTCCATCCGCTGCAATCTCGCGCCTGGCTTGGCCGCTCACTTTACCTACTTCGACAATACGTCCTGCCTCGATAGCAACGTCGGCACTACGTATCTGGGTACCAGTGCCATCCACAACTGATCCACCACGAATGACCAGGTCAAACTGACTCATGCTTCCACCGCCCATATCCACCTCCCATATCTATAGGACACATCCTTTCTACCACACAAACTCAATGCATAAAAATGCTAGAGTAGTTTTCCCTTTGCAGGATAATCGAATAATGACCAAGGTAGCCATTGTCCTAATCATAGTTGGCATCTTAGTTGTACTCGCCACCAACTTATTTTTTGACACCAAAGAAGAAGTCATACCACCGCCTCAACGTGATGACACCACGCTTCGACAAACCACTTCAGGCGAGGTTGTGGGCTCACGCGGGAAATACGGTGCGCGGGTGTGGCGCGGTATCCCTTTTGCAACACCACCAACAGGCGTTAATCGGTGGCGTGCACCACAACCACCCATAACAACCAATACCGTTCTTGAAGCCACTAAACCTGGCGCGTTGTGTCCGCAATTTACCTCTACACTGAGCGGCGCAGGGGCAGATACCACTCCCGGAAGCATCACCGGCGCAGAAGATTGCTTGTATCTAAATATTTGGTCTCCACCCAACGCCGCAAATTTACCTGTCATGGTATGGATTCACGGCGGCGGGAATAGCATAGGTCATGGCGCCAGCTATAACGGTGCCGCCCTCGCTACCAATCGAGACGTCGTTGTGGTCACGCTAAATTATCGTCTCGGAGTTTTTGGCTGGTTTAAACACCCAGCCCTGGCCACTGGCGATCCGCTCGACGACTCGGGAAACTATGGCACATTAGATATCGTTCGATCACTGCAATGGGTGCACAACAACATTGCGCAATTCGGTGGAGATGCCAACAATGTCACCCTATTCGGAGAGTCTGCCGGCGCATTCGATACCTTGGCAATGATGGCCAGTCCACTAGCCAAAAACCTATTTCATCGAGCCATCGTACAAAGCGGCGGGTTTCGCCCTGCTAGCGTTGCCCATGTTCAAGACTACGTCGAACAGGGCGGCCACCCCAATAGCAGCCAAGAGATTGTTGCAAAGCTGCTCATCGCCGACGGTAAAGTAGCAGACAAAGAAGCCGCCAAAAGTTACCTATCTGATTGGGGCAATTCCAGACTACGCGAGTATTTGTATAACAAACCCGCAGAGGCTTTTTTTGCTCAGTTTGATGGCGGAGGATTTGGCATGATCAACCTGCCTGCTAATTTTTCTGATGGTCATGTGCTGCCAGATATGACAACCGAAGAAATATTCTCCAATGCAGAAAATCACAACGTCGTACCTACAATTTTAGGCACCAACCGCGATGAACCAGCACTGTTTATGGTGCGCGATCCACAGTACGTAGAAAATTGGTTAGGATTTCTCCCAAGGTTAATAGACGAACCCACCTATACTCGTATTGTTAAATATGGCGCGCTCGCTTGGAAAGAACGCGGCGTCGACAGCCTTGCAAACTACTTGTCCTCTGCTGGCAACGAGCACGTTTACGCATATCGATTTGACTGGGACGAAGAGCCCTCACAAGCAGGGTTTGATCTCAGCGTTGCCTTGGGCGCTGCACATGGTTTGGAAATTTCGTTTGTGTTCGATGAGTTCGAAGGCGGCCTTGGTCTTTCCTATCTATATCCAAATGATGATGCGCAGTATGCGCTTGCTGACAGCATGACGGCCTACTGGAGCGAGTTTGCATACACTGGCAACCCTGGCAAAGGCCGCGATAGCAACGACCCACAATGGCTCGCTTGGGGAGACAATGGCAAGCGTTCGCTGATACTCGACTCTCCAAACGACCAAGGAATTTTCATGGACGACAAGATGGTAACCGTAGACAGCATTAAACTAGAGCTCGCCCAAGACAGCGGTTTTACCCATCCCGAAGATCAATGCGCAACCTATGTCCGAACTTTTCGTGACGCTGCCTTTGATCGCGATCAGTACAATTCCCTAAACCCAAGTTGCGCAGGGATTGATCCGCATACGATAGCTCGCTTCTAGTGTTCTGTCTGAGCTTGTGGGGCACTCAATGAAGCATCTAACACCCGACCTCGCAACACCTCATTGCCTGGCCCCGGGTAGCGAGGCAAATTCTGCGCCAGCAACAAAGAACACAACGCAAAACCTGCGCCAATGTAGAACACTGCAGCATTTGAAGATATCCACACATAACCCAATAAAACCGGAATAATGACTGCCGCGATATGGTTAATGGTGAAAGATACACCTGCACTAGAAGCCAAATCTCTAGGATCGGCAATTTTCTGAAAATACGTAGTCATGGCGATGTAGAGGGCAAAAAACATATGATCGATAACATAAAGTGCTGCCGCCAGATATGCATTTTCAACCAGGGCATAGGAAATAAATACGATGATTAAGCCTACATACTCGATAGTCAGGGCTCTGCGCTCGCCTATTCGACGAATGAGCTTGCCAATGCGTTCAGCAAACAGCCAATTGAAGGTATAATTTATAAGAAATAGTAACGTCACTTGCGACGCGCTATAGCCAAATTTTTCGACCATTAGAAACGCTGCGAATACGATAAAAATTTGCCGGCGAGCGCCAGAGAAAAAAGTCAGCGCGTAATACAACCAATAACGTTTGCGTAGAATAATGGTCTTGTGCTGGTCATCGTCTCCAGGAAAATGAGGGAACCCAAGCCACATGATCACAGCAAGGACAACACAAATAGTTCCCGCTAAAAAGAAATTCCAAACATAGTCAAGTTCGAATATTTCAAGACAAATCCACAACGTAGCGTAAGTGACTAACGAGGTGACAGAACCCACGGCAATCAAGCGACCTAACATCTGAGGCGCTTCTTCAAGAGAAAACCACTGCAAAGACAGAGATTGTTTGAGCGCTTCAAAATAGTGAAAGCCCACCGACATAAGAACAGTTGTGCAATACAAACCGATGATGCTCGGAAACAACCCCGTTAACGCGGTACCAATGCCCAACAAGGCCAGTGAGATGACTGCAAATGTCTGTTCACGCACAATCAGCAATACAAAGATAACGGTGAAAGCAAGAAAGCCGGGAACCTCGCGCAGACTATGCAACGTGCCCATTTCCACACCGGTAAACTGTGCCCGTTCGAGGGCAAAATTATTCAGCAATGCAGACCAAGCATTAAAAGCTATGGGCATGGCAATAGACATAAGTATGAGTAAGGCGAGTGGTGAGCGCCAACGAGGGTAATGCAAAGTACTACCCCTCAATCAACTGAAAAACAAAGCTTCCATGTGCAGCCAAACGCGACCCAACATCATCATTTAACAAGACTTCACCACGAAGAGTGACAACGCGACGAGTGCGGCTTACAACACTGACCTTAGCCAGCAACCTTGAACCTTCAACAGCACCCTTGATATAACTCACATTTGCATTAATGGTCACGCCACGAATTTCAAGCGAACCTATCGCATACGCACATGCGGTATCCAACAAGGAAAACGCAACCGAACCATGTGCGAAGCCTGCTCCGTTGATCAAAGCTTGGGGCACCACGGCTTTGATCTCACACTCACCTTCCCAGGCTTTTAACACCGTCATTCCAAAACAATTCAAAATGCCGTTGTCGGCTTCGATAACCGCCACTATGCGAGGGTGAATCTTCGCGCTAACCATGCATTGTCAAACCACCAGAAACACTGATGGTTTGCCCCACTATAAAATTTGCTTCTTCACTCGCCAAGAAAGTCACAATACCGGCAATATCCTGCGCCGTACCAAGCCGGTGTAGCGGAATAGCACGTTCAAGACCAGCACGTAATTTTTCAGCCTTTTCACCCTCTCCTGCAAACGCGGCGAACAAAGGTGTGTCTGATGGGCCCGGGCAAACATTGTTAATAAGAACCCCTTTACGCGCTACTTCTCTACATAAGGTTTTAGAGAATGCAACAATGCCACCCTTACATGCGGAATACACTGCCTCACTCGAGGAACCCACCCGGCCGGCATCAGAGGCAATATTGACTATCTTCCCGCCGCCAGCTTCCACCATATGTGGCACTACCACATGATGCATATTGAGCGGGCCAAATAAATTGATGTTGACAATTTTTTGCCATAACTCGGGATCCGTATCAATGAACGGCATGGCTTTGTCCCAGCCTGCGTTGTTGACCAATATATCAATGCTACCGTACTGATCTATGACTTGATCAACCGCCACTCGACACGCGAGATAGTCGCAAATGTCCGTGGGAATCGACAAGGCTTCGCCGGTCTGCTCTTTAATCATCGAGACAGTGAGGCCAGCACCTGCTTCATCAACGTCTAATACAACAATAGTGACCTGTTCTGATGCTAATCGCAGAGCGATGCCACGACCCAAGCCACTGCCAGCACCAGTCACTACAGCAACTTTACCATTCAACCCCCGCATACCCAATCCTTGCTGACCCAATTGTGATTTCGCAAAAAATCAGTGTACCGGAAACTCAGATCAAAATATGAAGGCACCGCGGTGAACAACCCAAGCGGTTGTACGGGTTGGGTAATTTAACAATACGGGCTGGCAAATAAAAAAACCGCGCTGTTGCGCGGTTTTCATCATCCTGTCTCCTAGAACTCAATGGAGAAAGAGTGGTTGACCTATGCGGTGGTGCGGCGCTTTTCTTTGTACAGGGCGACAAATCCGGCCATCAAACCTAAGCTTAAAAAAGCCATGCTACCGTCTAATTCAGGAACCGCTAAGACTTCACGGTTGTTTCCGCCTCGATCAGCATAACGATTTAGTCTTCGTTCACGCCATGCTGCTCTTCTAGCCTGGCTGGCAGCTCTGCGCACAGCACGTCTTTCTGAGCGGGTCATGTCGGTGCGAAACTCATGGCGAACATAGTCTCTCCAGGATTGTCCATCCGGAGCTTCAGCAGCAAAAGAAGTACTCGCAAAAGATAAACATAACGCGATGACCGCGATCTTAATACCAAATGTCATACCAAATGTCATACCAACATCTCCACTGCCCAGGACGCAATATTACTTCCGTTGAGAGTAGTATCACATAATGGCAAATTAATTGTCTGATCCGAATGTAAAAGGATTGTAAGCAACATTTCACAGCAATCAACGCCACCTACATTCAAGTTAGAACAAGTTCGAACCCGCTACCCTTTTCCCTCGAAAGTACTACACTAATGGAACCTCTGATTAGAGACCTATAGCCGGTTCATGGCTGGAAAGTCAGCATATTTTGCGCAGGGGGAATCTGTTAGGGGTTAAGTATATGGGCAATAGAGTATTTGCCAGTATTTGACGTCAACCTAATCGCTCTTAAACCGTTAGCTCAAGCCTCTGTGAGAAAACAAGGAGAACTTAGTTGAGCTTTGCTATGAATCCTGAACAGGTTAAACACCGCGAATATCTTGGTCTTAGCGGGTTACTGGTCGGCTTGATAAACGTCATTCTGGGCCTACTCGCATTATTATTTTACCTACCCTTCGGCCTGGCCATGACGGGCTTAGGCATCGCCCTAGTTACCGCGGGCACCATGGTGATCACAGCGATCCCAAATATGGTCGGATCACCAGAAGAACTGTGGTAGCTCATTTTCTACTTGATCTTTTGTGGCTCAGTGAGAGGCTGCCTAGGTAGCAGAGTTTTATCCAAACGTGCTAATTAGCCGCCAAGTTCCCGGCTGATACTGGCATAGGCACGATCGACAAACATCGTCGGATTGCCAAACTCATCATCGTATGGAGCAGTTAAGTTCGCTACTACCACCTCTTCTAACGACTTACCTGCCTTAACCATTTCACTGATGCCTGCATGCAAAGCGCTCAAAACTTCAATATAACGTTCGAGCCCGGCGTAGTTGGATATCTCCCCATGACCAGGAATCACCACAGTTGCTGTATCTATTTCACCCAGCACGGCACGACAAAATGAAATCATGCCAGCCAAATCACCACCATTATCTGCATCGATGAATGGATATCCAGAGCGATTGAATATGTCTCCCAAATGTACCGCGTTGGTACCACGAAAAATAATTGCCGTATCACCCGTGGTGTGTGCGGGACCAAAATGCATCAAATCAATTTTTTGCCCATTAAAATGGAACTGCATGGTGTCGTTATAGGTGATGACCGGTAGCGCCGCCTTGGGATAAGCCTTCTGCTCATAAGCTAACGCCACCAAGTTAATGACGTGGTCATCCAACATCATTTGTCGAGAGTTAGCTTGGCTGACCAACCATGTGCCACCCGGACCTAGTACCAGATTGCCCTCGGCATGATCAAAGTGCCAGTGTGTATTCACTGCAAAATCGACACCATCGCCGCCAATTTCTCGAATGGCTGCCAACACCTTTGGGATCATCTCCGGAAATTGATCATCAACAATCAACACCCCCTGCTCGCCAACACTGACACCAATATTGCCCCCAGCACCAAACAATACATAGAAGTCATCAGCAACTTTTTCCGTGCGAATCTGTATTTTTTCGAAATCCCAACCAAAGGCATCGCGCAATTCATCAAGACTTAAGGGCTCATCATGTGCTGCTGCATTGGTGGCAGCCAACAGGGTAGCAACAACCCATAGGTATTTAACAACACCCTGCACCAATCGCTTAACAGTTGTCGAGATTTTCATGTTTTACTCACCCTGTGCAAACTTAGACCGCAGTATGGAACCATGCCACCTAATTTACCATCTGGATAAACACGCACTGACTTGCCCATCGACTAAAATATAATCACACTAGCCTGGACTATTTATGAATAGTCCAGGCTAGAACATGATGTGAGAGGGAGATAGGCATGAGCGAGTACATCGAGTACATAAACAGATCGAGAGCCTATTACGCAGCCCAGGGCTACTCAGCCTACGCATGGGCTAATTTTGAAGATGCGCCGTTCGCGCCCATGCGCAAACCTTTAGCGCAAAGCAAGCTCGCCCTTATCACAACCGCTGCCCCGTTCAGGGAAGATCTAGACGACCAAGGTCCCGGCGCAAAATACAATGCAGAGGCTAAGTTTTTTGAGGTTTTCACTTCACCCATCAACCCTACCCCCGACCTACGTATCTCGCATATCGGATATGACCGGTTACACTGCCTCGCACAAGACCCCAAAACATGGCTGCCAGTGGAAGCATTAGTTGAAGCAGAAAAAGCGGGGCTAGTGGGCGAGTTCGCCAAACAGATCATTGGTGTGCCAACCAATCGCAGCCAAAGTACCACTATCAAACAAGATGCCCCACAGGCATTCGAACACTGCCAGCAACTAGCAGTAGACGCCGTGTTATTAGTTCCAACCTGACCAGTGTGTCATCAGTCGGTCAGTTTGATCGCCCGACATCTAGAGGAAAATGGCATTCCCACGGTAGTCATGGGGTGCGCTAAAGACATCGTTGAAAGTGCCGGCATCGCTCGTTTCTGGTTTAGTAATTTCCCCTTAGGACACTCGGCCGGGAAGCCTCTTGACCCACAATCGCAGCAACAAACATTGCAAGGTGCGTTATCGATGTTCGATAGCGCGACAGCGCCACGCACCACCCATCTGTCGCCTCAATCTTGGACCCAAGACAATACGTGGAAAGATGATTTCATGAGCATTGCCCACTTAGACGCAGTTGCATTAGAAAAACTCAAACGCTCACATGAAGCGGTGCGCGCAACCTCAAAGAAAAAGCGCAGCTAAGTTAGGCGATGCCTAGGAGGCTGCACGGTAGCAAGGGCTTAGTCCGGGAGCGCTAAAATACGTTTAGCGATTATGTTGAGTTGTATCTCAGAGGTACCTCCTTCGATGGAGTTTGCTTTGGAACGAAGCCAGGCTCGAGTCGTCGAGAGTTCGTTCTCTGTAAATGTGTCACCCTCCCACCCCACTGCCTGGGTGCCTATGATGGAGAGCAACAATTCGTATTTCCCCTTGTTCTGCTCTGTACCATAATATTTAAACAAAGAAGACAACGCCCCAGGCGCACGCCCGGATGCCGATTCTTGTGCAGCTCGGCGCAGGGTTAAAGCAAACGCTTTGTCGTTCATGCGATGATGTAGAACTGAGTCACGCAACGAAACATCGCTGACCTTGCCTTGAACATCAACACCTACGTACTCGCGCGCATACTCTTCTAACGACTTACTCTTTTGCGCGCCGCCGATGCCACCGATGGAAGCGCGTTCGTACTGAAGCAACCGCTTACCTACCGTCCAGCCTTTATTCAATTCATGCACTAAGTTAGATTTAGACGTACGCACATGATCAAGAAAGGTTTCGCAGAAGGGTGAAAGCCCACTGATCAACTTGATGGGTTTGACCGCCACCCCGGGGGTTTCCATGTCAAACAACACGAAGCTAATACCATCATGTTTAGGCGCGTCAGGGTCGGTCCGCACCAAACAGAACATCCAATCGGCAAAATTTGCCCCAGACGTCCAAACTTTATGCCCATTTATCACAAAGTCATCACCATCATCTACCGCACTGGTACGTAAGCTTGCCAAATCAGACCCCGAACCGGGTTCGCTATATCCCTGACACCACCAAATTTCGCCCCGTGCAATTTGTGGTAAGTGTTCTAGCTTTTGCTTTTCAGTTCCAAATTCTAAAAGTGCAGGACCAATCATGCTAATTCCCATCCCAACATGAGGTGGGCGTGCATTGATGCGCCGCATTTCTTCTTGCCATACAACAATGTGCTCCTTATCAAAACCAGCACCACCATATTGCTTGGGCCAGCTTGCGACGGTGTAGCCTTTTTCTGCACAACGATCCAACCAAACTTTGCTATCGGGATTGTTAAATTTTGCCCGTCGACCACCCCCAGGACTTTCATTTGCAGGCATGGGTGTACGCATAGCCGATGGACAATTAACTTCGAGCCAATCTCGAATTTCAGCTCTAAAGGCATTCATATCGGACATTCTACAACTCCATCATTGATCGAACTCAGCACTATCACTTTCACAGCTTGCGTCATTACAATATGCCAAGCGCACCTCAATTGCCAAAAACACCAATGAGCCGGTGCTGAATCAATAGCGTACTTTCACCGGCAAAATGCGTGTGGTAGCACTGTGCTTCACAAAAGGCTACGGTAACGCCAAAGTGCCAGAACAACTTCATTTATGACCAAACTAGAACCTGATGAATTACCAAATTTCGGCGGTTTTCACACCCGATCAATACACGCAGGCGCCAGACCTGATCCGCACACCGGGTCTAGAGCCATGCCGATTCATCAAACCACCAGCTATGTTTTTGAAGACTCAGAATCTGCTGCTGCGTATTTCAATCTTCAAGAATATGGCAATACCTATTCTCGAATCATGAACCCAACAGTTGCCGCTCTAGAGGAACGAGTTGCAAACTTAGAGGGTGCAGTGGGTGGGGTGGCATTTGCGAGCGGATTGGCAGCGCAAAGTGCCGCTCTGTTTACCTTGTTACAACCCGGTGATCATGTTTTGGCCTCTACCGCTTTGTATGGCGGCAGTGTTACCCAATTTAAGCACTTACTAGGCAAGTTGTCCGTCGACATTGAGTTCATCCCACCAGAAGATCTTGATGCCTGGCGAAAGGCTACCCGGACAAATACAAAGCTATTTTTTGGCGAAACCATAGGCAACCCTGCAGGCACCATCCTGGACATTGAGTCTCTAGCTAACCTCGCCCACGATGAGGGTATTCCGTTGATGATCGACAATACTTTTGCCACACCTTATTTGTGTCGACCACTGGATTGGGGGGCTGATATTGTTGTTCATTCTGCAACAAAATTTATGGGCGGCCACGGCACATCGATAGGTGGTGTGGTGGTGGAATCTGGTGAATTCGATTGGTCCAATGGCCGCTTCCCAGTGGTCGCCGAACCCTCTCCTGCCTATCATGGCCTTAAGTTTCACGAGACCTTCGGCACGTTCGGATATCTAATGAAATTGCGTTCTGAAACATTGCGCGACCTTGGGGCGTGTATGAGTCCGTTCAACGCTTTCCTAATTGCCCAAGGCATAGAGACCCTTCCTTTGCGCATGCGACAACATGTTAGCAATGCCCAAACAGTCGCAAAATTCTTAGCTTCACGCGAGGAAGTCGGAGCCGTCCACTACGCAGGTTTGGCGAAGGGCACGCAAGCTGAGCTAGTCGAGAAATACTTACCAGCAGGGCCTGGTGCGGTATTCTGTTTTGACTTAGTTGGCGGGCGAAAGGCAGGGCTCACCCTGATTCAGCATTTACGATTATTTAGCCACCTGGCTAACGTGGGTGATGCTAAGAGCTTGGTCATTCACCCTGCCTCCACTACACACCGTCAATTAAACGACAATGAATTGCAAGCTGGTGGCATAGGACCCGGTACCATACGTGTCTCTATAGGCATAGAAGATGCTAAAGATCTAATAGAAGATCTCAGCTATGCCTTGAATCAAATTTAGGAATTCTTATGCATGATTCGCTAGCTAACTGGCAAACCCCTCA
>JAADHW010000228.1 GCA_013151695.1 Gammaproteobacteria bacterium
CTTCTCGCGCTTGCCAGCACCAGGCGCGCGCCGCAGGTGATATCGAGTATATCGGCAAGGTGCGCAACGCCGTGGTGGTAAGCGCGAGAGGCTCCCGAAGGGCGTTACCTGCGGGGCTTCTGGCTGCGTTGGACTTCTTGGCAATGGGGCTGGCCATTATCGGCGAAGCCCGCCTTGACACAAGCCCCGCACCTCTCGCTGAGTTTACGATAATTATTCAGAGGTTCCCTAGTGAGAAGTGCCTATTTATGGCACATACCTGTAAACCTCATTTGATTGGCCACTCTCTTCGCCTCCCGTATTTAGCGCGGTCACCGCAAAATAGTAAAAGCCAGACGACAGGGTTGCTTGCCATTCAGTCGCAGATGCCGCTACGGGGGTACTGTCGGTATAATTTCGCGAAGCAGCACCCCAATAAACATTATATCCAGCGAGATCTGTGAGCGGCGTGCCATCTACATTTTCAGTTGGCGCCTGCCACTCAATTCTACCATCCGATACAATTACCGTTAGTAGAACTACAGCACTGGTCCCTTGGCCGAAGCAAGTCAGTTTGAAAGGGGTAGTTTGCGTGAGAGGAGCAGTTTCAAAGCTACCTTGTATCGGTTGGGAACCGGTCCAGCCGTCCTCAGCTTCACAGCTTTGCGCGTTGGTCGACGTCCAAGTGAGTGTTACCTGCCCATTAACGCCCACTGCCAGTTGACTCGATGTTAAATTTACCGAGGCGCCACCGGTAGCGATCTCTACAACCACTTCACGAAGGCTCCCTCCACCCGCACCGGAACAACTGAGGGTGAAGGTTTGGTTGCTTTCAATGGGGCCCACTACTTCGTTTCCCGAAATAGACTTACTGCCACTCCACGCGCCGGATGCTGTACATGAGGTAGCATTGCTAGTTTGCCAAGTTAATGTGACCGACTCGCCAGCGTCTACCAAAGTATCTGAACTGGAAAAAGTAATTGTAGGCGGAGGGTTATCACCCCCACCCTGCCCGACGGTAGCACCGCTGCCGCCTCCGCCACCGCCCCCACAAGCACTCAACACCAGGCATAGGGAAACAATTGCGCCTCGCGCGAAAAAGCTACTGAAATAATTCAAGGAAGTAAGATGGGACACTTATACCACTCTTGTAGGTTCGCGGATCCTGTTGCCTAGGTTGCATCGTTGTGCAACATCAAACCAACAGAGACTCCTATTACTTGTTTCTACTTATGTCAGCCTTTGTCAGCCGGGTTTAACCATGCCGAACAAGCCAAACACGCTGTCGATCCCCATCGACCTAATCGACATCTTGTCGATGAATAATAGCCCATATGCCTCAATCTGCGTTGTTCGACCTACGTACTATCTAAATTCCAAGACTGCTAACTTACAAGACCACCTACCAGTGCAATGAGCATACAAAAAACTCCGCACCTAGGGTGGATTACAGTGCGCTGCTTAGTAGTCCTAGACTAGCAACACTATAAGCGCGCACTGTATAGCGCCACACCGCTAACGTAAAGGACTAGTGGTAGAAAGATGTGCTCATCAGGTTCTGCTACCATGGCACGTTTTGTGGGTGGCAAAGCATAATGACCGAAGCTGTTACTGCTTGCGTCCTGATCATTGGCAACGAAATATTGTCAGGCAGAACACAGGACATCAATTTGGCGCATCTGGCCAAAAGCCTTGGCCAATGGGGCATTCAAGTCCGCGAAGCACGCGTTATTGCAGATGTAGAGGCCACCATCATCGACGTTGTCAATGACGCACGTTGCCGATTTGACTATGTGTTCACAACCGGAGGCATCGGCCCCACTCACGACGACATCACTGCACTAAGCATTGCCAAAGCGTTTAATTTGCCTTTAATTCAGCACCCAGATATAGAAGTTCGTATCCGCAAACGTCCAGCACCCGACAATGTCATGGAAAATCGTCTGCTGATGGCGCGCGTGCCTCAAGGTGCAGTCCTAATCGACAACCCAACGGGTGGTCCGCAAGGTTTTGCTATAGAAAACGTATATGTCATGGCCGGTATTCCGTCTGTTATGCAGGCCATGCTCTCAACTTTGCAGGCAACACTTCGAGGCGGACCCATCGTTCACAGCCGCAGCATTAAAGCCTACGTGACCGAGAGTCAAATTGCTGGAGAACTAGGCCACATCCAAAACCAGCAACCGAACCTAGACATCGGCAGTTATCCGTTTTATCGCGCAGACCGTTACGGCACAATTTTAGTGATTCGTGGAACAGACCTTGAGCAAATCGAGAGCGCATCAAAGGACATCATTCGAGCGGTTGAGTCACTAGGCGAAAGCCCAGAAGACCTGGGTTTTACAAATGCTTGAATGTCTCTGCTTTGAAGGCCCACTGTTGTGAGAATTCAGGTGAAATTTAGCCCCGAGCGGTGGACGCGGATGAGTATCATCACCGTCTTTCTGGCGACCATGTTGCTGGCGAGCATACTACTCAGTAACAATGCCTATGCTCTAAAACCAGACTATACCGCGACAGCTACCTTCACTGGCAACCCTACAGAGAAGTTCACTGTCTCTGAGCAATCAAACAAAGTTGCTGCGGCTATTAATGCGCAACAAAAATGTACCCAGGCACATCCGCTACAGAACTATTCTCGGGGCTATTGCGAACTGACTGAGGCCAATGGCGTTGCCCTAACCAGTGTCGCGCAGATCAAAGCAAATGTGCCAAAACAACCGCACCCGTTGTTTTTGTGGCAGTACCAATCAAAGACTGCAAGCGTCTACCTGGCGGGCTCCGTCCACATCCTCAAACCCGGCTTGTACCCGCTGCCGAAACCATTTACTGCGGCATTCGAACAGGCAAAAACTCTAGTGCTTGAAGTTGATCTAGACAAACTAAGCCAACAGGAGCTGCAACTTAAGGCGATTCAACACGGTACCTTACCCTCAGGGCAAACTCTTCAAGCTTCAATGTCACCTTCTACATATGCACGTTTCTCAGCGATAGCCAAGGCCTACGGATTACCACTGGCGCAAATGCAACAATTCAAACCTGCTTTCATTAGCCAGCAGTTGGCGGTCATGGCGCTAATGTCTGTAGGTTACGATCCCAACCAAGGCGTCGAAAAGCACTTTACTGCAATGAAGGGTGAAAGGCAGGTGCTGGAGCTGGAGAGCGTTGATTTTCAACTCGATCTACTCATGAACCAGCCATTACAAACCCAGGTTAAAATGGTCGAAGAGATGATCGATCAAATGGGGCAGTTTGAACCTCTAACAGCAGGCTTAGTCACCGCTTGGTTAAGTGGTGACGACCAAGCTTTTCAAAACGCCTTTGAGGCTCAATCTGGCGACTCAGAACTTTCTAAATTATTTATGCACAAGCTGTTAGCGGAGAGAAATGTTGGCATGGCCAATAAGATTGTAAAATTTTTGCGCAGCCAGGGCAGCTATTTCGTGATAATTGGTAGCGCACATTACGTCGGCAACAAAAACATAATTGACCTCCTGGCGAAGAAAGGTATTCACGGACAGCGTATTTATTCCAATCAAGTCATTAAACCTCTATGAACCCTAAGTCTTTTAAACCTGCCATCGGACTATCGAACCCACATCTACAAACCGTTCTCTCTGGCGCCGGCCGAAGGCTATTTTCGAGTAAGCCAGTAAAGGAGTTTATCGATACCGCACAACAACACACTCTGGAAATCGATAATGTACATCTTTGTTTTGAGCTAAACATCCAGCCCAATCGTCCACTGGTGGTGTTGATACCCGGCTGGCTTGGTAGTTCGCAGTCAACTTACGTTGTTTCCTGCGCACACGCGTTATGGAAAGCAGGTTATTGCGTGGCTAGAATCACCCTGCGCGATCACGGCTCAACCGCACACCTCAACCAAAGTTTATTCCATTCAGCGATAATTGATGAAGTCATCGAATTGGTCGACATCTTAACCGAAGATCACGGTGAACTAGGCGTTGGCCTGGCGGGCTTTTCGTTAGGCGGAAACTTCGCACTACGTCTAGCCAAAGCACGACCCAAACTAAAAGTGTTGGCGGTCTGTCCCGCCATGGAACCAGCAGATACTATGTATCGCATCGATCGTAGTGCAATTTATCAAGGCTACTTCGTGCGTAAGTGGCGAGATTTATGGCGACAAAAACAACAAGCCTTTCCTCAACACTACGATTTTAGTGAGGCCATGAAGTTAACCACAGTGAGTGCCATCACCGACTACTTTGTCGCGCGATATTTACCTTTTCCAAGTACTCACGCGTACTTTTCGGCTTACGATTTGAGCGGTAGTTCTTTACAAGGCGTCGATGCACACATCTTAGCTGCCAAGGACGACCCGATTATTCCGCCGCAACAGTACCAGGGATTGCCAAGTACCATCACCGTCGATCTCACCCAACACGGTGGGCACAGTGCATTCTTGAAAAATTGGTGGTTAGAAAGCTGGCTGGATGACTACATTGTTAGTCATTTCCAACCCCTTCTGAGCGAAATACCTGAGCCGTCAGCCACGGTGCAATAGCGAGCAACAGCAAACCTAAAACGACACCAATCCACCCAACCACACTGAAGGTTTGGGTGTATATTTCCAAGGAATGGCTAGCATCTGCACTCGCGCCACCCTCAACACTGGCAATTGAGGCGATGATACCCGCCATGTAGTGGGCAACCGATGTAGCTAGGAACCAAACCCCCATCATCAACCCAGCAACTCGTGTAACCGTAAGCTTGGTGACCATAGAAAGCCCTACCGGAGACAAACACAGCTCACCAGTGGTGTGCACAAAATACGCCAGGGTTAACCAGACCAATGCCACTTGGCCATCAGCATCGGCAAAGCCTATCCCATAAACCAATAACAGAAAGCCTAAGCCGGCTTGAATGACGCCTAAGCCAAATTTGGCTGCATGGCTAGGTTCGCGGCCAATACGCCCAAGCCATTGCCACAACATGGCGAACAAAGGTGCCAACAGAATGATAAATCCTGGGTTCAATGACTGTAGTTGAGCCGCGGTTGGGTTCATCCCCAACACAACTCTATCTACATTACGATCGGCAAATAAACTCAACGAACTTCCCGCTTGTTCAAACAACGCCCAAAACACCACCGAGTACGCGGTGAGGAACAGCAGCAATCCCATCTTCCTGCGCTCTACACCTTGGCAGGATACAAAGATAAAAATGACAACCCCGACAACTGCAAGCAACGATGCCACCGTGAGTAAGCTGCCCACCACCGTTTGGTGCTGCATGAGCTGCCACGAGATTCCAACCATAACAAGTGCGCCGATGAAAATTCGATGTTCTAATGAAAGTCCAAATCGTACATTAGCAAGCACTTTGGCATCTGGCGCTTCGCCTCGACCCTGCAGTGTAGCCTTGCCAGAGATGAAGGGAATCAGCCCCGCCACCATGCCAATGCCTGCCAAGCCAAATCCATAACCCCAGCCATAGGTTTCACCCAGATAACCACAGGTCAAGCTCGCAAGTACTGCACCTAGGTTGATGCCCATATAAAACAAGGTGAATCCACCATCCCTGCGCGGGTCGTCTTTGCTGTACAGGTCGCCAACAATGCTGGAGATACTGGGCTTTAACAATCCCACCCCGACTATGATCAGCGCCAGAGAGAGGTAAAGTATTTGCAAACTGGTTTCATCACGAACAATGTACCCGTCCACCAGGGTGGCGGGAGACCCCTCAAACGCCATGCCTAAGTGGCCCAAACACAATAAAATACCACCATAAATAATCGCCTTGCGAAAACCTAGGTATCTGTCCGCTACGAGCCCACCCACCACCGGCATCAGATACACCATGGAGGCATAACTGGCATAAATTCCCGACGCAAAAGCATCATCGAATAGCCAATGTTTGGTTAAGTAGAAAATCAACAAGCCGCGCATGCCGTAAAAGCTAAAACGTTCCCACATCTCTGCAAAGAACAGAATGGCAAGTCCGCGGGGGTGGCCTAGAAAAGTCTGTTCGCTCACCACCCAATCCTTTGCAATGACATCTGGGCGCTACTTTTGAGCAATAAAATCACCTGCACGTAACAATGCCGAGGGTACGGTTTTTTTCAAAACACCTTCAAGCCAACGAGCGCCATCGCGCAGCTTAGCCAGATCGAGCCCATGCTCGATATTCGAACGACTGAGCAAATAGATCAAATCTTCGGTAGCAATGTTACCGGTGGCATTTGGAGCAAACGGACAGCCGCCAATTCCACCTATGCTGGCGTCCAAGGTCGCGACACCCACCTGCAAAGCGGCATAGGCATTCGCGATACCTGTATTGCGGGTGTCATGAAAATGCGCACGTAAAGGAACATTGTCACTGAGTTCTTGTGCGAGGGCTGAAAATAACTCATGGACTTGTTGGGGAACCGCAACGCCGATGGTATCGGCAAGCGCGATTTCTACCGCACCATGATCAACCAACGTTTTGACTATATCGATCACCGTGGTTGGTGATACATCACCTTCAAACGGACATCCAAAGGCCACTGATACTGTGACCTGCACCGGCATGCCGACCTTCCTACCCCGAGCCAAAACCTTGCTGGCCATGCGTAACTGTGCTGAGATATTCATACCCTGGTTGCGCTCTCCAAAGGTATCGGAGGCACAAACGACAAGGCCCGCTTCTTGTATCCGCGCAGTGGCGATCAAGCGCTCAAAGCCCCGCTCGTTTAGTATTAAACCCGTGTAGGTAACATCACCCCGTTGCGGCAATCCCGCACAAACAGCCTCCGCATCAGCCATTTGTGGAACCTTCTTAGGATGCACAAAACTGGCTACCTCAATTCTTTTGCAGCCAGCCATGAGGGCGTGATCGATCAGGGAAAGTTTTTGTTCAGTGCTGAGCAATTGGGTTTCGTTTTGCAATCCATCTCGCGGGCTAACTTCCATGATCGTGGTTTGTCGCCCCTCAGACATGGTTAAAAACCTTCACGCAATGAGACCGTTTTATTGAACACCGCCTGATTGGGCGGACCCGACTTAGACGCTGTGGGAGGAGAATCGTCTTTGCAGTAATAACCCTGGCGCTCAAACTGAAAACGGCGGTCTTCATGGGCCATGATCCCAGGCTCTACAAAACCATGATCGATGAGCAGTGATTGGGAGTTCAAGTCTTCCAGTAACGAAGCCGCTGACGGGGATGGCGAATTGAAGAGTCGTTGATAGCTGCGAATTTCAACCGGCACGGCGTGGCTTGCGCTAACCCAGTGCACTACGCCGTTGGGTTTTAACCCGCTGCTGTCTTGGCCGCTGCGAGAATCGGGAAAGTAGGTGCATTTCAGCTCGATGACCTCACCGTTATCGTCAACCACATATTCATCACACCGAATAATAAAGGCATATCGCAGACGAACCATCTCGCCAGGTGCTAATCGTTTCCACTTCCCAGGTAGATCGAGGACGGCTGGGTCAAGGACAAAGTCATCTCGTTCGATATAGAGGCTGCCTGAAAAAGGCAGGTCCCGCTTACCCATACTTTCGTTGCGCGCATGCCACGGACCTTCCAACACAATAGTATCGCTGCTCCAATTGGTGATTGTCACCAGCAACGGCTTCACGACGCCCATACCCCGCCTGGCACTGGCTTCTAAATCTCGGCGGATACAAAATTCCAACAAATTCATCTCTACTTGGTTGTTTTGTTTGGTCACACCAATGCGACTACAAAAATCTCGAATCGCTGCGGCAGTAACGCCTCGTCTGCGCAGACCGGCAATGGTAGGCATGCGCGGATCATCCCATCCGTCAACCAACTTTTCCTCCACTAAGCGATTAAGTAAGCGCTTGCTCAACACCGTATACTCAAGACCCAGGCGCGAAAATTCTATTTGCGGTGGATGGAAATTCACATTGGCATTGTCCAGTACCCAGTCGTAGAGGGGGCGATGATCTTCAAATTCCAAGGTGCACAACGAGTGAGTGATGCCCTCCAAAGCATCACAAATGCAGTGCGTAAAGTCGTACATTGGATAGATACACCAATCGTCCCCGGTGCGTTGATGCGTAACATGGCGAATTCTATACAGCACCGGATCGCGCATATTGATGTTTGGCGATGACATGTCTATTTTGGCGCGCAGCACGTGCTCGCCGTCGCCAAACTCCCCAGCGCGCATACGAGCAAACAGGTCAAGATTCTCACTCACGCTTCGGTCTCGGTAGGGACTATTGGTTCCCGACTCGGTTAGCGATCCGCGGCTGTCATGCATCTGTTGCGCCGTCATGCTGCAAACAAAGGCCTTGTCAGCCCTGATGAGATCATTGGCAAATTTATACAGTTCTTCAAAATAATCTGATGCATGAGTCAACGATGACCATTCAAAGCCTAGCCAGGCCACGTCTGCTTGGATGGCGGCTACATAGTCTTCACTTTCCTTGATGGGGTTCGTATCGTCGAAGCGCAGCAACGTCTTGCCGCCGAATTCTTTGGCCACACCAAAATTTAAGCAAATGCTCTTGGCATGACCTATATGCAAATATCCATTGGGTTCGGGTGGAAATCGAGTGACCACACCGCACGGTAATTTATCTTCGCGTTGATCTTGTTCAATGCGTTGGCGAATGAAATCCTTCGCGTCTGTATCCATGACTTAGTCTATCTTACAAATTCAAGCGGGATGCGCATCTTGCACTACACTTGAGGTATGGAAAACCCCAGCGAACCTAAAGATTCTGCAGAGTCTCTACAGGACTGGATAGAGCGGGCTAAACGCGCCCACCAGCTAGTCGACGCAGTAGACCTCAGCAAAGTCGCTGCGCACGACAAAACCGAGCGAGAAAAACTCGATACTATCAGTCACGCGCTAGAGCACCTAGATGCCGGTAGACCGGTAGAGCACGTAGAAGGCGTAGACGACGTAGTGCCTCAAATCGACGCCACTCGTGCCAGGAAAACAGAACTGTTGAACACACTTGCCAATGCCGGCTGGGGTGAGAATATCGGACGCGTACTGCACATCGAAGAAGCGGGCCAAAGTCTGCAGCCGCTTGAGCTGATACCCCACAACGAGGGGTTACCTGACTATGATATTTGTATCGCACCGCAAACTGCTGCGGGTGCAGGAAACTTTGGAATTTTCGTATCACCTTCAGGCGTATTCGCCGCGTCGATACACGACCCCACCAGCAAGCACCATTGGAGGATTGCTCGCAGCCGTCCATACGACAACGAAGACGAACTCCAACAATGTGTCGCACAATTTCGAGAAACAGGTTTCGAATAACCGCATATCCCTTTCGAATTAGCACATATTCGTAGAAGATTGCATCTTCGCCAGCAAATGGCTTTCTAAGAGAACAGGTTGCAAAGATTCTATATCGTTTTGCTGGGGTTATTGACGTTGGCAGCTTTCAGCTGGGTAGACAACGCCAATCAACCCACCACGCTAAAAATCGCCAAACAACTGTTGGGCGAGAGTTGGTATCGCATCAATCTAGAGAAAGATCATGTTGGCTATATGGTCACCCACGCCTACATTGACCCTTTTGGTGTCCGTCACTTCACCACAACCACACATTTTCTCATACAACAACGCCCTGCAAACACTCTCACGAAGCATCTTGAATTTTCACCCAACCCACCCTTCGCGCTACAAAAAGCAACCTACGAAAATCGTTCAGGCGAACAAACTGCAACCACGAGACTGCAAGCCGATACACTCGGTTTTAACGCAACGGTTACCCGGGGACGAGTAGAAAACCAACTTCAGCTCGACTGGCAGTACGTACTATCAGACTTCTTAGGGTTTGAACATTGGCTGTCTTCACAACAACCCCAAGCTGGTGCAGAACGCATCGTTCGGAGCCCAGATTTCGAACGTTTGCGTATCACTTCGAAAAAATATCGAGTGCTAGAAAAAAACACACTCGGTTACGTTGTCGAGACAGCGGCACCGCTGGCGGCCACACAAACTCAACTTGACCACAACATGAAGCCAATGCAACTCAATATGGCCGGGATTTTTACTATTGTTGCAACAGATAAAGCAGATGCCATCGCGCTTTCTCAGATGAACAATAAAACCGGATACTTGTTCAGTTTGGACCAGCGATTGATTGATCACCAGGAGCTACGCAGGTTGACGCTTGGGGTATCTCAAACACCGGGCAACCCATTACCGAAAAGAATAGAATTGTTGGCTGGTGCGGTGGTCTCTTCAGGCTCAGGCGCCAATTCTCTAGGCGAAGAACTCGCCTACCCAATTTCCCATCCGAAAATTCAAGCCCTGGTGCAAGCGGCGTTAACCAGGCAAGAAGGTTCAGCATCAATAGTAGATAAATTGGTCAACAGTTCACATCGAAGCATTGAATACAGCGAAGGTAACTCGGCTGGGTCCGTCATCGAAGCATTGGCCAACAGGCAAGGTGAATGCACAGACTACGCAGACCTTTTTACCACCTTGGCACGCGCTGCAGGGCTACCGGCTAAAACCGTCTACGGCCTCGCCTACAAAGACGGAGCTCAGCCAGCCTTCATGTTTCATGCGTGGAATGAAGTATTGGAAGACGGTGTATGGCGGGCGGTGGACCCAACCTGGAATCAACTTAGCGTCGATGCGACACACCTACCTCTCACCACCGATTTAGCTGCCAGCTTGATGTTAGCCCATAGCCGTCATCCTGTGGACTTTGTCATCGAACAAGCCCTGTACAACTAACCTGACACCGCGGGCGTGCGCAGTAGGCCCTCTTGGGTCACTGACGCGATGAGAATGCCCTGTTGAGAAAAGAACTCGGCATGTACTAAGCCACGCGCACCTTGGGACGTAGAGGTTCGTTTATGAAATAAAATCCATTCGTTAATAGGCACCGAGCGATGAATCCACAGCGCATGATCCAGACTGGCCATTTGGATGTCTTTTCGAGCGGCCACACTTTGGTGCGGCAAACTGGCAGTTGAGACCACACTCATATCAGACGCATATGCCAGCAAGCATCGGGCGAGTTTGGTGTTTGTTGGATCTAGTTGTTGGCGAAATTTAATCCAGGTAGGGCTCCAAAACCGATCTTTTCCCCAGGCCTGGGAACCTACAGCAAAAACACTGCGCGTTTCAAACGGGCGAGGGTTTTCTGCAATGGTCTTAAGCTGAGAACCCTTGTGAGTACTTATCAAACTACGCGCCAAGCTCACATCATCATTCAACTCATCTGCCATCGGTACATTTGGCATGGGATGCGCGTGATCAAAGCCGGGTTCTGCCACTTGGAAAGAAACATCCATATTGAATATGGCCTCTCCATTTTGCACCGCCACGACACGACGCGTCGT
>JAADHW010000144.1 GCA_013151695.1 Gammaproteobacteria bacterium
CCTTCTGTGGTGTTGCCTTCCTCAATTTCTGCAGCCCCCCACAAATGAGGCATCGAGTCGGATAGACGACTCATGTAGTGATGCACCAATAGGCAGCCTTGTGCGTCACATTCATCCGGACTGATCACACCCGCACCGATGGTCTGAAAACCATAACCTTCCAATTCATGTAATGCCAAAGCCGCGTAGCTCAAATCGATATCGGCAATACCCCTGCCTGCTGCATCTGCAGGAATTTTGTCAGTGACTTCACCTGATAAACCAGCCAAGCGATGGACACAGTTACATAATACCTCTTGGCTCAGCGCATGCCGTAACTGGGTGAATACCGTGAGCTGGTTTGCACTCTGTCCAACCACCGCACAGTACCCAGACAGTGGTGCAGATAGTCGCGATTCAGCCAGAAACCTCAAATGTTGCACTTCAAGCGCAGATCTTGCGACCACATGTGCATCGTCGTCCAAAATACCAAGCCTGCGTAAACCGCCCAACAGTGTCTGCCAATGCTTCTCAACATAAAAGCGCACGTTAAGGTGATCATTTTCGTCACATTCCCAACGATTCACACTGCCGCGATAGCCTAACTGCACAGTCTAGAGGCCACTGATGAGAATAAGAAAAATAGCAGGTACAACAATGAACCGAACTAGGTTATGCCAGCCTACAAACAG
This sequence comes from Gammaproteobacteria bacterium, assembly GCA_013151695.1. Taxonomy (GTDB): domain Bacteria; phylum Pseudomonadota; class Gammaproteobacteria; order Pseudomonadales; family Azotimanducaceae; genus UBA4421. Next base: position 672 of record JAADHW010000144.1, read on the forward strand.
TCTTGGGATGCCCAGTTGAAGTTCTCCTTGAGTTGTTTTGGTATTCACCACCCACCCGGCAAACAATGCGATGAGCAACCCGCCAACGGGCAGAAGCAATTGATTCGGCACAAAATCTATCAGCTGATTTAGACTTTGCCCAAAAAGGCTCACATCGACCCAAACGTTATAACTCAACACGCTGACAAGACTAACCATCAAGGCCACCAACATCAGCAGAACCACCGCGCGCTCGCGAGGAATTTGAAAGCGTTCGCTAAGCCAGGCAGTGAGCGGTTCACACAAGCCCACCATCGATGTTATCGCAGCAACACTAAGCAACAAAAAAAAGAAAATAGCGACCACATAGCCACCAGGCATATTTGCAAACGCCAACGGTAAAGTTTGAAAAATTAGCCCCACCCCACCTGCCGGATCTAATCCGTTGTTGAATACCATGGGAAAAATGACGATGCCAGCGAGCAATGCTACTGCTGTATCTGCGCAGACAATAATTAACGCACATTTTCCAATCGATATATGTTGCGGCAAGTAGGCGCCGAACATCATCATACCGGCCATGGCTACCCCTATAGAGAAAAATGCCTGGCCCACAGCCGCTAGCAGCACGCTTCCATCTAGTTTAGAAAAATCAGGTGTAAACAAGTAGTCCAATGCAGCAGGCATACCGCCGGCAAAAACATTAAATATGGCGAGGCCAACCAGCAAGATAAACAACAACGGCATAAGCGCCTTTACCGCGCGCTCGATACCTTTTTCAACACCTGCATAGATCACGGCACCTGCGGCCACCAGTGCAATCACAGTCCAAAACACCAACAACGGTATATTTGCCAACAAATCATCAAAGTGTGATTTGGAAATCAGCACATCGAAATGCTGGAAGTCACCGGTTAGAGCCTGGAACATGTAGTGCAGTACCCATCCCGCAACAACCGAGTAGCCAACCAATATAGAAAACGCGGTCAGGAGGCTAAGGTAACCTACACCAGACCAAGCCGCACTCGCACCACTGGCTTGGGCCATCCGCGCCATAGCCATAGGTGGCGCAGCACGCCCGTGGCGACCAATCATAATTTCCGCCATTAAAATCGGCACCCCAATACCAAAGGCACACGCCAGGTAAACTATGACAAACGCCGAACCGCCATTCTCTCCAGTAACGTAAGGGAACCGCCAAATATTACCTAGACCTACCGCAAAACCTATTGAGGCCATTAGGAAGCCAAATTGCGAACCCCATGTAGCCGGTGAACCCAATTAATTTGCCTGCATCAAATAGATCTTGGTTTATCTGCCGCTAAACTGCGGAGCACGTTTTTCCACAAAGGCTTGAGCTGCACCTTTGTGATCATCGGTCATAAAACATCGCATCATGTGCAAGGCCTCACGATCAAAGGTGTCGCTGAGTGAGCCACCATACGCTGCGTTCAGATTTTTCTTCATGTAACCGACCGCCACCGTAGGTAGGCTTGCCAGCTCAGCCGCGAACTCACTGACCTGCCCCTCAAAATCTGCCGCGCTGGCGACACGATTAACCAAACCCATATCTGCTGCTGCTTGACCTGACACTACTTTTGCGGAGAAATAAAGCTCGCGCGCTTTGGCTTGACCCACAATGTAGGGTAAGAAAAAGGAGCCACCGTAGTCTCCGGACAAACCTACTTTAGCAAAAGCCGTCGTGAGTTTAGCCGTATCCAAAGCGATTCGAAGATCACATGCGAGGGCTAGTGAAAACCCTGCACCAGCTGCTGGCCCAGGAATTGCGGCCAAGGTCGGCTTAGGCATTTCATGCAGAATTCTCGAAAGCTCCATTCCCGCTCGAAGCCCTTGGGCTCTTCCCTCAAGATCGAAACCACCGTCGTTACCACTACTCTTGCCGCCCGCTGCCGAAGCAAAACCTTTTACATCTCCGCCCGCACAAAACGCACCCCCAGCACCGGTGAGCACAACACAGCGTACGTTGCGATCCGCAGATAACCTTGGCAATGCCTCATGCATGGCAGACATCATCTCACCACTCATGGCATTGCGCGCTGCTGGACGATTCATTGTTAATGTAGCAATGCCGTCAGAAATTTCTTCTATCAAATGTTTATCGCTCATGAGTCTAGGCTCCCTTATTTCAGTCTGATTTCAGTATATGTCTATGCTTCTACCCTATCGCGTGAAAACACATAGAACAACCAACCGACGACAATAAGTGTTATGCCAAACACACCTTCTACGGGTTGCTGCCACAACACATAGACCAAGGTCCACGACATGATGGCTATAAATATGATCACCGGCCAAGGATACCAAGGCACCGTAAAACTCTTGGCACGACCAGCCAGTGGACGCTGACGTCGCAACAAAACCACACCAAACACAGTGACTAGTGTATTCAATGCCAGCGTGAAGCTAGAAAAAACTAGGATCGACTGAAAGGTAGAGGTGACAACAAGAAATACTGTCACGGTGGTTTGAAAGGCGATCGCCATTACGGGAACACCGTGCTGATTTTCAATTCCCAGCCACCGCAGCATGCGAAAATCTTGACCAATGACCTGTAATGCCCGGGGTCCTGCAAGCACCATGGCACTGACAGTTGACACCAACAACAGGGCCAACATACCTGCAACCCACTTTGAACCCATTTCACCAAAGGCAAACTGCGCTACCACATACCCCACTTCCAGTTGTCCAGCGATAGCAGACATAGGGGCAACCGTTAAAAACATGATGTGCAATAGTAAGTACAAGACCATGACCACAACTGTGCCTGTAAGCAGTATGCGTGGAATATTTATTTGTGGATCGGCAACCTCGTCGGCTAAGTAGGTCGCGGCATTCCATCCTGTATAAGCATAATTCACATAAATCAGCGCAATGGCAAAACCGCCACTCGTCAGCAATGACACATCGCTAAATTGTGGTAACCACCGTACCGTTTGTAACGCCTCGACGTACCACCAGGCACTCGCTATAAATAACAAGATCAGCACGATTTTGATGCTAGTAAACGTTAACTGAAAACCTGCGCTACCACGACGGCTACCTAAGTGCACACCACCCACCAACAACACCAACCCGATAGCAACGTAGGAAACGTTGAGGGCTGGAAAAACCGCTGCTAGATAGGTACCACAGGTGATCGCAGCCAATGCAGTAGGTGCCGCAAAACCGATAGTGGCAGACACCCAGCCAGACACAAAGCCTGCACCAGGGTGATAGATTTTCGAAACAAAATTGTACTCGCCACCAGACCTAGGTAAGCACGAACTAAGCTCTGCGTAACACAACGCGCCGCAAAGTGCCAAAATACCGCCAATAGTCCATAACAACAGAATGATTGGTGCGCTTTGGATTTCCAGTAACTGGAAGCCCAGACTGGTAAACACGCCTGTACCAATCATATTTGCCACAACAATACTAATCGCGGTGTTGTTCGAAAATTTCGACGAAGCGTTGGCTACATCCATTCCTTGCGATATCCTCCTATGATGACAGAAAGCATGATGACAGATACTTACACCATTCGACTAGCCGAGTCACATGACGAACAAGCGATACTAGAACTGCTTCCACTACTCGCTGACTTCGACCTCCCCGAGCGTCGCAACGCTAGCGATTTGTGGACCTCTGATGCCAAACTATTGCAACAGGTGATTGCAGGCACAATGCAAAGCTCGTTTGCACGAGTTGCCATCGACGCACAGCATCAGGTTTGCGGGGTGACGCTTGTTTCGCTAAGAAGCGAATTGATGAGTCACACTCCTAGCGCTCACCTAGAAGCGATTGTAGTTCACCCCGATGCGCGTGGCACAGGGCTGGCGAAAATACTGCTTGACGATACAGAAAAACAAGCAAAGGAACGTGGAGCGAAATCGCTCAGCCTACACGTGTTCGCTAACAACTATCGCGCGCGAAAAATCTATGATCGCGAAGGTTTTGATAGTGAGTTGATACGTGCCATTAAGTGGTTTGACTAAGCGGTATTAGGTCGCTCGCGACTACCTGCCGCATAGTGTACGGATATTGCCCGTCGAAAATGAGCACTCCGATTGCGTCCCGAGCCATGCACCAGCAAGGGGTGGAACAACAAAGTATCACCGGGCTCCATTTCTATATGCTGGCGCGCCCCGAAATCTACACCTTTTACCCCATAGAACCCGTGATTTAGATATTTCCAGTCGGGGCTTTGATGTTCCAAAAGCCCCCATTTATGGCTGCCTGGAATAATGGCAAGACAACCTGATTCACGTCTCGCGGGCAATATTGCAGTCCAGGCACCCATAATTTTGTCCGCCGGCCGCAACCTAAAGTAACGCAGATCTTGGTGCATGGGATGTCGCCCATCCACACCTGGCGGTTTGTTAAAAATATTGGATGTCAGGCTATACAACTCATCCCCCAACAAGCTACTCACAGCCGTTACTAACTCAGTATGGCTCGAATAGGCATTCAATTGCGGATCATTTTCCAAACCAAGTATTTTGTTCACCCCATAGAGGGGCGATTGCGCAGTTACTGCTCCCTTAACAACCATCACATCTTGCATAATTTTCATGCCAGACGGACACTCGATCTTACCTTCAACAAAATCATGAAAGCGAGTGTCATATTGTTGTAGCTGCGTCTGCGGTATCAGCGCTGTTAACAACAGGAAACCATGCTGATGGTATTGGGATATCTGATCAGGGTTAAGTTTCATGGCACACCAAATCGCTGTAACTCGACTGGTGATACACTGCCATTTTTCTTATCATTTTTAAAGGTGCTTAATGTCCGACTACCCGCTACCTAATTTATCAACAGACCTTTCCGGGCAAGTTGCCTTAATCACCGGCACAACCTCTGGTCTTGGCAAACGTTTTGCCCAGGTGCTGGCCGCCTGCGGTGCGAAGGTTGTACTCACCGGACGCAGAGTAGAACGCCTGCAAAGCCTTGCCGAAGAGATACGCCAAAACGGTGGGACCGCTGAACACATAGCCCTGGACATGCGCGACAACAATTCGATAATTGCTTGCGTCGATCAAGCAGAAAAAGCATTAGGTACCATCACCATACTGATAAACAATGCTGGGATACCTGATGCACAACGTGCACACAAGATGCCGCTGCAACTCATAGATGACGTATTCGACACCAATCTTCGCGGCCCGTATATCCTATCTTGCGAAATTGCACGAAGACTCATTGCCGCCAAACTACCTGGACGCATGGTCAACATTTCTTCGGTGGGCGGTTTTAACTACTCAGGTAATGGTGCCGCTCTTTATTCGATCACCAAATCCGCCATCGTGCGCATGACTGAGGTATTGGCGGTGGAATGGGCTCGTTATAACATCAACGTAAACGCGATTGCACCGGGTGCTTTTTCGTCGGAAATGATGGACGGCATGGTAGCAAGGATGGGCGACTTTGCTCAACATTTCCCCCGCAAGCGTATCTGCGACCCTGCCGAGATGGACAGCACACTTTTGTATTTTGTCTCTCCTGCATCCGCCGCGGTGACCGGAACCTATATCAAAATCGATGACGGCCAAGGATCACGCTGACACCGCTTTACGCTTTGGTTATAGCCAATGAGTAACGAGCGATGGGCAAAAGGGCGAGGCAGGGTTCAAAGTGTGCCGGGAAACCCCAGCACACTTTATAGAAACCTATTCTAAAAGCTCGGTAAGTGATTGATATGTAGCTACTTTTAAGTCAGGTCTGAAAGGATGTGGTGACCTCATAAGCTGAATCATCCCGACGACCACCACCTCTTCGACCGGGTCAATCCAGAATACGGTACCCGCTGCACCACCCCAGTTAAACTCACCGGCACTGCCCATAACACCCGCAGCGACGGGATCAGTAACCAAACCAAATCCGAGACCAAAACCAAAGCCACGTAGCGGCTGGCCGAGCGAAGGTTGTTCTCCACTACCCCCGCTAACAATACTGGCCGGAAGATGGTTAGACGCCATGTATGCCACTGTTTTAGGGCCTAAAATTCTGTTTTGGTGCAAAATGCCGCCGTTACGCACGGCTTCTGCGAAACGCATGTAATCCATGGCGCTAGACACCAATCCGCCGCCGCCAGAAAACAGCGTGACATCTGTGAAGCGGGCCAGCGCAAACTCTCCGTTTGTCATCGTGGTCAGTTTTCCACTCTTCGGATCAACATAGTGATTAGGTAAAAAACGCTCTAACTTATCTGCAGGCACTTCGAAAAAGGTATCCACCATACCTAACGGTTCAAATATGTGTTCCTGTAAGTACTCATCAAATGGCTGCCCACTGAGGCGTTGAACGATCAGCCCCATAACATCGACAGCTACAGAATAGTGCCACTGAGCACCCGGCTGAAACTTGAGTGGCAGCTTGGCAAGCTTTTGCACAAAATCATCCAGGTCTTTTGATTCCCATATCTTTGCCTCAGCATACAGTTTGTCCACCGGGTCGCCTTTTGGATTGAACCCGTAGGAAAAACCTCCCGTGTGTGTGAGTAACTGTTGCATGGTCATTTCACGTTCCACAGGCACCAATTCTCCGTCTGCATTCAATACCTTTAGCTCCTTGAGCTCTGGTACATACTTTGAAACGGGGTCTGTTAGTTGGAACTTGCCTTGTTCGTACTGTTGCATGATGGCAGCAGCGGTAATCGGCTTAGTCATGGAATAAATTCGAAACAGATCATCCTTTTCCAAAGGGCGCGCATCGTCAGCACCTTTCTGGCCAACCACTTCGAAGTGAACAATCTTACCGCGGCGCGACACCATAGTGATCACTCCGGCAAATTTACCTTCATCAACATAACGCTGAGTCATGTCTGTAATTCGGCTAAGGCGCTGGGATGAAAAGCCCTCCCTTTCAGGCTTCACCGTGGGTAACGGTTTGGCCCACGCAAGTGTTGTAGCTGCTGTGGCAGTCAATGCAGCCAATGTAATGGCGACAATAATTTTATTCATGACGTTCCTCATAACATGTTTATCGAAAGATATATTTATTCAGCCCGATACTTACCCGGGCGTTTTTCAAAGAATGCAGTGATTGCCTCGGCATGATCAGGCTCTGCATGACAAATAGCCTGAAAGGCTGCAGATTGATCTAACAGTTCATGCAGAGATGAGTTTTGGCTGGCGCGCAAAAGCTGTTTGGTTAAACGTACAGCATGCGGAGGATTGGCTGCGATGTCTTGGGCCAACTCCAAACATCGATCGAGTAGATTCTGTTCACTGACAACTTCAGAAAGTAAGCCCATGCTCAAGGCTTCCTCTGCTTTCACTCGATTACCAGTAAAAGCCATCTTGCAGGCATTAGAATAACCAATTGCCCGTGGCAAAAACCAGGCGCCACCATCCCCAGGAATAATACCCAAATTAACAAAACTCTCTGCAAACATGGCCGTTTCGCTGCCAATACGGATGTCACACATGGTTGCTAAATCGCACCCCGCCCCAACGGCCGGTCCGTTTACGCCAGCAATAATTGGCACATTCAAAGCATATATCGCGCGTGGAATTCTTTGTATGCCGCGACGATATGCATCTGCCTGATCGAAGGGGTCTCCTGCAAACAAGCCTTTCCTATCGCGCATATCCTTAACATTGCCCCCTGCACAGAATGCAGAGCCTGCACCTGTCAATATCACGCAGCGTATCGACATATCGTCGTTTATTTCACCACAGGTCTGTTCAAATTCTTCAAATTGTTCCGCACTGGTGAGTGCATTTCTTGTGTCCGGACTAGACATCGTCAAAACCAGCACGTGATCTGTTCTCTTCTTAACTAAAAAACTCAATATCTCTCCTTAATGGTAGGGTCTAACAATAAACACTTAGTACGCCGTCTTTCTATACCGCAGCATGGCACCGGAACCAACACCAGTATGCTTGCCATTACGCAACGCAAGCTTGCCGTTAACCACCACCGCGTGTATACCTTCAGGCTCTTGCTTAGGATCATCATAGGTGGCTTTGTCGATCACCGTAGCCGGATCAAATAGCACCAAGTCTGCCCAATAGCCTGCTTTTAACACGCCTCTTTCAAGCATACCAAACGTGGTCGCAGATACAGACGTCATGCGCCTAACGGCCTGCGGAAGTGACAGTACACCACGCGTTCTTACATAGTGCCCAAGTACGCGAGGAAAGGTTCCAAACAACCGCGGATGTGGGCGGCCACGCAAATCTGGAATGCCATCAGAACCCACCATCATGTCTGCATGCGCTAGATTTGTTTCGATATCTTGCTCATCAATAATAAAATGGATGCAAATAGTATGCTGCCCCTTAGGCGCAGTCAGCACATGACGAACAGCATCTTCTAAGCTCAGCCCTTTTTCTTGCGCAATGTCGCTCAACATACGCCCCTCGTACTGTCGAAAAGCGGGGCAACTCGCAATGCGAATCACTTCTGCGAGTTCTAAGTTGGGCCTATCCAAATTAAAGTACTCAATCATCCGACCACTACCGGCGGTATACGGATAGACGTCTAAGGTTACTCGCTGGCCAGCCAGTAAAGCAGCATCTACTTTGCGCAGAGACTCCTTCACCTTACCCCAGTTTGGTTTGCCTGCTGATTTATGATGGGATATATGCAGGTGCACACCACTAGATTTACCAATGTGTAAGCTTTCGTCTACTGCTTCCAACAACTTGTCGCCTTCATTGCGCATGTGGGTGGTATACAGTGCCTCGTAGGGGGCTGCCATCTTCGCCAGCTCAATCACTTCTTCAGTGTCGCTATAACGGCCAGGGCGATAGATCAGCCCACTAGAAAATCCGCAAGCACCCTGCTCTAACGCCTTGCTCACAAAACCTTGCATCTTAGACAATTCGGCAGATGTGGGTGCACGCTTTTCATCATCCATTACCAATGAACGAACAGTGTTGTGCCCAACTAACATCATGTTATTGATGGCTGGGGAGCGTTCCAATACTGCCCCAAAATAGCCTTCAAGATCAGTAAATTCCCCCTCAAGACCTGCCAGTATCCCTCCGCTGGCCGCCACTGAATTTTTGGTTGGGTCTGCTGGCACTGCACTAAAACCGCAATTCCCGCTAACAACTGAGGTCACACCTTGAGCCAGCTTGAATTCCATTCCCGGGTACCTAAGAAAGGCACCATCATCATGGGCATGAGTATCGATAAACCCAGGCGCAAGATAGGCACCTCGCCCGTCTATTTCCTTAGCCCCCGCTCCCACATCGCCGATCTGTGCAATGCGCCCATCACTCACGGCCAGATCACCCGCAAATGCTTCATTGCCGAGACCATCTAACAAATTAACATTTCTAAACACTAAATCATGCATAGATAGTTCCCCTATAGGCCATAGTTCGATGGCTCTGTACGAATCCATTCACCAATTTTTTCACCAATCATGAAACATGTGAGGTTGGTATTTGCTCGCGGCACGAAGGGCATGATTGATGCATCTGCTACAACCAGCTGTTCAACGCGATGTGCACGCCCTTTAGCATCAACAACCGCTAGAGGATCGGATGAGGGCCCCATTTTTGCGGTACCACTGGGATGATAACCACTAGAGGAATATTTTCGGCAAAGATACTGCATATCTGCCAGGGAAGTACCTTTGGCCGGATCAGGGAAGCGTACCGCTTCGATCATTTCGCTGAGCGCACCACGTTGCGTAAACGCTAAGGTATCTAATACACATTGAGCAAGGCGATTACAATCACGATCGTCTTCGCAAAATCTATTGGCGATATGTGGGTGGGCATTAATATCCGCACTTGACCAACTCAATTCGCCCCGACCATATTGATACTCTAACACCGGCGCGATGAGGAACATGGGCGGACCATCTGCGCGCCCGGCGAAACTCACTTGTTCAATTTGCAAGTCGTTGCGTTTGTCCGAACCTGGAGCTGTATAACGAAGAATGGTTTGCATGATGGGCGAGTCAAAGTCGATCAAACTGGCATCTTTCACCTCGCACAAAACACCTAACGCTGGATGATCAGAGAGGTTTTTTCCAACGCCTGGAACATCGGCTACAAGATCAACCCCCAGCGACTCTACTTGGTGTTTGGCAGCAATACCGCTACGCATGAGAATAGTTGGGGTCATCAATGACCCCGCACTCAATACCACAAGGTTTGCTTTAAGTACTTGCGTGGCACCTTGGGGGTTTACAATCTCTATCCCGGTACATTTACCAGCCTCAACCAATACTCGGCGCACCGAAGAATTCGCAAGAATAGAAAGGTTAGGCCTGGCCCGCGCTGGCGCAAGATAACCTATCGCAGCAGAAATTCTCAAACGTCCAATCTTGTTCATTGGATGCGGGCCAGCCCCCCACCCAGACGGGTCATTGGCATCTTCACACATTGCATAACCTAGATCGGCTGCACTGGAGAGAAAAGCTTGATGCTGGGGGAGAAGTTCGCTGTTTGAATAACGCCGAATGGTAATCGGCCCGCTGTCGCCATGGTGATCAGCATCTGCAAAGTCTAGGTCTCTTTCTAGTCGTTTAAATGCTGGTAGAACCTCGGACCAAGCCCAACCATCATTACCTAACGCTGCCCATTCATCATAGTCCTCAGGCATGCCTCGCAGCGCAATGGAAGTATTCACTGCACTCGAACCACC
>JAADHW010000157.1 GCA_013151695.1 Gammaproteobacteria bacterium
TCTAACTGGCCAGGTGCTTCTATCGCGAGTTTGGTCACGGTGCCGTCTTCCACGATCATTGCATAACGTTGTGAGCGCGTACCCAAACCGAAACCGCTACCGTCCATTTCTAGACCCAAAGCTTTGGTAAAGTCGCCGTTGCCGTCACCCACCATGGATAATTCCTCAGCGTTAGCGTTCTGACCCCAGGCGTCCATGACAAAGGCGTCGTTCACACTCAGGCACACAATGCTGTCCACACCTTTGGCCTTAATGGTATCTGCATTCACAACATAGCCCGGCAAGTGAGCTTGAGAACAGGTTGGCGTAAAGGCTCCGGGCACGGCAAATAAGACAACTTTTTTACCCCCAAAAAGATCCGCGGTAGTTACTGCAGCTGGGCGACCTTCTTGCATCATATGCAGGGTAGCTTCTGGCAACTTATCCCCTTCTTTGATCGTCATCATCTCACCTCGTTGTTGTTTGTCGCGCGATTGTGGGGTGAGTGGCGGCAGGGGTCAAAGCCTTTTTAACCTAACGCCACGCAAACTCTGGCTGTTCATAGTGAGCGACACGCACGTCATTTCCGAGCAGACAGACTTCACGAAACTGATAAATAATCGCCGCCGTTGGTGCGGCAATATAGTCTTCGCCAATCGGCATTCGTAAAATGGGGTGTTCGCTAGTCTGCGACTCTATCAGCAGCGGGGAGTCGTCACGCATGAATTCTTGCAAAGGAATACGATGAATACTTTGCACTTCATCGGGATCGGCCTTGGCTTGTAAATCTGTACCACCCCACACCACCACTGGGGTCATTGCGAACCCAGAGCGGGTGACAAAATCGTCGAGTACACCCAGCACACGAGACTCATCCAAGGCAACATTGACCTCTTCACTCATTTCCCTCAACGCGGTTTGAACCAGAGTTTCACCCGGTTCAACTCTTCCTCCTGGAAAGGCCCATTGCCCAGGATGATGACGTAATTTTGCCGAGCGCCGGGTCAACATCAAAGCGGCTATATACGACCACTCGTTCTCATCTTCTATCCCACGTACATCGGCACCCATGCCAACATCGGTGACGGTAATCGCCACCGCCGCTGATTTTAAGTTTGTTGCCGAGGCAGTGCGGACCTCAAATGCGTCCAAGTTAGTCTTGATCTTATTGTGTAAAGTGCCGTCACAAAGCATTCGTTTCCCACCCACTGCTGTGTCCTTTAGTCAACGTCACTGTAGCGGTTATAGTTGTTTCATGAAAGAAAGAGCCGCTCTGTTCAGGCTCATCTCATGTTGGAGAAGAACAGCCCTTAACTTAAGCGATAGAAAGCTTTAAGCTCCCGCGCCGTTATCTACATTGGAGTTGATAGTGGATATTGACCTAAGTTCCGAAGATCTTGCATTTCGTGATGAAGTAAAAGAATTTCTTGGCAGCAACGCCTACCAGAACGGTGAAGACTACAACGCCTGGCGTCTGAACTGGTTCAAGCTCGCTCGCGACAAAGGCGGGTGGGATGTGCCTAAGTGGCCCGTCGCATTTGGTGGCCCGGGTTGGACGCCTACCCAACACTACATTTGGGAGCAACAAACTGCCGCGGCCCAAATCCCTTGGGACCTGCCCTTTGGTTTGTCGATGCTGGCCCCGGTGTTAATGAACTACGCCAGCAAAGAGCAACAAGACCGCTTTCTGCCTGATATCCGCGACCGGAAAGTCAATTGGTGTCAGGGCTATTCAGAGCCAGGCGCAGGTTCCGATCTAGCAAACCTGAAAACAAAGGCAATTCTTTGTGACGACGGCAGCCACTACATGGTAACCGGGACAAAAATATGGACCACGCTGGCGCACATTGCCGATTGGATGTTTTGTCTCGTTCGAACCAACGATTCTGGTAAAAAGCAGACTGGCATTACCTTCCTGCTGATCCCTATGCAGCAAGATGGCATCGAAGTGAAGCCAATTATCACCCTCGGTGGCGCCCACAGTGTCAACATGGTGTATTTGAACGAGGTTAAGGTTCCGGTTGAAAACCGCATCGGCGAACAAGACAAAGCATGGACCTATGCTAAAGGCTTGTTACAACACGAACGAACCGGCTTAGCAGGCATTTCACGCTCTATCGTTGCACTTGAAAAATTGAAAAAACAGGCCATGACAGTTAAGCGTGGGAATGCAACGCTAATGGACGACCCAGCCTTTCGTGCAAAAGTTGCCGAATTAGAAGTAGACCTGCTGGCAGTGGAGTTTACAGAGCTTCGCTCTTTGGCCGCGGCAGCTGGTGGCAGCGACCCTGGTCCCGAGTCGTCCATACTCAAACTCAAAGGTACTGAAATCCAACAACGTGTGCAAAAACTGACGGTTGAGGCTGGTGGAATTTACTCCGCAGCATGGGGTGCGTTACCAGTAGGCCACAAGTTCGCCAAAGGTGGCATGTCAGGATATCTAGCGAGTCGGGCCTATACGATTTATGGCGGTGCCAGTGAAGTACAAAAAGATGTCATTGCTAAAAACGTTTTAGGCATCAAGAAATCAAGCAGTTAAGGAGTCGCCATGAACTTTGAACTCAGCCCAGAGCAGCAGCTTATTCAAGACAGCGTCGCACGATTTATAGACGATAACTACGCACTAGAAGCACGGCAGAAATTGGTCGCCACTAAAACCGGCTTCAGTGCAAAATATTGGTCAACCATGGCTGAACTGGGATGGTTGGGGCTTACCGTACCCGAAAACCTCGGTGGTTTCGGCGGTGATCAAGTAGACACTATGTTGGTGATGGAACAATTTGGTAAAGGCTTGGTGTTAGAGCCGTTTGTGGCCAGCACTGTGTTGGGCACGCGAGCTGTAGTTCTTGGCGCTAGCCAACAACTTCAAGCGCAACTATTACCTGGCTTGTTAGATGGCAGCCGTCAACTAGCCCTTGCCTATGCTGAAGAGCAAGCCCACTTTGATCTCGAAGACATCGTTACCCACGCCAAAATCGATGGCACGAATTTTATTCTCAACGGGCACAAGTCTATGGTGCAACACGGCGCCAGCGCAACCCAGTTAGTCGTCAGTGCTCGCACCAGTGGAGGCCAAGCAGACACAGCTGGAATCACCTTAATGTTGGTTGATACAGACAGCGAAGGCATAAAAATAGCCGGTTTTCCCACCGTAGACGGACAACAAGCTGCAGAAGTGACCTTTGATAACGTCCGGGTACCGAAGTCTCACCTGTTAGGCAGTGTTAATGAAGGATTCGATCTGCTCATGCAATTAGCTGTGGATGGAATATTAGCCCTCAGTGCAGAAGCAGTTGGCGCGATGGAAGTGCTATACAAAGATACCGTAACCTACACCCAAGAACGTGAACAATTTGGCCACGCGTTGTCAGAATTCCAGGTTTTGCAACATCGTATGGTCGACATGTTCATGGAGTATGAACAAGCCAAATCACTCCTTTATAGAGCAACTCTAGAAGTAGCCCAAAGTGGGCTAGGCGCCTTACGCACAGTGCACGCGCTGAAACACTTCGTTGGTAAAATTGGTATCATGATCGGTGAGAATGCGGTGCAGTTACACGGCGGTATGGGGGTTACCGAAGAGCTTCGCATTGGCCACTACTTCAAACGACTGCTGGTTATCGACGCACTGTTTGGCAATTCTGACTACCACCTTCAAAAATTCGCAGCATAGGTAAGAAAAAGCATGGTGCAACACCTCGACTCACAGCAGCAGCGAACGCGATACTGTTCTAAGGATTTTGGGTGAGGTGGTTGCGAGACCCTCTGCTTTTCTTTTTACTAGTTGGGGCTGGGCTATTTATAGTGGCCAACACATTTTCCGATGATGATATTTCCTACCACGTGGAAGTTACTCAGGCGGATCTCAACCGACTGACAGATCAGTGGAGTATGCAAATGCGTCGCCCACCGACAACGCAAGAACTTACCGGTTTGCTTGAGCAATTTGTTAAAGAAGAAATTTACTATCGTGAAGCGCGTCGCATCGGACTAGAAACCAATGACACCATCGTACGACGGCGCTTGGTACAAAAGCTAACGTTTCTGACCGAGGATATTGCGACGGCGACCCCTCAGGACGAAGCCAGCCTCAATCAATACTATCAAACCAACGTTGACAACTATCATCTGCCGCTACGCATCAGCTTTCGTCACCGCTATTTTTCCAGTGATCGCCGCGACAGCACCGATAATCCAGACGCAGCACAGCAAGCTGCAATCCAAGCAGTGACAGACTTAGACCGTCAAGGCGATGCCTTCATGCTGCAAAAGGTATTTGCTCTACGCTCGCAGCGTGAAGTAGGTGACCTCTTTGGTCGCTCATTTGCCGCACAATTGATCAACCTTCAACCACAAGAAGATTGGCAAGGGCCGATTAAGTCTGCTTATGGCTGGCATGCCATTCAAATAACCGCTCGCGAACCAGCTCGCATACAGAGTTTTGATCAAGTTCGAGATCGTGTAATCGCCGATGCACAACAAGCCTCTAGAGAACAGGCAAACCGAGCCTACTATGCAGATCTGCGATTGAAATATGACATCTCATACCCTACCGAAACAAATGACGCCAACCAGTAGACGGCACAGCATACGAGTACTGTTTTGCATCTTGTTCCTCCTGGCCAGTGCGGTTGCCATCGCACACGAAGTACGACCTGCCTACCTGCAAATTACAGCAGTTGATAAACAGCCAGATATCCAGTACGAAATTCTTTGGAAGCAACCTATCGTGCAGAGTGGGCGGTTGCGTATCGACCCAATCTTTCCTGAGGCATGTGAACTGCGGGACCAGTCTGCACCTGAAGTGACGCCTGACGCACTAATACACCGGTGGGTGACCAGCTGCGATCTAAGCCAGGGGCTCATACACATCAAAGGATTGTCTGCCACCCTGACTGATGTGATGGTGCGCATAAAGGAGGGTGACGGCAAACAACGTCACTACTTACTCAGACCTGAGAACCCAACCCTCGATCTCTCCAGCCAAACAGCCTCGACACTCGGCTACATCAGTATCGGTTTTGAGCATCTAGTGCTGGGTATCGACCATGTGCTGTTTGTCATCGGGTTGGTGCTTTTTATCCGCGCACCAGTGGCGCTGCTAAAAACTATCACTGCTTTCACGCTGGCCCACAGTGCCACCCTAGCCCTTTCTATCCTTGGCTGGGTGACACTTAAACAAGGACCTGTAGAGGCTGTCATTGCTTTATCGATACTATTTCTTGCTCGCGAACTCGTACTCGAAGAATCTAAGCGATCTGCTCTGACTCGTGGGCGGCCATGGCTGATGGCACTCCTATTCGGCTTACTTCATGGTCTGGGTTTCGCCGGCGCTCTCAAAGACGTTGGCCTTCCCGAAGATGAATTATGGCTGTCATTGTTGTTGTTCAACGTCGGCATTGAACTTGGCCAACTCCTTATCATTGGCTTAGTACTTGGTATTGGTTGGTTGGTAACTAAAGTTTGGAATGTTTCAAATCTAATACGCTTCAGCGCCTATGCTATGGGTTGCATGGCAGCATTTTGGACTATCGATCGTACACTCATACTGATGTAACGTTAGCTTCCGGCAGCAACCACCCAAAGGAGAGAAAACTCGTGCAATTTCGTACCGTTTTGACCATGAGCTTGTGTGTCACACTCGCGGCGTGTGGCGGCAACACTGAGCCACCGCCAGCCGTTAGCAGCACAAATTTCTCCGACACACTTCGCACCGCCTTGGAAACCGCTAGCGAAGGGGATGTCATCGATATTCCTACTGGGACTTTCGAATTTAAGCGCAGTCTGACCCTCAATACAGACGGCGTAACCATTCGCGGCGCAGGCATGGACAAGTCTATTCTGAGTTTTAAGGGACAAATAGCAGGTGCAGAAGGGCTTGCTGTTAACGCTAGCAATTTCACCATCGAAGACCTCGCCATCCAAGACACCATTGGTGATGCGTTGAAGGTGAATGAAGGTTCTAATATCGTCATTCGCAGAGTGCGTACTGAATGGACCCGCGGTCCAAACGTAAACAACGGTGCATACGGTATTTATCCAGTGCAAACAACCCACACCCTGATTGAAGATTCGGTGGCCATAGGGGCGTCTGACGCCGGAATCTACGTCGGCCAGTCTCAACACGTCGTCGTACGCAACAACCGAGCAGAGTTCAACGTGGCAGGCATCGAAATTGAAAACACAGTTCACGCGGACGTATATGGAAATACAGCCACCAACAATACTGGCGGTATATTAGTATTTAACATGCCACAAATTCCGCTACGCGGGCATAGTACCCGCGTCTACAATAACGACATAATTTCTAATAACACAAAGAACTTTGCCGCACCTGGAACAGCAGTATCAGGTGTTCCTGCTGGCGCTGGCATTGTCATCAACTCCAACGATCGAGTTGAGGTATTCGAAAACAGAATCAGTAATAACAACACAGCGAACATTTTAGTGTCTAGCTATTTCAGCGTGAACTACGCCGGTCAACGAGAGTTGGCAACTGAGTTCGACCCTTATCCGGAGGAGATTTTCATCTATGATAACGAGTTTTCAGGTGGCGGCAGCATCCCGGGAAGAGACGAATTGGTCCGTGTGCGTGATTCTGTTTACGGCGTCGATGGCGCGCTCCCAGATATTATTTGGGACGGCATCGTTAACCCTAACAAAGCAGCCGACCTGGCAGTGATTTGTGTCGATAATGGTAGCGCAGAAGTTCTGAACGTAGATACCGAAAATCAATTTGCCAATCCTCGGGTAAACATGGACAACCATAACTGTACAATGGACAAACTACCGCCTGTCGTGCTCGGCGGACGATAGGGTACATCAGCAAGGTCCGTCACAGCTTAGCAGCCCTTCTTATCTCGTGTCTGAGTGCTTGTCACTCAACACCAGAAACAAAGTTTTTTTCGGCAGACAACTATCCAGCCAAGTTGTCTGCTTGGGGCGTTCTATCATCCAATACATCTGGGATCTTAATCGCGAAAAACAGCGCGGTGTATGATCTTAACAGCGCTCTTTTTACAGATTACGCTTTGAAGCTGCGCACTATTCATCTACCACAACACAGTAGCGGCCGATATCAGCCGTTTGCTGCATTTGACCTACCCACCGGCACCGTCATCAGCAAAACTTTTTTCTACCAGACAGACACAAACGGCAATATCAAGCTGGATGGCGTATGGAATGGTGACCCTAGCGAGCTCGGCAGTGAATCCACACGCCTAATTGAAACTCGATTGCTGATCAAACAAGAACACGGTTGGGACGCACTGCCTTATGTATGGCATGGGGAGGATGCGGACCTAGCCATCACCGGCGCCTTGTTGAGCCTACCGGTTGCACCAGATAGGAGAATCAACTATCTCGTACCCAGCCGAAATCAGTGTGCAGGGTGTCATGCCACCAATCATAGCAATGGTGAAATTCTACCCATCGGCATTAAAGCCCGGCACCTGAATAGAAAAAATCCGGTTACTCATCAATCTCAATTGTTAGAATGGCAGAATCGCGGGTGGCTATCCCACATACCGAAGCTTACGGAAATTCCTCGTAATGCACCCCTTGATGGTTCAGGTGAGCTAGCACATCGAGCACGGTCTTACTTGGACATAAACTGCGGTCATTGCCACAGCACCACAGGTGCCGCAGACACTTCCGGCCTTTTCCTCGACTATCGCCCACACGACGCAGCCTCTCTTGGCGTGTGTAAACCTCCGATCGCGGCAGGCAAAGGAACAGGCGGCCATCTTTACAGTATCGTACCAGGCAAAGCTAACGAATCTATATTGTCGTTTCGAATGAAAAGCGAAGACCCCGCCAGCATGATGCCAGAATTAGGCCGAAGCTTGTCGCACACACAGGGCGCAAAACTCATTGATGAATGGATCGACTCGCTTACTGGGCAGTGTCGCTGACCACCGCAAAAACCGCGACAGATGCTGCCACATGGTGGCTTCAGTCGCGAGCGTTTACCTTTGCCTCAATGAGAAAGGGTCCATCTACCTTCATACCTTCTTGTAATGCCAGTACAAATTCATCCGCTGTCACTGCTCGCGCAGCGGGTACGCCATATCCGGTAGCTAGCGACACCCAGTCAATCTCCGGGTTGCTTAGGTCAAACAGGCTTGCAGCTTTCTCGCCAACGGAGTTTACCCCTAGCCGATGATATTCAACGTCGAGAATGTTGTAGCTACTGTTAGAGAAGATTACCGTCACAATGTTTAGGTTTTCCCGAGCCGCCGTCCACAAATACTGGATAGTGTAGCCAGCGCCACCATCGCCGAGCAAAGCAAACACCGGTCTTTCAGGGCAAGCTACCGCCGCACCCACAGAAACTGGTCCACCTTGGCCAATGCTACCGCCTGTGAGGTTTAACCACGTGTGTCGAACAGATTGTTGGAGGGTTGCATAGGCAGCGCCACCTCCACCGGAATCTACTGCAACAATCGATTGGTCTGGAATCATCGCAGCTAAAGCTTGACCAATTTTCGAGGTGGTCAGTTCCCCCTCTGGTAAAACGGGTCGCTGCCCAAGGGAAACCGTATCTGGAAATTCTGGCGCGTCCAATGCATCTGCCACCCGTTTCAATGCCGCTTCTACATTTTGATGACGATGGGCTAAACGCACTAGGTCACAATCACTATTGTACAACTCGCTCGGTGAATTCGGGTACGCGAAAAAACTCACTGGCGCTCGCGCACCGGCCATAACAATTTTCTTAACCGAACCTACCACATCCATTACGTGCTCAGGAAAATAAGGCATTCTGGGTACGGGAAATAAACCTGGGCCACTTTCTACCCGTGCTGGGAATGTAGTAGAGAAGACCCGACAGCCAGTTTTTTTCACTATTCTACCTGCTTGCTGCACACCTTCCGCACTCAAGCCCAAACCGTCTAATAACAGCAGTGTGTCCGCACCTGAATTACCTAGAGCATCTACAGCCTCAATCACGCCGTCATTGGTGACCTCCGCTGTCTGTTTTGTCAAACGCCCACCCGCGGTTGAATGACCGGCCCCCCAAGAACAATCTGCAGGGATGATCAACGTAGCGACATTGCCTAAATTATCTGGGTTAGCCGACAAGGCTGCAGCTACCGCATCACGGGCATCTTGACCCAGTCCTTGTGCTGTTGCACTGTTTCTAATCCAAGACGATACGCCCTTAGCGATATCTGCGATGTCGGAAGTAAGCGGCGCATCATAATGGACATGATAAGCAGCGTGATCACCGATGAGGTTTACCAAGGGCGTGGACGCCCGACGAGCATTGTGCAAATTGGCAATGCCATTGCCTAAACCGGCACCAAGATGCAACAAGGTGCATGCAGGCGTTTCTTTCATGCGCGCATACCCATCCGCTGCACCAGTGCAAACACCTTCAAACAGGCACAGTATCGCGCGCATGTCGTTTACACCATCGATAGCCTGCACCATGTGCATTTCAGACGTACCAGGGTTAGCAAAACAAACGTTTACCCCTGCGCTTATCAGGCCGCGAATCAACGATTCGGCTCCGTTCATAACTTACCCCCTCTGTATCTAATTCTATTCAGCTTACCGTATTTGATAAGACCGGCTAAGATTAAGCCAATATATAGCCACACACTAACTTGGACTAATTCTTGAACACATTTACTCACCCACTGGGTAGCCCAACAATATGCCCAGCGCAATCTGTCATCGAAGATTGGATCGATTATAACGGACACCTCAACATGGCCTACTACAACGTCATATTTGATAAAGGTGTGGACCATGTATATGACTATTTAGGCATCGGTGAAGCCTACGCTCAAAGCGGTATCGGCTCCTGTTTCACTATGGAAGTTCACCTACATTATCTACGAGAACTGTCTTTGGGAGACAAAGTCCAGGTGCATTTCCAACTCCTAGATTACGACAACAAACGCCTTCACTTCTTCGAACAGCTGTACCATGTGGAAGCAGGCTACATCGCTGCAACCTGTGAACATATCAGCATACATGTCGATATGAAAACACGCCGGTCAGCTAATTTTTCAGACGTTGTCTTAAACAAACTTGAGCAACTTCTAAAAGCACATCAAAATCTTGAAGTGCCCAGCCAAGTTGGGCACACAATCGCGATTGGACGAAAGTAGAGTGACTAATAACCCTCTAGTTCACCATAGCGATTACGGTGGAAATTCACATCGCCAAAAGTCTGTTCTGTAACCGCTGCACGTTTAATAAAGAAACCAATATCAAATTCATCGGTCATGCCAATACCACCGTGCATTTGAATGCCTTCTCGAGAAACAAGGTTGAAAGTCTCACCAACCTTGGCCTTAGTCAGACTGGCGAGCTTAGCAATCTCTTGTGTGTCTCGACCTTCATCTAGTGCGGTCAAGGCTTCAAGTACACAAGACTTAGATAACTCAATTTCGCAAAACATGTTAGCGGCTCGATGTTTGAGGGCTTGGAACGAGCCAATCGCCACACCAAACTGCTTACGCTCTTTAAGATACTCAATCGTACGTTCAAAACATTCTTGCAAACTACCCAGCATCTCAGCCGAAATGCCGATGCGCGCAATGTCTAATGCAGGATCGAGCACATCAGCGCCAAGATCTACGCTGCCGATGATGTCTGCCGTGCCCACCTTAACGCCACTCAACTCAATATTTGCAGCATTTCGAGAATCGGCCATTTTAGTGCGCGTTATTGCCACACCGGTTGCCCCTTGGTCAACTAAAAACAACGTGATACCCGCACGAGAAGTGGTATCTCCAGAAGTTCTGGCGACAACAATAATTTTGTTTGCAACATGACCATCTAACACAAATGTCTTCTTACCAGTTAGCGAATAACCCTCTCCATCACCTTCGGCTTTAGTGGCAATCGCATAAGGGCTGTGTCGATGCCCCTCTTCAACCGCAAGTGCCAAGAGTATTTCGCCTGCGGCAACTTTGGCCAGCAATTCACTCTTCTGAGCTTCACTACCTCCAAGGTTAAGCAATGTACCGCCTAGCCAAACGCTGGCGTACAACGGGCTTGCTGCCAAGGTACGACCGGTTTCTTCGGTCACCACACCAAGACCCTTATAGCCAAAGGCTAAGCCCCCATGTTCTTCGCCCCAAGGTATCGCAGCCCAGCCCAATCCAACCATCGCACCCCAAGTTTCACGGCTAAAACCGTCGGCATTGTCCTCATCACGTAAACTACGCAGTTGAGAAATGGGTGCACTG
>JAADHW010000195.1:0-9510 GCA_013151695.1 Gammaproteobacteria bacterium
TACCAGCACTCCTCGAACGAATCGAGAAGTACCATCAATGGGGAGTGCGTGTCAGCTTGTTCATGGACCCAGACCTTGAGCAAATTAAACATGCAAAAGAACACGGGGCTGACCGCGTCGAGCTGTATACCGGTCCCTTTGCACAAACTGTATGGGATAAGGGTTTAGATCACCCTGATAGCCAAGCCAGCTTCACACTTTATAAGCAAGCTGCTCAGTACGCTGTGCAGCTTGGCTTGGGTGTTAATGCCGGCCATGACCTTGATCTAGTAAACTTACCGTTGTTTTGCCTCATAGAGGAAATTGCAGAAGTCTCAATAGGCCACGCCCTTATCGCTGATGCGCTAGATCGTGGTCTTTATGAGACCGTCATCGCATATTTGAAAATTTTGTCTCCTGACTAATGATTCTTTACTTAAAATTAGTATGAGAAGCAATTTGCGCATGCATAAGGATCTACCATGTCACGTCCCCTGCCGACCAGCACCGGGTTCAATTCTACTTCTGAAATTGACCAGTTCTTAAACCAAATCGCGCTACGCAACCCGGGGGAGCCTGAGTTTCTACAGGCAGTGCATGAAGTCGCACAAGACGTCGTTCCATTTATTGCTGACAAACCTATCTACCAAGAAATGCGCATTCTTGATCGCATGGCCGAACCAGATCGAGTGGTTAGTTTTCGCGTGACATGGCAAGCAGACAACGGTGAAGTGCATATCAACAAGGGTTTCCGCATACAAAGCAATAATGCGATAGGACCTTATAAAGGTGGGCTGCGGTTTCACCCTTCGGTAAACCAAGGCATATTGAAGTTTCTCGCCTTTGAACAAACCTTCAAAAACAGCCTAACCGGCTTACCCATGGGCGGTGGCAAAGGTGGCGCTGATTTTGACCCTAAGGGCAGATCTGACGCCGAAATCATGCGCTTTTGCCAAGCCTTTATGTCTGAATTAGTGCATTACATTGGTCCAGATTGTGATGTGCCAGCCGGAGACATCGGCGTAGGCGGTCGAGAAATAGGTTATCTATTTGGCCAATACAAACGCCTAACCAAACAATTTCAGGGCATTCTTACCGGCAAGGGACCAAGCTTTGGCGGTAGCTTAATGCGCCCCGAAGCTACTGGGTATGGTGTAGCGTACATGGTGAATAACATGTTAACTCACAGAAAAGACGCTATCGAAGGAAAAATATGTAGCGTATCTGGCAGCGGTAACGTAGCCACTTTTTGTGTACAGAAGATCAATTCATTCGGCGGCAAGGTTGTGACGTTGTCCGATTCAGGTGGTTTCATCCACGACCCGGACGGCATCGACGCTGAGCGCCTGGCTTGGGTGATGGACCTGAAAAACAATCGTCGCGGTCGTATTGAAGAATACGCTAAAGAGTTTAGGTGCGAGTTCGTCGCCGGCGCTCGCCCCTGGCAAGTGCCCTGCGATATTGCCTTTCCTTGTGCGACGCAAAATGAACTCAACCAAGCCGACGCCGAATCCCTAGCCAACAATGGCTGTAAGGTCGTGGCGGAGGGCGCAAATATGCCCACCACGCCCAACGCGGTTGAGGTATTACTATCACGTGGCATAGCTCTTGCTCCATCAAAGGCTGCCAACGCTGGTGGTGTTGCCGTATCAGGTTTAGAAATGAGCCAGAACAGTCAACGATATGCCTGGGACAGCACAGAGATAGATGAAAAACTGCAGCGAATCATGGCTGATATTCATGAACAGTGCGTCACCTACGGTGAACCTCGCGGCACCGAAGTCAATTATGCCAAGGGCGCCAATATTGGTGGTTTCGTTAAAGTTGCCGATGCGATGGTTGCGCAAGGCATCTGTTAGGTCCCACTCTGGTGCACTACAGCACCATCAACCAAGGTCATAAGCACCTTGGTGTTGGCATAACTTGACGGCGCAACCGCGCTTAAACGCTCGTCCAATACACATATATCAGCAACCTTGCCGGGTTCCAACGAGCCTTTATAGTGTTCCGCATGATCTTGCCATGCGGCGGTGGCCGTGTAACTACGAATCGCCTGATCCAACGTAATTCGTTGTTCTAAGCCAGAAACTTCACCGCTTTGTTTTGCCTTGCGCTCGACACACGTAGCCAGCCCTTGCAGCCAATTGCCGGGGGCTACAGGAGCATCTGAGCTACTGGCGATCTGTACGTTAGCTTCGAGGGCGGAATGATAAGGCCACTCCCTCGACGCCCGCACAGAACCTATGCTGTGTATTTGAGAATCTGCGATCAGATGTTTTATTTCCGGATTGAAGTTTGCGCCGATACCCGCTTGCGCCATTTTGGCCAAAGTGGCGTCACTCACCATATCTGCGTGAATCAGATAATGTCGCGGGTCATTACGGGGTATTTTTTGTTGTACGGCCCGATAGGCAGCTACCACGGTGTCGATGGCGCGATCACCCGTCGCGTGTGTACCTATCTGCAACCCTTGTTTATGAATCATAACAATCATGGCGGTGAGTTGCGCAACACGTTCTTCGTCACTCTCCCCATCAATCAACAGGCCGCCATTTCCGCCGCCGACATAGGGCTCATTCAACCATGCGGTCTTATTGCCTGTCGGAATGCCATCGCCCATGATCTTTACCCCGGTTACCTGCAACCACTTGGGATTGGTTAGCGATAAGGTCTGAAATTGATCCAACGCCTGGCGCAACGTTACAGCAGAGGTACCGGCACCTAGCAACCCGTTCATCCGCAATCTCTTTGTGTCGGTTTGCGCGGCTATGTCGTTAAATAGTTCAATATCAGGCGGGTCCAATCGCGGATCAGTGGCGCTGGTGATACCTCTTGTTAACATCTGCCCCATCGCTGCAACAATGGCCGCCTTCTTGCGCGCCGTAGAGGGCGTGGGAACCATTGCCCGCATCTTAAATGCTGGACCTTCAAACAATACACCAGTGGGCTGGCCACTAGCATCCTTTACAATAACACCACCAGGACCTGGGTCAGTATCCGCACCCACGCCTGCCATTTGCATAGCCATGCTGTTTACCCAAACTGCATGCCCAGAAAACTCTGTGAGAACAACCGGATTGTGTGGCGATACGGCGTCCAAATCTGCAGCTGTTCGGGCTCTTGCCTCACTGAAATAAGGTTGATCCCACCCACGACCTTGTATCCATTCGCCCGGCGCAGTATTCGCCACCGCAGCTTGTACACTGGCCACTACGTCAGCGATAGATTTAACCTTCGGAAAGGTGACATCGATGGCAAACGGTGGCTGCGCCAAACCCCAGATCATGAGGTGTAGGTGTGAATCATTGATTCCAGGAAGCACTGTACGTCCTTCAAGATCAACACGCCGGGTGTTTGGACCGATAAAGGCTTCAATGTCCTTTACTTGCCCTGTGGCGAGAACTCGGCCGGCGCCGATGGCTAACGCAGGCACACGACTATTGGCTGCATCCACGGTATGAATTTCGCCCCCCAACAACACAATATCTGCCACGGTTGTTGGCGCACTAGCAGTCAACCAACTAGGCAAAGCCAATATCGATGTAGCCGCTAAGAACTGACGTCTTGTGGGTTGGAGTGCACCAAGGGACATCAACTTGAAATGTGACATTCGCAGCTCAACAGGGTAGGAACCCCAATCATAGACCCAGTTTGCAATAAAACCTCCTTTCATAAGCCACCACCAGTCGACTATGATATGCATTATGAAAATTTACCCATCTTTCCGATTGATCTGCACCATCTGCGTGATGGCACTATCTGTGCTCACCACTCCCGCTATAAGTGCAGAAACCAAGGGCAATCCCCGAGTTGTTATATCCACAGACTTCGGTGACATTGAAATAGAATTGCTAGAAAAAATGGCCCCTCGCACAGTGGCCAACTTTCTCGCACTAGTTGATGAGAAATTTTACGATGGCCTTATCTTTCATCGAGTCATCGCCAACTTTATGATCCAAGGCGGTGGTTATACACCAGACCTTACCTATAAACCTGGCGCCAACACCGTTCGCAATGAATCGTCTAACGGTATAAAAAACCGACGCGGTACTATCGCCATGGCTCGTCTATCCAATCCTGATTCAGCCGACACGCAATTTTTCATCAACGTCAACGACAACCCCAATTTGGACGCTCAAGGCAACCAACCTGGTTACACAGTATTTGGCAAAGTGGTGAGTGGCTATGAGGTAGTTGAAAAAATAGAGCTGGTGAATACTCATTTGCAAGGAGGAATGGCTGCGGTACCAGAAGAACCTGTGGTCATTATTACCATTACACGTTGAATATCGTCCCCGTCTACGCCAAACAAGACTTCAGCAACAACTTCGGCAGATAAAAAGAAGATCGTCGCCAGCCTCGTGTTTGTGTAGAATTCGCGGCGCTTTTTTCTAATTATAAGTATATAAAATGCCTATCTTTCTCATTGCCGCAGCAAGCGCCCTCCTGCTTGCCTACCTAATCACTGAACTTACCACTCGACTTTGGCCACAAGACAATTTTGCGCTGCTCGTTGTTTGCATTATTGCCCTGCTAATCAACGGCTTATTTAATGCAATTTTGGCTAAGCGCAGCCAACCCCAGCAAAACAAAAAGGGTGGTGGACAGAACAATCGTGACAAGCACAATAGCCGAGCTTCAAATAAACAGCCCAAGCGTCAACCTAAGAAACCAAGTAGAACCGCCAGCGACGGTCCCAGCAAACCCAGCGGTAAAGAAGAGCAGGGTAGGGTTAAGTGGTTTAATCGGGCCAAAGGGTATGGCTTCATCATCCGCGAAAACGAAGAAGAGGTATTCGTACACCAACGCTCAATAGTCGGTGAAGGTGATGACCCTCGGCAACGCCCGGTTTTACGTGATGGCCAAGAGGTGAGCTTCGTGGTGACCTCAAACGAAAAAGGCGTACAAGCAGAGTACGTGCGCGCCCTCGATTAGCAACTCAACCAAATAAAGAATCACATGGAGATAAAATCTGTCCTCAGTAGCAAGATTGATGCCGCGTTTACGCAGCTAGGGCTACAAGGCCAAGCTGCGGTACAGGCATCTGCTCGGGCAGAATTTGGTGACTACCAAGCCAATGGTGTTATGGCTGCCGCAAAGCGTGCGCAGAAAAATCCGCGCGAGGTTGCATCTCAAGTAGTCGACATCCTCGACTTAGCGGGGGTTGCATCTAAAGTCGAAATAGCCGGGCCAGGGTTTATCAACATAACTTTGGAGGCGAAATTTCTGGCACAAAACATGCCTGGACGAGTAGACCCAGTTACTGAAGCTGCGACCATTGTGGTGGACTACTCAGCGCCAAATTTAGCTAAAGAAATGCACGTAGGCCATCTGCGCAGCAGTATTATCGGTGATTGCTTGGTACGAGTATTAGAAGCCCGAGGTCATCACGTCATCCGCCAAAACCATGTGGGCGATTGGGGAACTCAATTTGGCATGCTGCTGACATTTATGCAGGACAATAATGCTGATGGCAGAACAGATGCCCTAGCCGATTTGGAGTTGTTCTATCGAGCCGCCAAGGTTCGTTTCGATGCAGACGACAACTTTCGCAGCCGTGCGCGTTTGGCCGTGGTTGGGTTACAGTCAGGCGACGCAGATTCATTGTCAGCCTGGCAACACTTTATCGAAATATCGATGACTCACTGCGATGACATTTATCAGCGTTTAGGCGTGACCCTCACACGCAAAGACATCGCGGGTGAAAGCAGCTACAACGACGATCTTGCGCAAGTGGTAAAAGATCTCGACGCACAATCTCTGCTGCAAGAGTCCGCTGGCGCGCAATGCGTTTTTCTTGATCAGTTTAAAAACAAAAAAGGCGACATCCTACCGGTTATCGTACAAAAATCTGACGGCGGCTATTTGTACGCGACCACCGATCTTGCCGCAATCAGACACCGAACAGGCACCCTCAAGGCCAACCGAGTCTTATATTTCACTGATGCGCGTCAGTCTTTACACTTCAAACAAATTTTTGCGGTAGCCAGCGTGGCGGGATTTAACAGGAACAATGCCAGCCTCGAACACATGCCCTTCGGCTCGATGTTAGACGCCAAAGGCAAGCCTTTTAAGAGCCGCGAGGGCGGTGTCATAAAGCTTAGTGATCTACTGGATGAAGCTGAACGGCGTGCCACTGAGTTAGTGCGGCAAAAGAATCCACACATGAGCCAGGCCCAAGCAGAAAACTTAGGTCGTGTCATTGGTATTGGCGCCATTAAGTACGCTGACTTGTCTAAGAACCGAACCAGCGACTATGTATTTGACTGGAATCAGATGATCAGCTTCGAAGGCAATACCGCACCCTACCTACAGTATGCCTACACACGTATCCAAAGCTTATTTTCCAAGGGTGATGTGAAGGTCGAAGATTTGCCAAGCCAAGTGATTGCCATCGACGAACACGAACGCCGCCTAGCTGTCACGTTAGCTGGTTTCAACGATACGCTGGACCAAGTGATCGAGGAAGGCATGCCACACTTATTGTGCAGCTATTTGTATGAGTTGGCCACGCGCTTTACACAATTCTACGAAGCTTGTCCCATTCTGAAAAGTGACGGTCAGGATCGAAGTCGACGTCTGGCATTGGCAAACGATACCGCAATGACACTACGTCAAGGCTTAGACCTACTGGGCATAGGCGTGGTTTCTCACATGTGAAAGACTAAGCGGTTGCAGCGGTTGGCATGGCGTAGGACTTCAATGTATCTGCAAACTCATGTAATGCCTGCATGCCAGACTCTTCCGCCTCACGACACCATTCTGCCAGAGCAGCAATAACCTCATCCATATTTCCACCGCGCTTGGCCCAAATAGCCTGTAAGCTATGATGCAGATCATAGATCATCTTGATCTCGGCGCTGTTTTCCAACACCGCAGTGATTTGGTCTCGACCTCGCTCATCCACCAAAGAACTTTCGCGGTAAAGTAGTTTTCGCGCTCGCTTGATGAGCTTACGTGATGCTTGGTCGGCTTTGTGGTACTCCTGATTGAGTACAGGCTTTACCACTTCTTCCGCATATCGAGACATGACCCGAAAGCGATCATTCAATAAAGCCCAAGCGGCATCTTTGTCAATGGTCGACTTGCCAGCAATCCGCTCAACCACAGGGCCCACGCTGATGACACGGGCGAGGCCAAGCATAACAAGGAGACGAATCCATGCCCAACCCAAATCAAATTCATACGGCTTCACCGATAATTTGGCGGAGTTTGGGTAAGTATGATGATTGTTATGTAATTCTTCCCCGCCAATCAGTATCCCCCAAGGCACGATGTTGCGCGCAGCATCTGGGCATTCAAAATTGCGGTACCCCCACCAATGGCCGAGGCCGTTGATGACCCCTGCAGCAAACAGAGGAATCCAGATCATCTGCACAGCCCAGACCGTTAAACCAAGCGCACCGAACAATGCGATATTGATAACTGCCAGCAGGCCGACGCCATAAAACTTAAAAGGGGTATAGACCTTACGCTCGACCCAATCATCGGGGCAGCCAGAACCGTACTTGGCCATAATCGACAAATCTTCGGTCGCATCACTGTAGGTTTCCGAGCCAAGCCAAAATATTTTACCGATACCCATGACCACTGGGCTGTGAGGATCTTCTTCAGTTTCACAAGCGACATGGTGTTTGCGATGAATGGCGGTCCATTCCTTGGTTAACATACCCGTGGTCAGCCACAGCCAAAAGCGGAAGAAGTGCTTAAGCACACCATTCAATTCAACAGAACGATGCGCTGAATGGCGGTGAAGATAAACGGTTACGGACACTATGGTGATGTGCGTTATCACCAAGGTATAAACTACCAAGCTTGAAATTGAGAACTCTAATAAGCCTTGGCTAAGCCATTCGATTATCGTCACGCGTTCCAACTCCTATTTATCTTCGTTTGTAGGTATTTTCAACGTCGCAATTGTAGGCGGGCAAAAGCTCGGATACTAGTGTTCTATGCATCAGATGATTACCTTGCAGAGCCTCTTCCTTCTTAGTGTAATGAGTATTTCTAGTTGCTGCTGAGGCATTTGGCACGCTTAATACATTTTTACCTGACTTATCGAGTAGAGGCTTGAGTACACACCAATATGTCCACTTTATTTACAAATATCATCCATCCAGAACAACTGCAACCCATCTATCCTGAGTGTATTATTTTGGACTGCCGCAGCAAGCTGGGCGACCCAAGCTGGGGGCTTACACAGTTCGTAAACGGCCACCTGGCCTGCGCCCAGCATGCCAGTCTAGACAACAACTTAGCCTCTGCTGCAAGTGCGCAGGGGCGACACCCCTTACCCCTCAAGGAGACTTGGTTACACACCATTCGACGCTGGGGTGTAAACAACCAACAACAAGTAGTGGTTTATGATGATGCAGGGGGGGCATATGCTGCGCGTGCATGGTGGATGTTTCGTTGGGTCGGTCATGAAAATGTGGCAGTTTTAGACGGTGGTATATCCAGTTGGACCGAGTCACTGCACAACGGACCTGGAGGCTCCCCCACACCCAGCAATTTTGCAGCGGGTGTTGAATTAACAAAAACCATATCTGCCGCGGAACTGTTACGCAGACTACATACTTTGCAAGGACACCTTGTAGATGCGCGCACAACGCAGCGTTTCCATGGAGAGCAAGAGCCCATAGACCCTATTCCCGGGCATATCCCCGGCGCGGTCTGTTACCCCCTCCAGGGTAACTTGAATCAGCACCAGCGTTTTCTTGACTCACAGGCACTAGCGGCAAGGTTTTCAACCCTTAAGAATCTTGACGAGATAATTAGTTACTGTGGGTCCGGTGTCACTGCATGCCATAACATTCTTGCCATGAATATTGCGGGCTTTCCCGAACCGAAGCTATTCGTTGATTCTTGGAGCGGTTGGATCACAAATACAGACAACCCTATTGCCACCCGTTAAATCACAACCTGACACAATCCAGGCAGCTCAAATCGAGTGGCGAGCACAACAACCCTTCGCTGTGTCGTTTGATGATATCTATTTCAGCCCAGACGGTGTAGACGAAGTTCGTCGAGTATTTCTAGAACCTTGCGACATCCTTACTAAAGCGACAAGTGCCACGCACTTCAACATCCTCGAACTGGGTTTCGGCACCGGCTTAAACTTTGTGGTCACGGCGCAAGCACTGCTGGCCAAGACCACAACCAACTTACACTTTGTTTCGTGTGAGGCTCATCCGTTAAGTCAAGACGATTGGCGCAAGGCAGCGAACGCACAGCCCAGCAATCTAACCTTGTACAGCGAACTAATTCAAAACCCCCTCCCTGTCATGGCAGGCTGGCATCGACGCGTACTTGCCCAAGGTCGCATTACATTGTCGGTTTTTCATGGCTTAGCCATTGACGCACTCGACGATCTTTGTGCGCATCAACTCGCACCCTTCGATGCTTGCTACCTAGATGGCTTCGTGCCCACTAAAAACCCACAGATGTGGCAACCAGAGTTGCTCAGTAAAATCGCGCAATGCAGTCATAGCAAAACCACCGTGGCAACTTTTACCGCATCTGGGCAAGTTC
>JAADHW010000195.1:9576-22775 GCA_013151695.1 Gammaproteobacteria bacterium
TTAGCTGGCGTGTTCGAAGCGAAAAGTACTAAGGAGCCTATTCTCCAACCTGATAAAGTCACCGTACATGGCGCCGGTATTGGTGGGGTACTGGTTGCACACCACCTGGCACATCAGGGAATCGACGTTACCGTCGCAGACCCGGGGGGCATCGCCAGTGGCGCGTCTAAAATTGAAGCGGCGTTGATGCACGCACGATTATTAGCCGACAACAGCGCTGATGCACATTTTCGCGTGGCCGCATTTCACTACGCCACCAACTATTTTGCTTTAGGGAAATGGGCTCTAGTTGACGCCGCGTTACGACACAGCGGCGTGTTGCAAATACTCGGCCCAAATTTGGATGCGGGTAAGCTGCTGAAAATAGCCACCGCCTATCGCGCTACCGAGCCCACCCAGGCTTACTGGATCAATAAAATTACCGGCTCGCAAGCCAGCAACCTCAGCGACTCAGTGATGCAGGATTCAGCCCTTTGGTTTCCAACCGCCAAAGTGGTAGACCTTCACCTGTTATGTCGCAACCTTATGCTTCACCCAAAGATCAACTTTGAACAACGCATACTGCCGGTTTCTGAAGATCACCCAAACATCATCTGCGCCGGCAGTGCAACACGCTCCTTTACACACTGCAATTTTTTGGAAATTGCGGAAGTACATGGTCAGCTAGATTGGTTCCACCACCAGCCTAATACTCAAGTTCCAGTGGTGGGCAATAGCCTATGGATACCGAATAAAAATTCAGTAGTAATGGGTGCAACTTACGAGTACCAACCGTGGTGCAAACAAGACGCCACACAACACAATTTAGCATCAAATCAGCAATTAGCCCCTAAGCAGTTACCATGGCAAAAGTCCCAGCGCGGCGTTCGCGCAGTATCCAGCGATCGATCGCCCATTGTCGGAAAAGTCGCCGAGAATCTTTGGGTAGCCACCGCTCATGGCTCCATGGGTACAACATCAGCACCATTAACTGGCGCAATTATTTGTAGTAGTTTGCTGGGTTGGATCCCTCCAACTCAACAGAGCGTTATCGAGCTGTTGGATCCAAAGCGTTTTAAACGCCGTCAGCTTCGCCGCGGCATAAGGCATAGCTAGCTTTCTCTCAGTACCCGAACACTGATGACACTGTCTATCGCACAAATAGCATCAATCAGGCCTTGGTCTGGAACCTCGGCCACATCGATCAGGTTATAGGCAATATCATCTCGACTCTTATTCAGGAGATCGATGACATTGATGTTTCGATCAGCCAATACAGAAGTCATTTGTCCTAACATACCGGGGACATTTTTGTTGGTTACCGCTAAGCGATAGCCTTCTATCTGTCCCAAACTCACCATCGGAAAATTCACTGAGTTGACGATGCTGCCAGTTTGTAAGAACCGGATCAGTTGATCTGCCGCCATGACCGCACAATTTTCTTCGGCTTCTTCGGTGCTCGCTCCTAAATGAGGTGTGAGCATAACGTTGTCCCGATCCAATAGCCCTGGTACGGGAAAATCTGCTACATATTTACCCACCTGACCGCTATCCAATGCTGCGGTAAGCGCATTGCTATCAACGATAGGCTGACGTGCAAAGTTCAACAAGACACTGCCAGGCTTAAATGCCTGCAAGCTCTCAGCATTCACCATTGCTTCGGTAGCTGGCAGTAAGGGGACATGTAAAGTGACGTAGTCTGCTTGCGCAAACAGGCTAGGAAGATCTTGCATACGACTTACTTCTGCTGGAATCCGCCAAGCAGCGTCCACCGACAGTGCTGGATCATAACCCAGGACATGCATACCCATGTCCAAACCTGCTCGCGCGACCATTGATCCAATGGCACCTAAACCAACCACACCTAGGGTCTTACCCACCAGCTCTCGCCCTTTGAAGCGTTTCTTCTCTGCTTCGACTAATTTATTCAATTTGCCCTCGTCATCTATGTTGACTAGAGAGCGAACATAGTTGATGCCACCAAACACATCTCGGGATGACAGCAACAACGCCGTCAGCACCAGTTCTTTCACCGAGTTGGCGTTTGCGCCCGGGGTATTAAAGACCACAATACCTCGCTCAGAACATGCCTCTACAGGAACATTATTGGTTCCAGCCCCGGCTCGACTTCAGACAAATCATCAGCCACCAGCTTATGACTGCGTAGCAACATCGCATCTGGTGAATCTAGCTCGGCTGCAACTTCGAATTGCCCAACGGTAAACCGTTCTAGTCCGATGGGTGCGATGGCATTGTAGGTTCGAATCTTGAACATAAGCTTCCACAGAGTTTTTGCAGTTAGAGAAGGGCGCGGAAGTTAGGGTGCGCTGCGGATATTGTCAAGGAGCAATACGTAAACAGAAAGTGTCGACGGTGATTAGGCCAATTTTTTACCAAGAATTAATTAGAGGCTCCCTAGGGAGCGCAACTCATCCGCAATAGACTCAGTTGCATTGGGCACCTCAAACAAAGCGAGCTTGTTGCCATAACCCGCCTGCGGATCCGAAACTTTCATGAGCGCAGCTAATAACGATGGGGTGTCGAGGTCTTCTTCAAAGATCACTTCACTCAGTCCTTGACGTTGCGCAAAGTGTGCATTTTCAATCTGATCTCCACGTGATGCTTGAGCGGATAGAGGTACCAAGACATTCAGCTTTCGCAGTGCCAAAAGCTCGAACAAGGCGTTTGCTCCGGCACGAGAAACCACTACATCTGCTGCCGCTAGAATGTCTCCCCAGCCATCACCTATATATTCTTGCTGTTGATAATTAGGCAAATTCATCTGCACAAATTTCCCTACGCCACAAACGTGCAACACCGTATAGATCTGCGTCAGTTCCTGAGCTGCATGCCTAATTGCGTCGTTCAATCGATCTGCTCCCAAGCTGCCACCGGTGACCACCAACAATGGTCTTTGGTCTTTTATACCCAGCAGGTTTCGGCCACGTGACGCGTCTCCACCCAGCACAGAATCACGTAGGGGCGTTCCGGTGTGAACTACTCTGACTTTAGCCGTCTGCTTAATATGATCTTGGGTCGCAGCAAAACTCACGCACAACACGCGGGTAAACGGTAAGACCAATTTGTTCGCCAACCCTGGTGTCAAGTCTGATTCGTGGCTCAACAAGGGCACACGCCATAGCCAACTTGCAACCGCCACCGGAAAGGATACGAACCCACCCTTGGAAAAGACCACATCAGGACCAAGCCGACCCAGTAGCCATATAGACTGCAACACCCCTAACAGTACCAAGAAGCCATCGGCAACATTTTGCCAAGACCAATAACGCCGTAGTTTGCCTGCCGATATGGCGTAAAAATTCACCTCTGAGTTTGATAACAAACCCTCTTCCAAACCAGAATGCGTTCCGACAAAACTGACTTGATCACCCGCGGCGATGAATTCATCGATGATTGGCAACGCTGGAATGACGTGTCCGGCTGAACCGCCACCAACCACTAGCAAATGCACTAGCGGCCTAACCGGGTAAGTTTGAGCATTAGTATCCCAACACTTGCTTAAGTAAGGGAATGGTCACCGCTTGCTGGCGGGCAAGAGAAGCCCTGTCCAATACATCAAGGTCGGTGAGTAAGGCCCCCAAATCACGTGGGCCGCGCGACATCCAGTATTTCACCACAGCTTCTGAAAGCACATAGCCTCGTGCAAAGGCGCGTTGTTGAAGCAGGTCGGATTTTGCCGTGTCATCAAGCGGTTGAATGTGATAATGAAGCATGCTGCGCATTCGCGAGTTAAGATCTGGCATATCAAATTCTAGGTAAGTGGCAGCCTGTTCATGACTAACAAGAAGTTGCCCGCCTTGTTCGAGCAAACGCTGGTAGGTTGCCATCAGCAACTCTTCGCAGACGCTATCACCTGCAACAAGCGAAATGTCATCTACCGCCACTACGGCACCAAATGTACTGGCAAGGCGAAGGCTGTTAACCAATAACCCTACATTCTCGGTATAGTCCGCACACCCCACATAGTGAACCTTCACCCCTGACTGTTGTGCCAATAAACATCGTCCACGCAATAAGTGGCTGCGTCCCGAACCAACACTGGCTGACATCCACAGACCAGAAAATATACCTAACGGGGGCTGTAAAGCGGCGAGTAATTCGGCATTTTCACCAACCACAAAATTCTCCAGATGCTGCTGGCGAGGATGCTCGATGGCAAGAGTGAATTGCAGCGGCTCTGACACAGACTCAATCCGGTCGACGCATGCTGGCAGGACCATGCTTGTACAATTTGCGTTTCTTATCTTCTCGATGAGCTTTGGACCCCCACGTAAAGATATAGTCCAAACCCGAAGCCACCCCTAGAACGGCCAAAATATAGAAGCAGTAGGGGTCAACCAATTGCCGGGCGATTTCACTGAATATCTCTACCTGCAGTAAGCCCAACATAATCAGCAATAACACGATAATTTGCATAGCAGTATTTGCCTTGCTGACAAAGGTGGGTGAAATTTCCACTTCTTCATACAAAACCTTGTACACCCCCGCACCCGCAACAATGGTGAAATCTCTGACCAAAACGATAATTGCTACCCACAAGGGGATGTGACCTTGGAATGTGAAGACAACAAATACCGCGGCTACCAGGAGCTTATCTGCAAACGGATCAAGGGTTGCGCCAAACTTACTCATCCAACCAAAACGACGTGCTAAGAAACCATCTAAGGCATCGGAGATGCCCGCGATGAGCATCAGTACAAACGCATCAAGGTAGCGGGTATGCCACAATAACCACGCTATCGGTAGCACCAGCAGAATGCGTGCTACGGTGATGATGTTCGGCAACTGCGAGAGACTTAACCCTGCCATAAAAGCTGCACTCCGACTCCAATATGGGTTGAATCTGTGACCAATCTATTTTGTGCGGTGAGCAATTCCACCAGCCTGCGCCCTTCTGCTGGACTGCGCAGGCTAAGGTAGAGTACGCCATCTCGCAAGGACGTCACCTGCACCTGATCAATAAATTCGAAGGTTTCTAGATAGGCCATGAGATCGGCATAGGGCCCCATGCCAGACAACCCAGCAACTGCTACCGAAACACTACGAGCTGCACGAGCCGGTACCACATACCGATCAATTAACTCATCCACCACTGCATCGATCGCAGGAATTGCAACGTTGTCATAATCGCCGACAGAGACACGACCGGTGTAGGGTTGTTGAGCCAACCAAAATTGCCAGTCTACTTGAAGGTTTGGATTTTCCGTCGAGGTGCCAGTTTCCTGCACGCGAGCGGTGAGCACAATGTCTGCTGCGTACCTTGCCGACGCCGCATCCAATGTATCGGTGAATCTGCCCCATACATCCTGGGCCGTGACCGCGTTTTGGTCAGCGGCGTCCAGTGTGGGGATAATTAGTTCCAAGCCCCGATATCGGGCCCGTGCTTTTAGCGCACCAATCAATGGGTGTTTGCTTCTCGCGCCCAATAGTTCTCGACGACCATCAATTTCAAGTACAACCCAAACGACGATGGTGGGGCGCTGCGACCACCATATAGGTAAGTTTGCTTGCCTTACCAAATCAACAACCACCTCGGAGTGGAAAGTCATACTCAATATTTGCTGATCGTTGCCTTGTGCATCTGTCTCTTCGAAAAAAACATAACGATCATAAAAACGTGCCGGATTGTCTAGGGCAGCCTTTATGATAGGGGTGCGTGGCACGGATACCAAGCCTGTGAGTCGCGTCAGCATGACCAATAAAGCCTGACTTGCGGCGAGCTGTCGCTGTTGCTCACTTTGGCCCTGCACCGGCTGTTCTACTGCATACAACCAGTCGGGTATCTCCAGTGCTTGCACACGACCGCACAAAAACAATGTGCAGACCAAGGTCACAATGATTCTTACCACTATTTAGACAAACCCAATTTTCCTAATGCCCAGTGTAGCTAAAATCCCCACGCGTGGAGAGTCTGTTATAATTGAAATACTCCCCGATTGTAGTCAGGAATAAAGTTGTCCGATTCACCTTCTACCGGTTTGAGCTACAAAGATGCCGGTGTAGATATCGAAGCTGGTGCCGAATTGGTACGTCGCATTGGCCCCGCCTGTAAAGCCACCCACCGCCCTGAAATGCTGTCTAATCTTGGTGGCTTCGCTGCAATGACAGAAATTCCTAAAGGCTATCAACATCCAGTATTGGTTACCGGTACCGACGGAGTAGGTACAAAACTCAGGCTGGCAATAGATTACAACCGACACGATGGGGTAGGTCAGGACTTGGTGGCGATGTGCGTGAACGATGTCCTAGTCACCGGCGCTGAGCCCTTTATTTTTCTCGACTACTACGCTACCGGCGCCTTAGATGTAGACACCGCCAGCACAGTGATTGCCGGGATTGCTAAAGGTTGCGAGCTAGCAGGGTGTTCGTTGGCCGGTGGTGAAACTGCAGAAATGCCTGGGATCTATAACAAAGACGACTATGACCTTGCAGGATTTTGCGTTGGGGTGGTAGAAAAACAAAACATCATTACCCCAGAAAAGGTAGACATAGGCCATGCAATTATTGGCCTGCCAAGTAGCGGCCCCCACAGCAACGGCTATTCATTAATTCGAAAGGTTATTGAACAACAGGCGATACAGCCCAACGAAGACATGTTGGACGACTTACTCGCACCTACCCGAATCTACGTTAAATCTATTTTGGCGCTGCTTAAGGAAAACAATGGGGTGCACGCCATGGTCCACGTGACCGGGGGTGGTTTTTATGAAAACCTACCCCGGGTGCTGCATCACCCAGACCATGCTGCATTAATCGATATCGACAGTTGGAATTGGCCAGACATATTTTCATGGCTACAGCAAGCGGGAAACATTTCCCAACAAGAAATGCTCACCACTTTCAATTGTGGTATCGGATTTTTGCTGGTTGTCGAGGCCACTGAGGCAGACGCTGTATTGACAAGTTTGGCGCAAATCGGCGAACACCCCGTACGCGTGGGATCAATCGTGAGCGCCAACACCATACCCAGCAGCAGCCAGATTCTGCTAAAAAAGAATTAGTACTTCATTCACCTGCGACACGGCCGCTAAGGTTTAGGCAAGGTTACACCCGTTTGACCCTGGTATTTGCCACCACGATCTTTGTAGGTAATTTGACAGCGCTCATCCGATTGGAAAAATAACATTTGTGCGACGCCTTCATTGGCATAAATTTTCGCAGGTAGGGTGGTGGTATTGGAAAATTCTAAGGTCACGTGCCCTTCCCACTCGGGTTCCAAAGGCGTGACGTTAACAATGATGCCGCAACGCGCATAAGTAGATTTACCAAGACATATGGTCAACACATCTTCTGGAATACGAAAATACTCAACCGTGCTGGCCAGCGCAAACGAGTTGGGTGGTATCACACAGACATCATTTTCAACATCGACAAAGCTACGTTCATCAAAGGCTTTAGGGTCCACTGTGGCAGAATGGATATTGGTAAATACCTTAAACTGGGGGGCGCAGCGTACGTCATAACCATAACTCGACGTACCGTAAGAGATTACTTTATTACCACCAACGCTACGAACTTGGCCCGCCTCAAACGGCTCAATCATGCCATGGCTAGCCTGCTCTATGATCCAGCGATCAGATTTTATTGTCATTTGAAATTAGTCTCTAGTCATCAACAAGGGAAATAGTGGGCGCGGAAGGTTGCTCTGCTCCTACTCGCCATAGACGAGCTGCTAAATGGCGTGCTACTTCAGCATAAATTTCGCTGGCTACAGACTTTGGATCCGCGACCACGCAAGGCGTGCCGCTGTCTGTCTGGAGGCGAATATCCATCGACAAAGGCAATTGCCCCAATAACGGAACACCTAATTTAGTCGCTACGCGCTGTCCACCACCACTGCCAAACAAATGACTCATGTGTCCACAATTCGGGCACTCATGAACACTCATGTTTTCAACAATACCCAGGACTGGAATATCCACTTTGGAAAACATCTCGATACCCTTAATGGCATCTAACAAAGCAATATCCTGGGGAGTGGTGACAATAACTGCCCCTGAAACGGGCGCTTTTTGTGACAGCGTCAGCTGTATGTCTCCAGTACCGGGTGGCATATCAACAATTAAGTAATCCAAATCACCCCACAGGGTTTGGGTCAGAATTTGCTGCAACGCACCTGACGCCATAGGACCCCGCCAAACCATTGGTGTTGCCTCTGTTACCATGAAGCTCATAGACATGGCTTTTAAACCATGGGCTCGCAGTGGTTCAAAAAACTTACCTTCGCTTATTTGCGGTCGACGCCCTTCTTCCACACCCAGCATCATGCCTTGGCTTGGACCATAAATATCGGCATCGAGTAAACCAACTTTGGCACCCTGAGCATCCAATGCTAAGGCCAAGTTGACCGCAGTGGTCGATTTTCCTACGCCACCTTTGCCTGAAGCGACGGCGACTATTTGTTTCACCTGTCCAAAACCGCGACCTGGAGGGGCTTGAAAAAGCAAATCTAGCTCGATGTCGCTGCCACCCAGAAACTCGCTCAATTCGGCCTCTATGCGGTCACGAATGCCAGCGGCTGGGTAACCCAAGGTGACGCTGATGCGTTTCCCCGAAGACAGCACTCGGGCACCCAACTGCGCCCAGGTTTTACCCAGATATGGATCTACAAATTCGTCAACCTTCATAAGGTGCTCGTGAGGCGGGGGCGCACAGTATAGGCATGCGTTACTAAAATGCTAATGAAACACAGCAGCGGTAGCCTTATGCAGGGTCGTCTTGGAGGAAATCTTCCTTGTACCGAACGGAACAATCAGGACATACAAAGTCTGCGGGTAACTGCGTAAAGGCAAATCCTGGCGGATAACCTTCGTGATCATCACCTTGTGCTTCGTCGTAAACATACCCACAACCTGGGCAGCGAAATCTACCCATTGGGCTAACCATACTTAGCATATATATGCTGCTTAGCTTCCGGATCTATATTTATTTTGCTGAGATCCCCATTTATGTGGGGTAGCGCCAACAATCTTGGGTCGAGCATTTTAAACCAAAGACTTGGGAAGTAGGCAATGATGTACATGCCATAATATCCACTGGGCAAACTGGGCAAGTCTTCAAAATGGCGAAGACTTTGATAACGCCGTGTTGGATTGGCGTGATGATCTGAATGTCGTTGCAAATGAAACAACAGAAGATTTGAATACTTGTGGTTGGCGTTCCAGCTATGATGAGGCTGACAACGCTCAAATTTGCCATCGGCTTGGGTTGCGCGTAGCAAACCATAATGCTCAATGTAGTTGGCACTGGTCAGTACCCACCAAGAAAAGAAGTTATGCAGGAGCAGAAATGGCAGCATAATCCAACCAAAAGCTGCGATAAGACCAACCTGCAGCACGATGGTGATCAAGTAGCTCTGTAAAACCTCATTGTGCAAACTCCACACCGGCACACCCTTGCGACAAAGACGTTCGTGCTCAATCATCCACGCACGATGAAAGGCACCAGGTATTTCGCGGCGTGCAAATTTGTAGATCGACTCCCCCATGCGTGAGCTTGCCGGATCCTGCGGTGTCGCAACGTCGCGGTGATGACCGCGATTATGCTCTATCCAAAAATGACCATAGGCGGGCACTGCAAGCACAATCTTGGCTAACCAAGTTTCAATCTTGGTGCGCTTGTGACCTAACTCATGACCCGTGTTGATGGCAAATCCATCGGCAAAACCCACTGCCACCGTGAGGGTTAAAAATCCCCACCAAGAAAGACTTTGTGTACCCACCCACACGGCCACACATAAAAAGGTGATGTAATGCAGCGGCACAGTGAGATAGGTTAATATTCGATAATAACGGTCTTCTTCGAGCTGAGGTACTAGTACTTCTGGCGGGTTGTTCTCGTCCTCGCCAAACAACCAATCAAACAGCGGCCCCAGCACAAACATGAGCAACAAAGGAACCACCAACCACAACTCATTGGCACTAATCAAATGGCCACCCACCCCGAGCAGTGGAATCAGCGGGTTCACTAGCGAAAGCATCCACCAGAACCGCTTGTGATCTGTATAAGACTCGACCTGACCGTCTGCGCTAGTGAGCGTGTATTGATGCATGCATTAATACTACCACAGTCAGTAAAATCACTAACACTGCACTTGCGTGGATGTGTAAACTACGCCACCAATTTTTAACACATACTATTTAGGCGAATCGCGTCACACGAAACTCGTAGGAAAAGGCAATGGCTCGTAGAATTTTAGTCACCAGCGCACTGCCCAACGCAAATGGTCCCATTCATCTGGGTCACATGTTGGAGCACATTCAAACGGACATCTGGGTTCGTTTTCAACGCATGCGTGGCCACGAAGTTTATTATGTTTGCGCGGACGATACTCATGGCACTGCAACCATGTTGCGCGCTGAACAAGAAGGCATCAGTGAGGAACAACTGGTGACACAAATGCGTATCGATCATTTGCAAGACTTCAACGGTTTCTTGGTCAACTACGACAATTACCACTCGACCCATTCCGAGGAAAATAAGTTCTTTGCAGAGCTCATCTATCAGCGCCTACAGGAACGCGACTTGATCTTTACCGAAGAGGTCGAGCAGCTCTACGATCCTGACAAAAAACTGTTTCTGGCTGATCGATTTGTCATAGGTGAATGTCCACGCTGTGCGCAACCAGATCAATACGGTGATAACTGTGAAAATTGCTCCGCAACCTACAATGCGGTAGAGCTTAAGAACCCTAAGTCTGTCTATTCTGGGACCACCCCAATCTTGAAAAAGTCGGAGCATTACTTCTTCGATCTCGCTCAATATACTGACTTTCTCAAGGAATGGGTCCGTACCGAAGCCGTACAACCAGAGATCGCCAACAAACTCTCTGAGTGGTTAGAAGATGGCCTTCGCGCCTGGGATATTTCCCGAGATGCACCTTACTTTGGGTTTGCCATTCCCGGCACCACAGACAAATATTTCTACGTCTGGCTAGATGCGCCTATCGGCTACATGGGCAGCTTTAAACACTATTGTGACAATACCAATCATGTCACCTTCGATGATTTCTGGGCACCAGACAATCACACGGAAGTTCACCACTTTATAGGCAAAGACATCATCAACTTCCACGCGTTGTTTTGGCCGGCTGTACTGGATGGTGCAGATTTCCGCCAGCCCACACGTCTACACGTACATGGCTTCATCACTGTTAATGGCACCAAGATGTCAAAGTCGCGTGGCACATTTATTCTCGCCAAAGACTACTTGAGCCACCTCGATCCGGAATACCTGCGCTATTATTACGCAGCAAAATCCAGGGGTTCAGCTGATGACATCGACATCAATATGGAAGATTTTGTACAACGAGTGAACTCTGACTTGGTGGGCAAGGTGGTGAATATCGCAAGTCGTTGTGCTGGCTTTATAACCAAACACTTCGATGGCAAACTGGCCGCCGCGCTTGACAATGAAAAGCTGTGGAACTCCTTTGTTACGGCCTCATCTAGCATTGCAGATTATTATGAAGCCGACGATACCAGCAAGGCGGTGCGCGAAATCAGTGCGTTAGCGGACGCGGCTAATCAGTACATTGCTCAGCATGAACCTTGGAATTTAATCAAAGATCCAGATCAAAAAGACAAAGTGCAACTGGTTTGCACCCAGGCCATCAATCTTTTTCGATTACTTGTCATTTATCTCAAGCCAATATTGCCAGCCATGGCGGTGAAGGCAGAGACCTTCTTGCAAGTCGATCCACTGAACTGGGAAAACCACAAAGCTCCTTTGTTGGGTCACAAGCTGGCTAAATTTAAACCCATGTTAACCCGGATTGAAATGAAACAAGTAGACAAGATGCTGGCCGCATCGGCACCATCAGCTGCTAGTGATACAGTCTTATCAACGGCCCAAGCGCAGGGCACACAACCGGCCGAACAAGGCCAATATATCAATATCGACGACTTCACCAAGGTCCAATTGAAAGTAGCTAAGATAATTGCCGCAGAGCCGGTGGAAGGCGCAGACAAACTATTGCAGTTGACCTTGGACGTGGGTGATCACCAACGACAGGTGTTCTCTGGCATCAAACAAGCTTATGACGCAGATCAGTTAGTGGGCAGGTTAACCGTAGTGGTGGCAAACCTCGCGCCTCGTAAAATGCGCTTCGGCGTGTCTGAAGGTATGGTATTGGCAGCAGGTCCTGGCGGCGAAGACATATTTCTTCTATCGGCAGACGATGGTGCCGTAGCGGGCATGGATGTTAAGTAAAATCAAAGGTTAAGGAACCTTTGATTAAATAGCGTTTTCTCAGAGGTTCCTCAAGCATGGCAGAACTGGCACTTCTACTCATCAGTGCCTTGCTGGTAAACAACTTTGTGCTCGCGCAATTTCTGGGCCTATGCCCCTTTATGGGCATCACCAAGGGTTACGACACAGCCCTAGCAACAGGCCTTGCCACCACCTTTGTGCTTGCGCTTTCAGCAGTGTCGAGCTATTTGCTATATCACGGCATTCTGGTTCCGTTGGGGCTCGAGTATTTGCGCATCATCTTATTTATCATGGTCATTGCAGGAACGGTGCAGTTGATAGAGTACTACCTGCAAGCAACTTCACCTGTTCTACATCAACTTTTGGGGATTTACCTACCTTTGATCACCAGCAATTGCGCAGTGCTCGGGGTTGCCTTATTGGCTGTTGATCAAGGACTAACACTTTTACAAACGCTGGTCTTTAGCATAGGTGCAGCGGGTGGGTTCACTCTAGTTATGGTGTTGTTCGGCGCCATGCGTGAAAACTTAATCCACGACGATGTACCAAAACCATTTAGAGGCACACCTCTCGCCTTACTCTCTGCCGGGTTCATGAGTCTCGCCTTTATGGGATTCCAAGGCGTGTTGTCCTAGTGGTCTTGAGTGATGCACTGATCACGGTGCCAGCCCTCATCATCGCAACTTTGCTGGGCTTTGCCTTAGTCAATATCTGGCTGCAGCGGCGGTACCCCATCAACCTTTCCCCGTTGGTTAAAACAATAGACGCCGTACTGCCACAAACGCAATGTGCACAATGCGGATTCCCTGGCTGCCAACCCTAT
Organism: Gammaproteobacteria bacterium; assembly: GCA_013151695.1. GTDB lineage: Bacteria > Pseudomonadota > Gammaproteobacteria > Pseudomonadales > Azotimanducaceae > UBA4421. Next base: position 22,610 of record JAADHW010000195.1, read on the forward strand.
GCCAAGGCGATAGCCGAGCAGGGCGAAAAGATCAATTTGTGCCCGCCTGGGGGCCAAACAACCTATGCTGCCATCGCTGCAATCATGGCTGTGGATGCATCTACCCCGCCTCTTCCTGCGACCGAGGTAGGGATCGCCTACATCGACGAAAGTCAGTGTATTGGAT
>JAADHW010000098.1 GCA_013151695.1 Gammaproteobacteria bacterium
TTGTTGAGTGGCCAAGGGCGAACAGGCTCACATAAATGACAATATCCTTCATTTTGTAGAGAAAGAAGATGATGCCAAAGAGGAACAGGATATGGTCGTAGCCTGTCACCATATGCTTGGCCCCGAGATAGAGAAAGGAGATCAGGTGTACGCCAGTGATCTCTTGAATATACCCTTTGTCGCCCTCTGCCACGCCATGGGCGAATGCCTCCCCTGGAAAAACAAATAAAACGAGCAAATATGCCAGCAACAAGCCCGGCACGTGCCTTGTACGGGGTTTCGGACGTGTGGCGAAATACGGATCACTGGTCATCGGCACAGCCTTCGATTGACGGGTTGACAATATTGATTGTAAAGAAACGCAGTTGAGTTAATTTAGAGGCTTAGGCTCGCACGTTAGCACTTAACCCCCTCAGAGGATGACCTGCTTCGTTTACGATGTATTGAGCTCACTAAGCAGTTCATCGGTGGATGCCACATTTGCATAAGCAAAATCAAGTGCAGCCATAAAAGCAGCGTGTACATGACTTGCCGGAACGGTAACGCCCTCAAACTCCAGGTCTAATGTTGCACAAGCATCATGTGCGACGGCACAATTATATCCAAAATCATTAGCGGCACGTGTGACTGCATCAATACACATATGGCTCATGGCGCCACAAATTAATACACTATCAACACCCAACCCACCCAAAACTTCTTTCAAATTAGTGTCTCTAAAACCATTGATTTGATGTTTAGTGACAACGGGCTCAGCTTCTAGCTCCTGTACTGATGTATGTACTTTTGCGCCGTCTGAGCCCGGCGCGAAAAATGGGGCGTCAGCTGTCGGAAATTCATGACGAACATGTACTACAGGCAACTTTTTTGCTCTGAAGCTGGCAAGTAATGTCGCCGCTTTTTTCGCAGCACTTTCAGTACCTTCTAGCTCCCATTTACCACCCTGGAAATAATCATTTTGTAAATCAACAATAATTAACGCAGTCTTAGACATAATGCCTCCTCATCTTTAGTAACTAATAAATCACGACACATAACAACAACGCTCACCGAGTTCATAGGGGACTCTAGCAGGCAAAGCCTGGGGAGGACCAGTGTTGATGTGAGAGCAAAGAAATTATTGAAGTGCTTTTTAATGATTCGACAACGTGTAGAAAAAGAGCAGTTGAGTTAATTCTGATCATCCATTCTTCCCCAATCTGTGAACGGTTGAGCCACACTTTGTCATTGATGACATTGGTATCAAATTCGAAGAGCTTCTGGTCTTTTCACATGAAACGAGCGTTGCTTGCACATGTAAGTCACCTTTGCTTCGCGCACTTCACCGATTAAGCAACATCGTTGCTGTAATTTCGGACGGTCCTGCCCGTTAGCGAATCAGCAGACTGACGACACCGCCCACCACTGCCACTACCAAGCCTAAACCGAGAACCCACCTGAGAATTTTTCGAATCAATATGCCAACGGTTGTCAGCACCGCAATGATCGTCCAGGCAAAAACGTTTTTGGAGATCAGGCCATCCGGGCCAACGTACGGGTAGATTTGCTGCTCAATGTCTGGAAAGAAATGCTGCACTCCCGCGTGTAATCCGTAAACGCTGGCTACAACAAACACCAAGATCGAAAAAAAAGTAAAGCCAGCGCCGCTCGATTCCGAATACGTACCACTGTCTGTACCACTCGAAGATGTTGAACTGTCGACCACCGCGGGTTGCCGGAGCGCCGCTTCTCTTTCTCGTTGTAATCTCGATCGTTCGAGGTCGCCCGCTCTCCAGGCCGAACTGGCATAGTCCACGCCACCAACGCCGGAGAGCCCCGCCGCGTAGTTCTGACTTTCTGATACCACTATTACAACCCTCAGACCGATATCGAATACAACAATCGGGAAATCAAGCTACGGCAATCTGTCTTTGATGTCCACAATCACTGCGCCTGTCATCTGTACTTATAAACCAAGCCGGCCTTCAACACTGATTTACAGGGGCTATAGCTGGGCCGTAAATGTGCAACCCTACCAAGGATCTTATCTGCAATGTCAACACCCACTACAACCTCAGGTTTAGAGTGAGAAACAAATGTCTCAAAAAGTTACCGCGACAATCGAACTAGGCACATCCAAAACAATACCTTGTATCTTGTATTGCCCACCTTAACATTTAACTTGCTCACCCCGTGCAAGAGGCATGAGGACACTCAAGTACTCGCGCATGTGTTCGGCTGGTTCGGCTAGTTTTGGAGAGGACATGCCCAGTAACGCCCTAATTTCAAGGTCTTATGTACTGCCTAACTTACAGCCTGCATCACAGGTCGGCGCTGAAGATGATCTGTAACCACTTCATAAGACATGGCAAATTCAAGTACGTGTTGGTCGTCACCAAAACGACCCATAATTTGCATCCCCATAGGTCTGCCGTGTGGGTCAAAGCCTGCCGGAACATTACAAACAGGGATGCCTGCTAGGGTTGCACCGATGACAACTTCCATCCAGCGGTGGTAGGTATCCATTTTTGTGCCCTCAATTTCAGCTGGCCAGTGAGTTTCTTTCGAGAATGGGAATACCTGCGCTGTAGGCAAAACCAGAAAGTCGTAAGTCGCCAACAACTTGTGAACTTCCCGGTACCACTGTGATCGAGCGATACCCGCCTTGTACACTTGCGCCGCTGTGGTATTCAACGAACCTTCTATTTCCCACACCGCCTCTGGCTTAAGTAATTTACGTTTAGCCGTATCGTCATAAAGGTCGCGCATACCGTGACGGGTCCAGTGCCGCAGTGTGAGCCAGGTTTCCCACAACACATTCATATCAAAGTCAGGCCTACAGGGTTCAACAATCGCACCGTTTTGTTCCAGCGTGCGAAGACTTGCCGCACACACCTCAAGCACCCCAGGCTCCGTGGGTAGATGGCCTTCGAAGTCGCCCATCCAACCCATTTTCAGACCCTTTAAGTTCAGTAGGTTATAGGCTTCATAATTTGGGAGAGGGTCGCGAAGAGACAAGGGCTGGCCTTGGTGATGCCCAGCAAGGCTGTGCAACAACCGAATGGTATCTTCGCTGTTGCGTCCCATCGGACCACCAGTACCCATTTTTTGATAGAACAAGTCGCCCGCATTTCCGTCAGGGACCCGACCCTGGGTCGGCCGAAAGCCAATGACGTTATTGAATGCACCCGGGTTGCGCAATGAGCCCATGAGATCACCGCCATCTGCGACCGGCAGCATTTGAGTACCCAATCCACAAGCCGCACCACCACTACTACCACCGGCAGTGAGGTCAGGATCATAAGCACTGCCCGTTGCGCCAAACACTGGGTTGTAACTTTGCGACCCCATACCAAATTCAGGCACATTGGTTTTACCAATGAATATCGCCCCTTGCTTGCGTATCCGGCCAATCATGAAATCGTCTTCTGAGACCTCGGTACCCGCAAATATTGGTGAGCCATAACTGGACAGTAGTCCAGCGGCATTAGCCAGGTCTTTTACCGCATGCGGCATGCCATGCATCCAACCCCAATATTCACCCCGGCTCAGAGCTTTGTCCGCAAGACCTGCCTGAGTCAGCAGCGTATCGTCATCAAGCATGCTCACGATGGCGTTGTAGACCGGGTTATAACGATGAATGCGATCCAAATACTTCTGCATGACCTCGACACAACTGACCTGGCGTTGCGCGATGGCGGCAGACAACTGTGATGCGCTTAATTGCGTGATGTCAGAGGATAGCTCGCTGCCTAAAATACCCACTGGGTACGCTAAGGCGACGCCAGCACCGGCTATGCTGCGCATAAAATTTCGTCTGTGCACTTTTTCCCCTCACCCTCTTTACTTGGCTCCATGACTTGGCTCCATGATAGGGCAGAGGTAGGGTGGTATTCCATTGATGTACGAAGTGCGGTCCTACTCAGGAACAGCGACTTGGTTTTCATTCGATGGCCAATAACGGCATAATCCCGCGCCTATTTCGTAACACCTATACTTCTATTTCCTGAGAGGGGGAAATTATGTCAAAAGAAACAATCGCCATTCTGGGCGGCACCGGCGACTTGGGTACAGGGCTAGCCATTCGCTGGTCAAAAGCAGGGTATAAGATCGTTATCGGCTCTCGCACCTTAGAAAAAGCACAAGCAGCGGTCGAAGCCCTACAGAAAATCAGTGCGGATACGCCCGCGGATGCAATGGAAAATTTAGATGCGGCGGCCGCTGGCGACATTGTCGTACTCACGGTGCCTGCTGAGCATCAAATTTCAACGTTGGATTACGTCAAAGCAAATTTAACTGGAAAAATCCTCATCGACGTGACCGTCCCCCTAGTACCGCCCAAGGTGGGTACCGTTCAGCTACCTAAAGAAGGTAGTGCCGGTAAGCGCGCGCAAAACTTTCTCGGCGATGACGTCATGGTGGTCACGGCTTATCAAAATATCGCCGCACACTTGTTACAGCAAGATGTGGTCATCGAGTGCGACGTATTGGTTTGTGGTAACAAAAAGGCGGCACGACAGAAAGTCATCGATCTCACCAAAGACGCTGGCATGAACGGTTGGCATGCAGGTCCTGTAGCCAACTCTGCAGCAGCCGAAGCACTGACTTCTATTCTCATCCAAATTAACCGCAGTGGTATCGTGTCCCACTCTGGTATCAAGATAATCGGCCAGGAACACTAACTTCACACCATGAACACCAACAACAGCCCAAATGGATTTTCTGTATTACCCATTCCAGGCATGCCAATGGTTGTACCGGGAGATGATCTGGCGCAACAAATATACGACACCTTAGTGAGCAACAAGATCACCTTGCAAGATGGCGATATGGTGTGTATTGCGCAAAAAATTGTATCCAAGGCAGAAGGCCAACAAGTTGCCCTTGCAGATGTCGAGCCAAGTGAACAAGCCATCGCACTGGCTGCCCAGACCGACAAAGACCCGCGCATGGTGGAACTCATCTTGCAAGAGTCCACGGAAGTATTGCGTCAGCGTTTGGGCGTGCTCATCGTGCGGCACAACCTCGGTATGGTAGGTGCGCATGCAGGCATCGACCAATCAAACATCGATCACAGCGGCGGTGAGCAAGCCCTCCTGCTACCCAAAGATCCCGACAAAAGTGCAGCCTGCATACGCGATAAATTGCAATCGCTGGCAGCTTGCGAACTCGGCGTAATCATCACCGATAGCCATAACCGACCTTGGCGTATGGGGACTATTGGCGTCGCCATCGGTTGTGCAGGCATTCAAGTACTTGATGACCATCGAGGCGGAGAAGATATCTACGGACGCGAGCTTAAAGTAACCCTCATCAACCGCGCAGATGCGCTGGCAGCCGCGGCGACATTAGAAATGGGCGAAACCACGGAAAAAATCCCCCTAGTTCTGATTCGTGGTTTACCAGCAAGCAATCCAACACGAACTGCGGCCCAAAATGCGGCCCAAACCGCGGCAATGATCAATCGCCCGCTAGAAGAAGATTTGTTCCGCTAGTGCCGAAGATTCTTGCCATCACAGGCGGCGTCGGCGGCGCTAAATTGGCCTTGGGGTTAAGCCAGCTTCTTGGTCCAGAACAGCTGGTTTTCGCCGTCAACACGGCTGATGACTTCGAACATCTCGGTTTGCACATTTCTCCAGACATTGACAGTCTCACCTACGCACTGGCCCAGCAAAATAACCAAGATCTAGGCTGGGGACGCCAAGGTGAAACATGGCAATTCATCGAAACGCTAGCCAGTCTCGGCGGTGAAGATTGGTTTCGCCTTGGCGACAAAGACATGGCTCTGCATGTGCGTCGTACGCAATTGCTGGCAAGCGGCAACTCTCTCACTCAAGCGACTCAAAGCCTCACTCAAGCCATGGGCATCCTACATCGTGTCTTACCGATGAGTAATGACCCCGTTCGTACTCTGGTGCACACAAACCAAGGCGTTCTGCCTTTTCAAGAGTATTTCGTCAAAGAACGTTGCCAGCCAAAAGTAATTGATTTCGAATTCCAGGGCATTGAAAACGCTCAACTCAATCCAGACTTGGCAGCATGGCTTGCGCAGTGCGATGCGGTGGTTATATGTCCCAGCAACCCCTATGTTTCTGTGGATCCATTGTTGAAGTTGGCCGGGTTCAAAGCGTTGTTGGCACCGCTACCTGTAGTCGCCATATCACCTATCGTTGGCGGCCTCGCGATCAAAGGTCCAGCCGCCAAAATGATGAAAGAGCTTAATATTCCAGCCTCGGCCGCCGCCGTGGCCAAGCACTACGATGGTCTGATAGATGGCTTCATAGTAGATAAATCAGATGAAAACGACTCTAAGCAAATAGAAATTCCGTCTATCGTGACGAATACCATCATGGTAACGTTGCAAGATCGTGTGTCTCTAGCTAAGGACACACTGAGGTTTTTGCGAGAGACCTTTTTTGTAAAAGGTCTTTAGGTCTTTTTAGGTCTCTTTATGTCAAAGGGCTATTTGGCCTCTCTCGCAATCGGCTACGACAACTCAGTTGCGCATACCAAAGGGGCGTGAATAGGGGTCGTTGGTCGTAAGTTAAACATACTAGGGAGTCGCCATATGTGGGCAATCGTTCCCGTAAAGACGTTCGACCGGGCAAAACAGCGTCTAGCTGACGTCTTGAGTGGAGAAGAACGGCGCTCTCTGATGTTGGCGATGGCCCGAGATGTACTCTCCTGTCTTGCCAAATGTTCAGAACTGAACGGCATTTTAATTGTTTCCCGGGCACCAGAAGCCGACGCTCTGGCACAGGCATTCGGCACAGAACGTTTCGCCGAAAGTCCTAATGCAAACCTACCCGAATCTCTCGAACAAGCCACTCAACACCTAATTGCCAATTTTCATGCCTGCGGGGTGATTGTGGTACCCGCGGATGTTCCTGGTATTCAAGCAGATGAGTTGAACCAACTTCTACGCGATCACACAGACATCACCATCATGCCCGACACTGATCACATCGGTACCAATGGGTTGATATGCACCCCGCCCGGTGCCATAGCGTATGTTTTTGATGGCAAGAGTTTCAAGCCCCACGTAGATGCCGCCTTTGCGGCAGGATTCACCCCGCGTATTGTGCCTAACACGCGATTTACCCTAGATGTTGATCTTCCCCAAGATCTGCTTGAAGTGTACCGCAGCGAGCCTACCAGCCAGACATCAAACTATCTTCGCAACGCCGGCATCATTGACCGACTACAAGCCCTAACAAATTCCCAATCTGGATAATTCATGATTCAAACCATTCTCGACAACGCATTAGCGGGCGAGTTGCCCAGTCATGAAGACGCCATCCAGCTGGCCAACTTTGACGATACCCGCACCCTCGCTGACACAGCGCAAATACTGCGCGATCGCGGGTTCAACAATGTCATCACTTTTTCCAAAAAAGTTTTTATACCACTCACCCACCTGTGTCGAGATGTTTGTCACTACTGTACATTTGCGCAAGTGCCACGCAAATTAAAATCCCCGTATATGAGTATGGAAGAAATCCTCGAGGTGGCACGCCACGGCCAAGCCATGGGATGTAAAGAAGCTCTATTCACATTAGGGGAAAAGCCAGAGCTTCGTTACAAAGCCGCAAGAGAAGCTTTGGCAGACATGGGTTACGAAACTACCACTGCATACCTTCGTGCGGCTGCCGAAGCAGTGTTCAAAGAAACTGGCCTGCTGCCTCATTTGAACCCCGGCAACTTGAGCCCTGAAGAACTGCAAGATTTGAAAAGCGTTTCGCCTTCCATGGGCATCATGCTGGAATCTACTTCCGACAGACTCTGCGAAAAAGGCATGCCACATTATGGTTCGCCAGACAAAATTCCGTCTGTACGCCTAGAAACCTTAGTCAATGCAGGCATCGCGCAAGTACCATTCACCACCGGCATATTGATCGGCATCGGCGAAACTCGCTTGGAACGCGTAGAGAGCTTGCTGGCTATTCGAGACATTCATTTACAGTACGGTCATATTCAAGAAATTATCGTGCAGAATTTCCGCGCTAAAGCGGAAACCAAGATGGTCAATGCACCAGAACCAGATCTAAACGAACTGCTGTGGACTATCGCCATCGCACGAATCATATTTGGCGCTCAAATGAGTATCCAGGCGCCCCCCAATCTAAGCCCAGGGGTATTGCCTCAGATTGTCCACGCCGGCATTAACGATTGGGGGGGCGTTTCTCCCGTTACTCCAGATTTTGTCAATCCGGAAGCTCCGTGGCCACAACTCGACGACCTTGTCCGAGAAACCGCAGCCGCAGGCAAGTATCTAACAGAACGCCTCACTGTCTATCCTGCCTACGCACAAAACCTGTCTCAGTGGGTGCACTCTGATTTGCACGAGCGCATATTGGATATGATTGATACACAAGGCATGCCACGTATCGATGATTGGTGTCCTGGCGATGTAGATACGCCACCGCCGGTTGAAGTGATGACTGCGATAATGGATGCACCCACTCACGTATCGGCCGATATTACCGACATCATTTCCCGGGTAAGAGCTGGTGAGTCTCTGCAAGAGAATGAAATTGTTCGCTTGTTTGAAGTACGCGGCGATGATTTTACCGCAGTGACCCAAGCGGCAGATCAACTACGACGAGAAGTAAACAAAGATACCGTTAGCTTTGTTGTTAACCGCAACATAAATTACACCAACATCTGCTACTTCAAATGTCAGTTCTGCGCGTTTTCCAAAGGCAAACTGGCTGAAAACTTACGCGGCCGGCCTTATGATCTCGACGATGAAGAAATAACCCGTCGTGTGAAAGAGGCTTGGGCACGTGGCGCCACGGAAGTATGTATGCAAGGGGGGATTCACCCTGAATACACGGGTGATACTTATGCCCACATTCTTAAGACCGTAAAAGCTGCTGCGCCAGATATGCACATACACGCATTTTCCCCGTTAGAAGTGTGGCAAGGAGCAGCCACCTTGGAAATGGAATTGGTGCCCTATTTGCAGATGCTCAAAGATGCCGGGCTCAGCACTCTGCCAGGAACCGCTGCAGAAATATTAGACGACGAAGTTCGTGCGGTAATTTGTGCAGACAAGATCAACACCGATCAGTGGTTGGAGGTGATGCAGGCCGCGCACAGTGTCGGCTTTAAGACCACTGCAACCATCATGTACGGCCATGTTGAACGCATAGAGCATTGGGCACGACACCTGATTCGAGTGCGAGACTTGCAAAAAATTACCGGCGGTTTTACAGAGTTTGTACCATTGCCATTTGTACACATGGAAGCACCCATGTACCTCAAAGGTAAGGCACGCAAAGGCCCGACCTTTCGAGAAGCCATACTCATGCACGCGGTCGCACGTTTGGCCCTGCATGGCCAAATCGACAACATCCAAGCGAGCTGGGTGAAGATGGGGCACGAAGGGGTGAAGGGCTGTTTGAATGCAGGCTGTAACGATCTTGGCGGCACACTAATGAACGAATCAATTAGTCGCGCTGCGGGTACTCAACATGGCCAAGAAACCTCATCTGAAGAGATGCGTCGAATTGTGCGGAGCCTAAATCGTAACCCCCGCCAACGATCCACCACCTACGGCGAAATCAACAAGGAACGAGAACAATCAGGCTTAAATGCCGGAGAGCTGATCGAGATCATCAATACCCCAGCCAGAAAGTACGAGCGCAAACGCCCATCAGCATCCTTGGTTCGCAATGACCTGATTGATGCGGTGGACATTTCTGGCGGCTAAGTAAAAACAAACCGGGTGGCATCTTCGTATAGTAAGTTCCATGCGAACACCCGCTGTGGCCGTAAAATCAAAACATCTGGGCCAAGGTAGGTCTTAGCTGTCACTCCGATATCATATTTATTGTTAGACAACGCAGCCAATTCTTCCGCAAACGAAAGTTCGACCCTGGCATGCTCAACAATCCCATGGACAATCACCGCCTTTATCCCATCCTCTAAGTTCAGGCATACCAGTGGCTTTTCCACCACATTTTTAAACCAACGAGAGTTAGAACTGCCACTAAAATATAAAGCTGTGCGCGACCACACCCCATCTATAGGGCGGGTGTGCGGCACACCACTACGCGATACTGTACTCAACCAATAGGTGTGGGCTTGTTGTATACGCAACTCGACATCACCCCAAGACAGTAAATTGTCTTCGTGCTCGGGCACTCCGTAAGCAGCATCGATAATTGGGCGGGTTGCAGTGGGCTGCATTAGATTCTCCGAATAGGGTGAAGTTCTGACAGGTTATATGAAGTGCCATGTCCAATTGGAGTGACGAAAGATCCTGACAATCGAGCATCACATCACTTTTAGGCTTTGATTCTGTAATCATGTCCGGTTTAGGTAAGACATTATGAAGTGTTCACTCTCCATACACACCCTCCGCCTACAAAAAGCTCGACCGCTTGTATGCGATGTAGACGAGGTTACTTTTTAACGTTGTGATTGGTCTGCCAGGATCTGATCAATGACATGCTGACTGTGCTGGACCACAAATGAGTTCTCACCAACAAGTTCAGCCCACGTAATCAGCGCCTTCCACATTGCCCAGCCACGTGCTCGCGCCCAAGTATTTTCATCAAGGTGAAGTGCTGTCCGAAAACTCTCACGGCTCACACCTGAAAAAAGGGTCCAAGCGATGGTTAAATCGCAAGCAGGATCGCCGATTGCGCAACATCCAAAATCGATTACTGCGACTAAACGACCATTGCGCACCAGCATATTGGCTGCACTGACATCTCCGTGCAGCCATACCGGGTGATTTTCCCAAGTACTCTTAAGGCCTGCTTCCCAAACTGCAGTTACTGCGCCAAAATCGATATGTTGTTGTAAAACTTCGATGGCATCACGTGTCTGCTTATCGTAAGTAGACAACTCGCCACCACGATAAAAGTTATGGGCACCAGGAGGCATGCCACATTGCGTATCAACTTTTTGCAAGGCACTGAGAAAATTGGCCAACGTAGCGGCAAACTGACGCAGGTCTGCAATGTTATCGAGGTTGGCACTCTCACCTTCAAGCCACCGGTATACCGACCAATGCCAAGCATAATTCTCCCCCGGCACCCCCATAGCCACGGGCATTGGAATAGGCAGTGGGAGATGTGGGGACAGTTGCGGCAGGCATTTTTGTTCTTTTGCAACCTGTGCTGCGTACTGTTCGGCACTGGGTAGGCGAAC